>JBGAUP010000114.1:0-17135 GCA_044228585.1 Runella sp. | reverse complement strand
TGATTATAATTACTTTATACTTTAATTCGAGGCCCTCTTCTGCTTCAGCTCAAGAGCTAAATTGCTCGGTAATGCTCAATTACAATCAGTTATTCTCGCAGCAAAACACCGATAATGCCAACCTAAACCAACTCAAAAATGTCATTACTGACTTTCTGAACGCACGTCGTTGGACCAATGATAATTTCAATCCTGAAGAACGGATTAATTGCAAACTCAACATCAACCTGATTCGCTCTCCAGCACAGGGAGTATATGAAGGTACAGCCCAATTGGTAGTTACCCGCCCCGTGTATGGCAGCAACTATGAGACGGTATTGCTCAACTACGTAGATCGTTTTTTCAATTTCAATTACCTACCGAGCAATCCGATGTACTTCAACGAAAACACGTACAGCGACGAATTGACGCAGATATTAGCTTTTTACGCCTACATCATTTTGGCCGTAGATTACGACTCATTTAGCAAACAAGGAGGTAATCCCTACATTCAGCGGGCTTTTCAATTGGTCAATATTGCCCAAAACAGCCCTGGCGCAGCCAACGCTTGGCGTTCGAGCGGTGACGTTCGTAGTCGTTTTTGGTTAGTGGATAATCTGATGAATCAGCAAATGCTGCCTTTTCGGGAAGGGGTCTATACTTACCACCGATTGGGTTTAGATACATTCACCGAAAACCCTGTGGCTGCCCGTCGCCAAATCATGAATGTCCTTACGACTATTCAACAAGTAAGTAAGACAATGCCGACGTCCGTTTATATCAACTCCTTTTTTGATGCCAAAGGAGAAGAAATCTACAAAATCATGGCCGAAGGAACCAAAGAAGAAAGGCAAAAAGTATTTACGATGCTGTCTCAACTCGACCCTGCTAAAACGGAAATGTATCGTAAATTACTGAGATAATGAGTAAAAGACTTATTCGCATATTTCAACCCGACCTATCGGAGCGTTCTTCCGAACTCGTCAATCGAGAGATAAACGTTATTTTGAAAAGTAATCAAACTTTTTTTGGGCATTGCTGGAAAATCGAAAATCAAATAATTTTCATCAAAGACCTCCGCAAACATGCCCACAATTTAGCTTTTACCCAAATAGAGTCCGTAATTTACGACCAAGCAGCTACATTTTAAATACTTCCCACCCAAAAGCCATTCCTTTTTGTTGAATAGTTGACTAACTTCGCGGCGATTCAACCGATTGCTTTATGCTTGCACATCTGCTGATTAAAAATTATGCCTTAATCGAACAGTTGGAATTGACTCCCGACCCGCAGCTCAATATTATCACGGGCGAAACGGGTGCAGGAAAATCCATTATGTTGGGGGCAATTGGACTCCTTTTGGGAAGTCGTGCCGATACAAAAGTACTCTACAACCCTGCTGAAAAGTGCATCATTGAAGGCACTTTTGATTTGTCAGGTTATTTCATCGAACACTTATTTGACGAAGAAGAGTTAGACTTTTCTACCACCTGCCTTATTCGACGCGAAATCAGCCCTACGGGAAAATCACGTGCATTTATCAACGATACGCCCGTGAATCTCGAAACTTTGCGGCGTATTTCGGCACAACTCATGGATATTCATTCTCAACACGATACCCTTCTGTTGGGGTCCAATGAATTTCAGTTGCAAATTGTGGATACTTACGCCCAAAATGAAGCTGTTTTACGCCAATATCACGCTGATTTCCAAGCCTATCGCGAAGCACTTCAAACGTATGAACGCTTAAACAAAGAAGCAGCCCAACTCCGTAAAGAATCTGATTATAACCAGTTTTTGTACGACGAACTCGAAAAAGCCCGCCTCATAGCCGACGAGCAAGAAGTATTGGAACAAGAACTCAACATCTTAGAAAATGCTACCGAAGTACGCGAACGCCTCCAATTGGCTAACGAATATTTAGATAATCCTGATTGGCAAGATTGCGCCCCAATACGAACAACTCCGCGAACGCGCCCAAAGCGCATATATCGAATTAAAAGATTTAGCTTCTGAAATAAGCTACGAGCAAGACAACGTAGAAATTGACGATGCCCGCGCCGAAGAAATCAGAGAAAGGCTTAACCTGTTTTATCATTTACAACAAAAGCACCAAGTCAAAACCCTTGCTGAATTGATTGTGATTCGACAAGAGTTAGAAGAAAAAGTAAGTAGGGTACTTAACCTCGACGAGGACATTGCCAAGGCTAAAATCGCTACCGATAAAGCCCAAGCCAAGCTCCAAAAAAGTGCCGAAAAACTGTCTAATACGCGCAAAGCAGTCATGGCTCCCATAGAAAAACAGGTAAAAAACTACCTCTTAGAATTGGGGATGCCCAACGCTACGCTCCATATTCAGCATACCCTCATTGAACCTACCGAAGATGGCATTGACGACGTGGACTTTTTGTTTAGTGCCAACAAAGGCATCAAACCACAACAGCTGAAAAATGTAGCTTCAGGGGGAGAATTTTCGCGTTTGATGATGGTCATCAAATACATTTTGGCGAGCAAGCGTAAGCTGCCCACCATCATTTTCGACGAAATTGATACGGGTGTTTCGGGAGAAATTGCTATAAAAATGGGGCAAATGATGAACGATATTGCGCGTAATCACCAAGTGATTGCCATTACGCACTTACATCAAATTGCTACTTATGGCGCAGCACATTATTTCGTTTATAAAGACAATTCTGCCGAAAAAACAATTAGTAAGATTAAAAAACTGAGTTTTGAAGAACGCGTACAAGAAATTGCCCAAATGATAGGAGGCCGCAAACCCAGCGAAGCCATCGTTGAAAATGCCCGTGAAATGTTGCAATCTCAAGTATCCCAAAGCACCAAAAGTCAAATAAGTTTGTTTTAAAAGAACATCAAAATTCAATTTAATAAATGAAAAAGTTAATTATCCTTGCCATATCCATACAAATCAACGCTATCAAAAGAAATTACAGCTTTGGATAGCTTGCTGAAAATCAATGCCAACGATAGCCTACAAAAACGGAAAGAAGAGGCCCTACAACTTAGCAGTTTGCTTCAAGATGCTGATACAGGCATGATGAATTGGATGCACGATTATAACGGTGACTCTCTCAAAACCCTCAGTGGCGACGAAGCCCTCAAAGCAATGGCTGCCGAAAAAACAAAAATCAGTGCAGTGCGTGATAAAATGAAAGAAGGCATGGACAAAGCTGCTCAATTTTTAAAAAAATAAGCGGCCTGTACTCGTTCTCTGTGTATCCTTTATCGCTGCAGTAGGGCGTAGTTCTGAATCCCGATTTCAAATCATTTGTTTTCCATTAATCAAAAATGAAGTATTCCCTTTTAATCATTGTTTTTGCCATTTCTATTTGGAGTTGTAGCAAAAATACCGACCGATTGCCCATTTTGGGTGAACGCGAAACCGCCAAACGCATGGTAGATGGCAAGGAAGTGGTAGATACTATTTACCATACCATTCCCGACTTCCAATTTGTCAACCAAAACGGCGATACCGTAACAGCTCAAAATTTCAAGGACAAGATTTATGTTGCTGACTTTTTCTTTACGACTTGTCCCACGATTTGTCCCGTCATGAAAAAGCAGATGTTGAAGGTGTATGAAAAAATAAAAGGACAAAACGACGTTGCTATTCTCTCACATACGATTGATCCTGAACACGATACGCCTTCTGTTTTAAAAGAATACGCTACAGATTTGGGCGTAAAAGATACCCAATGGATGTTTGTGACGGGCAACCGCGAGAAAATTTATGAGATTGGAGAAAAAAAATACTTGGTAGTCGCTGGAGCTGATTCTACCGCCCCAGGGGGGTATATTCACAGCGGTGCGTTTGTATTGATAGACAAAGAAAAACGGGTCAGAGGTATGTACAACGGAACCGACGAAGAAGCTACCAGGCGGCTTATTAACGACATAGCCCGATTGCAAGAAGAATATAAAGATATCGCTTCGGAGGGAAAACGTTAGTGTGATGAAAAAACACCTATCCATACCAAACCTGCCTACTGCTTACTGCCTATTGCTTATTGTTTACTGTACTTGCTGCCAAAGCGAAAATAGCATAAAACGAGACCAGTACATTGCAGAAGGATTTACCCTGTACCAAACGCACTGCGCCAATTGCCACCAACGCGACGGAAAAGGTCTTGAAAACCTCTACCCTGCCCTCACCTCGGCGTATTTGAAGGATAAATCGAAAGTAATTTGCTGGATAAAATACGGCGTAAATCAACCCATGACCGTCAATGGAAAGCTGTATCACCGTGCCATGCCCGCCAACCCTGCCCTAAAAGACATAGAGATTGCCGAAATTGTAACGTATGTTTACAATACTTGGGGAGCACAGACTGACATTACGACCATAGAAACCGTCCAAGAAGCGATTGAGCATTGTAAAATGCCTTAAAAACCTAAGAGCCTCCAAGCTACCAAAACAATACAGATTATCTACGCCCTCAATAAGGATATAGCGGGGCCAATTGCTTGATGCCGAAAGTGGTTCAGCGCAGAAGTGGCTGATTATAGGAAGATAATGGGGTGAAAGCTCGATCGGATTAAAACTTCGCAGATAAACATCTATTCGTTAGTCAATTATCCTATTAACCGATTTTGCGTTTGGTACAATTTTTTCTCTATTCGGGAGTTTTACAGTCTTTATTTTAAAATTTCATATGGTGCTTGTCATTCTTACCAACTATCCCTACTTTTGATAAAACTAAAAACATAATAATTATGTTGAAGAAAGTTCTAATTGGTTTAGGAGTGCTGGCGGTGGTACTTCTTCTGTTATTTTTGTATGCAAATAACCGAAACCGCACCCTAAGCCCTCCAGGTTTTGTGGAGCGCGATGTCAACAAATTGCACGTAGAAATCAGCTATAGCCGCCCATCTGTTAAAGGCCGCCTTATTTTTGGCACTGAATCTGACGGTGCTTTGCAGCCTTATGGTAAATACTGGCGATTGGGTGCAAATGAATCCACTGAAATTACAGTCAATCAGGATATAACGTTTAATAATGTGCCATTAAAAGCGGGTAAATATAGGCTATATGCCATTCCGGGTGCATCTTCATTTCGCATTGGTGTAAACACAGAGTTGGGAAAATGGGGTGCGTGGGAACCAGATTATAGCAAAGATTTATTCGTAACAGAAGTGCCAATTACAAAACTTGAGAAGCCGTTAGAACAATATACAATTCGCATGGAAGATGGAGCTGACAATGGAGTCAATGTATATTTTGAATGGAGTGATATGCAATTGATGATACCGATTAGACCCGCCGCAGTCAATTAATCGGCTATCTAAAACTAAGACGTACAAACAAGAAAGTCCCCAAATAGCCTTTAAAGGCACATTTGAGGACTTTTCTGTGTGTTTTGAATCACTTGAAAGTGATCCCGTTTGGACTCGAACCAAAGACCGACAGATTAGAAATCTGTTGCTCTATCCAACTGAGCTACGGGACCTGATATCAATGCGGGTGCAAAAATAGCGGTTTTTGACAGTTTTGACAACAAACTTCTAAAAAATTGTAATTCCCCCCTTCAAACTCCCTATTTTTGTGTCGGTCTCATTTATCTCACAAACCTTACGTTGTTATCGTGAATACTTATTCCCAAAAAATTGCGGATGCTTTCCAAAGCATTTTCGACAAGACACCCACCTTTATCGTTCGAGCTCCTGGGCGCATCAATCTTATTGGTGAACATACCGATTATAACGATGGGTTTGTATTACCTGCTGCCATTGACAAAGCCATTTATTTCGCTATTGCGCCGCGTACTGACCGATTTTGTAAGCTATACGCTGCTGATTTAAACGATACCTTTGAGTTTTCGCTCGATTACCTCCAAAAATCCCCCAAAAGCTGGGCTAACTATTTGATTGGGGTAACGAGTGAATTAATGACGGCGGGTCACGTCATTCCAAATGGTTTTGATGTGGTGTTTGGTGGAGATGTCCCAAATGGTGCAGGACTGTCATCATCGGCGGCGGTAGAGAGTGGAATGGGATTTGCTTTGAGCGAGTTGTTTAACTTGAATGTGTCGCGATTGGAGTTGGCCCTCACTGCGCAGCGGGCTGAACATCATTTTGCGGGATTACAATGCGGTATTATGGATATGTTTGCTTCTATTCATGGAAAAGCACATTCAGTGATTCGACTCGACTGCCGAGATTTGAGTTATGAGTATTTCCCTTTCGATTTTGCTGATTATCAGCTTGTGTTGTGTAACTCAGGAGTGAAACATACCTTGGCCGACTCTGCATACAACACGCGTCGCCAGGAGTGTGAAGCGGGAGTCGCGATTCTGAAACAATTTTACCCCAATATCAATAGCTTACGAGATGTGTCGTTGGCAAAAGTCGAAGCCCATCGAACCGATTTTTCGGATAATGTCTATCGCCGTTGCCGCTATGTCACAGGCGAAATTGAGCGAGTAGTGGCCGCTTGTGAAGATCTCAAACGTGGAGATTTAGCGGCATTTGGGCATAAAATGTACGAAACCCACGAAGGCTTGAGCAAAGATTATGAGGTAAGTTGCGCGGAATTGGATTTTTTAGTGGAACACACACTTTCAAAAGAATATGTACTTGGCTCAAGGTTGATGGGTGGAGGGTTTGGAGGTTGTACAATAAATATTGTTAAAACAGAAAAAGTGGCTGATTTTATCCAACAAATGACAGCGGCTTACCAACATCAATTCAATCGTAAATTGGTCTGCCACGTAGTGGAAATCACCGAAGGCGTCGAAAAATTATCCTAAAACAAATTTTTAATTCTGATTTTTTACCTCTTACTCCCCCCGCTTATGAATCGCTCCAAAAACCTTCAACGACTCCAAAACGAAACTTTTGATATATGTATAATTGGGGGAGGAGCAAGTGGCGCGGGCTGCGCCTTAGATGCGGCACTAAGGGGCTTCAAAGTAGCTTTGATTGAAAAAAACGATTTTGCTTCCGAAACATCTTCTAAATCTACAAAGTTGATTCACGGGGGGGTAAGGTATTTGGAACAAGCCTTCAAAAACTTAGACTTTGCCCAGCTTAAACAAGTACGGCACGGTTTGGAAGAGCGTCAAATTGTATTACAAAATGCACCCCATTTGGCACGTCCTTTACCTTTACTAACACCCGTTTTTAGTTGGTTTGAAGGGTTATACTTTACCATTGGGCTTCGTATGTATGACTTTTTTGCCAAAGGCGATTCTTTACCCAAAAGTCGTTGGTTGAGCAAGAAAGAAACCATGCTACGAATGCCTTCTCTTAATGCGAAAAAACTGCACAGTGCAGTGTTGTATTTTGACGGACAACTCGACGACGCGCGCTATTGCCTCGCTCTTGCTCATGCCGCCGATGAGGCGGGAGCAGCAGTGGCAAACCATGCAGAACTGCTTGATTTTAAGTTAGATACAAAAGGGAAGCTTACGGAAGCTATTGGTCAATCTTTATCTTCTAATTCTCCCTTTGCCATCAAAGCGAAGCTTTTTATCAACTGCACGGGAGCATTTGCCGACCATGTTCGTCTAAAAGCAAATTCCAAACTGACCAAACGCATTCGCCCGAGCAAAGGCGTTCACGTGGTGCTTCCCTACGAAGTTTTGAAAAGCGATGATGCCATGCTTATTCCAAAAACCAGCGACGGGCGGGTGGTTTTTGCAATTCCGTTTGAGGGGCAATTGTTGCTGGGTACTACCGATACGGATTATCAAAACCTCGAAAAAGAGCCGGTGTTGGAGGAGCAAGAAGTTGAATTTCTGTTAGATACGCTTACGAGGTACTTGGCCAAACGCCCCGATAAAAGTCAAGTAAAGGCTGGTTTTGGTGGATTGCGTCCTTTGTTGGCAGCGAGTGAGTCGGCTTCTACTAAAAAACTCGTGCGTGACCACGAAGTAGAGCACGACGAAGAATCTAACTTATTAAGTTTGCTGGGAGGAAAGTGGACTACTTACCGACACATGGCGCAAGATACCATTGACAAAGCCTGTGAACTATTGGGGGTTGAACGAGAATGTAAAACCGCCAATCACGTGTTGGTGGGAGGGGAAGACTATGCGTTTGAAGATTGGAAAATCATTCAAACCGTCTATCGTTTGGCCAAAGATATTGCCAAACATTTGATTCGCAAATACGGTAGTCGCGCTCACAAAGTGGCGCGGTTGACGCAGGAGAATATTGCTTGGGCGCAGCGACTGGTTGAAAAATACCCCTTTATTCAAGCCGAAGTGATTTACCAAGTGCGCGAAGAAATGGCCGTAACCGTCCGAGATGTTTTGGCACGTCGGATTCGCTTAGAAATCATGGATTGGGAAGCTACGCAAGAAGCTCTCCCCATAGTAGCTGAGTTGATGGCGCAAGAGTTGGGTTGGACTCCCGCGCAAAAACAGCAGCAAATAGACGAATACCAAGCACTCCTTCAATCCTTTATAGATACCGCAGGCTAAAAGCTATTTTACCACATTTTTTTTAGATTGGCGATTGTCTGAATAGGGTCAGGAGCGGTAAAGACAAAATTGCCCGCTACCAGTACGCGAGCACCAGCGTGGTAAAGCTGGGGTGCATTGGCTTGATTAACGCCGCCGTCTATTTCAATGATGGCACTACTTCCCGATTCAGCAATCATGGATGCCGTTTGACGGACACGCTCGTAAGTGCGTTCAATGAATTTTTGGCCGCCAAAACCTGGGTTGACCGACATAATCAGTACCAAATCTAAGTCAGTAATGATATCTTCAAGTACGCTTACGGGGGTATGAGGATTGAGCGCTACCCCCGCCTTTGCTCCTAAACCCTTGATTTGTTGAATAACACGGTGTAAGTGTGGGCAAGCTTCATAATGCACCGTAAGTACTTCGGCCCCCGCTTCTCGAAAAGCCCCCAAATATCGTTCGGGCTGAACAATCATGAGATGTACATCAAGTGGTTTTTTGGCGTGCTTTTTTATCGCGGCAGTCACGGGCAGTCCAAAAGAAATATTGGGAACAAAAACACCGTCCATAATATCTACGTGAATCCAATCGGCAGCACTGGCATTGAGCATTTCAACATCTCGCTGGAGATTGGCAAAATCGGCAGCTAATACAGAAGGGGCAATGAAAGGGAAAGTCATGAATATAGTACTTTCAATTATTTAAAATTCTATAATTTCGCACAAAGTTCGCCTTTTTTACGAATTATAGCTCATTTTTTACCCTAAAATGGCTTCCCTCATTCTTTCCCCTTCTATTTTATGGCTTTTGATTGGTTGTATCTGAGAGTTCATACCGCACATAAGGTGCAGTAGTATCAGGGATGGCTTTTTCTGTGAGAGTAGATGGCTTTGGTTTTCGGAACAAGTTAGGCTGTTTGTAGTTGGCCGAAGCATTTTTGGCGATTTGACTTTTTCTTGATGACTTTACGGTAAATGTAATTCCACCAACTTTATTTTTCGCCATTTGTATTTGTTTTTGCTCTTTGTAAGATAAATGGGGTGAAAATACAAATGGAGCTTTATGCACCAACATTTCTACTTTTTTGATTTTTTGCGGCTGTGCATAATTATTGCGGTCTTCTTTGACCATTTGGGCAAACGATGAGCTGAAACATAGCCATAACAAGCAAGCAGCCACTCTCGCGCCCCAGCGTGGAGTTGAAAAATGCCTCATGATGTGTCTTAACAGTTTTTTGGAATACAGCTACTAAAGTAACAAAACTATGCGTAGTTAATCATCTTTACTCAAAAATTTTACTTATTTTTTGTTTTCTTAACCATCCTCATGATTGACTCAGAGTTATTGTATTGGGACACATCTTCCAATAACACCCACGCTAAATTTTTGGATTCTCTATTGATTTGTAATGATTGACTGCGGTTGGCTTGCATCAGGAACCGAATGTCGTAGTGGTAATGAGCAACTTCTTTAGGCTTGTTGTACATCAGGCATACCGTCGGCGTGGCCGCCAGGCTGAAACCATCGGTCTAACTTGCGGTGGTGCATTAGTAATACGTATTTGTGGGAGTGGTCCATGATCCAAGCAGACCCCGTAACGTGCCCTATAGAAAGAGACCTTTCAAAACAATCGGGGTTTTGCTGCACAAAATCTATTGTTTCGAGCCACATTCGATGCTCTTCATTATCAAAAGGATGGTAGTTTTTGAGCAAACCCAGGAGCCCATTTCGTTTCATAAAGGATGGTGAAATTAAGAATTCAATAATGGATAGAGTTTAGGGTGTATAAACATCTTTTCTGTATCTTCGCGGCGAAATATTTAATAGATGTCCCAACAAAATTGCTAAAAATCATGAAGAAATCATTGATGCTAACAGCCTTAACTTTTGTAAGTGTGTGGTCAGTAGCTCAAATTCGTACCCCCCAACCCAGCCCTGCCGCCACGGTTATGCAAACGGTTGGTGTGACCGACATCACTGTGAAATACTCCCGTCCAGCCATGAAAGGGCGCGAAATCTTCGGAAAGTTGGTTCCTTACGGTCAGTTTTGGCGTACGGGTGCCAACCAAGCCACGGCCATCGAGTTTTCGACCGACGTCATGCTTGAAGGCCAGAATGTTCCTGCTGGGAAATATTTCTTATACAGTATTCCTAATGCCGATTCTTGGTTTGTCATTATTAATAAAACAGCCGCTACGGCACCTGAGCAGTACAAAGAAGCCGATGATGTTGCACGGGTGTTTGTAAGAGCAGTGCCAACATCTAAGACAGAATCGTTTACGATTGGATTTTCTGATGTTACAGATTCTACGGCTACTTTAGACATTAGCTGGGATAAAGTGAAGGTGAGTCCTAAGTTGATGGTAAACACTACGAAAATAGTCGCTTCTTCTATTGATAAAGCAGCCGAAGCGAGTGCCAACAACATGAATGCTGGTGCGGGGTATTTGTTGGGCAAAGGTATGGACTTGCCAAAAGCCCTGAGCATGATTAATCAAGCAGTGGCCTATAAAGAAACATTTCGTAATCTGTGGACAAAAGCGCAAATTTTAGGAAAACTGGGCAATTTTGCCGAAGCAGCACCTTTGGCAAAAAAAGCCTTGGAATTGGGACAAGCCAGCAATGATGCTTCATTCCCGTTCTTTAAAGATGCCATTGAAAAAGGTGCGGCTGAGTTTGCTTCAAAAATTCCAGCCCCAGCCTTACCTGCAGTGAAGAAAAAGAAATAGTTTTCAGGCGAGCGTGATAAAAAGAAAGCCCCGACAATCAATCGGGGCTTTTAGTTTTAGTTTCTCCTTGCAATTTCGTCCCGAATCTTAGCCGCTTTTTCGTATTCCTCATTGCTAAGGGCTTCATCAAGAATACGTTGTAACTCGTCAAGGCTCATATTTTTCATTTGTTCGCTTAATGAACGAGGCTTGGATGATTGAACCAACTCTTCAATGGCTTCATCGGGTTCTGATTGTGAACCTGATACAATACCAGCTTCCGATAAAATAGTTTCGTAAGTATAAAGCGGGACGTTGAAACGGAGAGCAATGGCGATGGCATCGGAGGGGCGAGCATCTACAATACTATCTCTCACACCGTCGGTACAGTGAATTCGTGCGAAGAAGATCCCTTCTCGTAAATCCGAAATAATAATCTCGCTAACAGTATAATTAAATGCCTTAGCAAATGATTTGAAAAGGTCGTGCGTCATGGGACGATTAGGCTGGATTTTCTCGATTTCAATCGCAATCGCTTGTGCTTCAAACATCCCAATAATAATCGGTAAACGGCGATTCCCGTATTCCTCCCCTAATACCAATGCAAATGAGCCTGCCTGTGATTGGCTGGGTGAAAGCCCCAAAATTTCAAGTTTTATCTTCTCCACTTTTCTTTAGTTATCAGTTATTAGTTATCCGTGTATTCGTCCGTAAAACAATACGGCAGCCAACGAATAAATCCTCTTAGCATAGAGATTGCAAAAATAATAAACCTGCGGGGATTTGAAAAGGTTTCCTTTCTCCCGCAGGTTTATTATAGATGTATGTCCTAACGAAGATAAGACAGGAATTATTTACTATCCAAAACGGCTTTGGTCAAACGTGGTAAAATATCAAACACATCGCCAACAATGCCATAATCGGCGGCTTTAAAGAAAGGGGCTTCTGGGTCTTTGTTGATAGCCACAATTACTTTAGATGAATTTACCCCTGCTAAGTGTTGAATCGCCCCTGAAATTCCGCAAGCCACGTACAAATTGGGCGCCACTTTGATACCTGTTTGGCCAATGTGTTCATGGTGAGGGCGCCAGTCTAAATCTGAAACAGGTTTTGAACAACCCGTAGCTGCGCCTAATGCCTTGGCTAAATCGAGTAGTGGTTGCCAGTTTTCGGGGCCTTTCATCCCACGTCCGCCCGATACAATAATATCAGCTTCAGTTAACGATAACTCGCCACTTGCTTTCTCTTGACTTACCACTTTTGCGACAAAATCGCTACCACTAATCACTGGACTAAAAGAGGTTACTTCGGCACTACCATTTCCAGCTACTGCTTCAATGGCGTTTTTCTTAATACCTAAAATTTTGATGTCCCCTTTCACGTCCACCGTAGCAAACGCTTTTCCCGTATAAATGCTACGTTTTACTTTGAAGCCATTTGATAAATCGGGCAGCTCTGTCACGCCTGAAACGATACTGGCACCTAATTTGGCGGCAGTGCGAGCACTCATGGCATCACAAAGACCCGACTTTGGTAGTATTACCACGGTTGCGTTTTCTTGCTGTACGGCTGCAGCCAATACGGAGGCATAGGCCATGGCGTTTTCGTTGGCAAGTTCTGGGGCGTTGGCGTGTAATACTTTCGTGGCACCATAAGCACCCGCTTGGGCTAATTCTGAATTATTAGCCGTCCCTATGGCAAGTGCCGTGGCGGTAGTGCCTTTTGCTTTGGCTACTTCTGCACCATAAACAATGGCTTCTAAGGAAGTCTTTTTGATGCTTCCGTTATCGAGTTCTACAAATATTAAAACAGACATAATTTTGAAGCCCCCTAACCCCCAATAGGGGGACTTTTGGTTTGAATTTTCAGCTCCCCTTTGGGGGATGGGGGCTTTTTATAATACTTTTGCTTCAGTTTTTAAAAGGCCAATGAGTGTTTCGGCTTGGTCGGCTGGAATCATCTTACAAGCACCTTTGGGAGCAGGTAAGGTGTATTGGTCGAGGGAAGCCAGCCCACCTACGGCTACTGGTTCTATCACTTTGAGAGGCTTAGTACGCGCAGTCATAATTCCACGCATATTGGGAATTTTCCATTCAGCAATCGGCTCTTGGCATCCCAATACCAAAGGCAGGGGAGCTTCGAGGTATTCTTTCCCACCTTCAATTTCTCGGGCAAACTTGGCGGTATTTCCTTCAATATCTAATTTCATGACGGGTGAAAAAGAGGGTATTCCGAGCATTTCACCTACCAATCCATGAACGACGCCACTGTTAAAATCAATGGATTCACGCCCCATTAGTATCAAATCAAAATTTTCTTCTTTGGCAACTGCCGCAATTTGAGCAGCAGTAAAATAAGAATCTTGTGGATCACAATTGACGCGTATAGCTGCATCAGCTCCAATCGCCAGTGCTTTTCTGATTTGCGGCTCACTATCAGCTTCACCTACATTCAATACTGTAATACTTCCTCCCGATTGCTCCTTCAATTCAACTGCCCGTGCCAGCGCATAGTCATCGTAGGGACCAATAATGAACTGCACCCCTGCCTTGTTGAACTTAGTATCGTTGTCGGTAAAACTAATCTTGGCCGTTGTATCAGGTACGTTGGTAATACAAACTAAAATTTTCATGTGTTTAGTCAGATGTTTTTGAAATATAACTTTTGGGAGATTTACTTTGTTGTTGCAAATATATAAAGCGCAACTGTTAAAAATAGTATGCTTGCATAATAATTTTTTATGAACAATCACCGACTTGATTTACTCCTCCAATTTTACGAGGAAGACCCCTTGGAGCCATTCAATGCGTATGCGCTTGCGATGGAGTATCAAAATAAGGATATAGTTAAAGCTTTAGAGTATTTTGATACTTTTGCTGGACGAGCATCCTTCGTATTTACCAACTTACTACCATGCTGCCGCCCTTTGTGCAGAATTACAGAAAAACGACGACGCGGAGGTATTATACCAAAAGGGAATGCAACTGGCTTTACATCAGCATAATACCAAAACGTATCAAGAATTACAACGCGCACACCGCCAATTTTGGATGAACAAGTTGGTAAAGCTCAGCAACCTGGGGAGTGAACCCCTTAAAAGTTTGTTAAACTCTGCCACTTTGTCAGTTTTGTCGTCTATAATTTGTACCTTTGTGGTTCAATTTTTTTTAACGAATTATTGGAATGATTACCTCAACATTAAAAATATTGTCCGGAAAGCGATAAAGAGGCGTGCGAAGTCGTGAAAGTGAGTGAAGAAGAATTGGCGGCAGGAAAAAAACGGCTGTTTATCGAAAGCTATGGCTGTCAGATGAACTTTTCGGACAGTGAAATTGTCGCCGCAGTTATGCGTAATGCCGATTTTGCAACGACTTCTTCCGAAGAAGGAGCTGACGTCGTTTTCTTAAATACTTGTTCAATCCGGGATAACGCCGAGCAGAAAGTTAGAAATCGATTGAAACACCTCAACACGTTGAAGAAAAAACGCCCAGGTATGATTGTCGGTGTGTTGGGATGTATGGCAGAACGTCTAAAAACCAAGTTCTTAGACGAAGAAAAAATGGTGGACATCGTGGCAGGCCCCGATTCTTACCGCGATTTACCACGGTTGGTAGAAGAAGCCGAAACGGGCCAAAAAGCGGTGAACGTATTTCTTTCTCGCGAAGAAACGTATGCCGATATATCACCTATTCGCCTCAATTCCAACGGCATTACGGCCTATATCAGCATCATGCGTGGCTGCGATAATATGTGCAGCTTTTGTGTAGTACCTTATACGCGTGGTCGTGAACGCAGTCGTGACCCATTTAGTATTGTAGAAGAGGCACGTCAACTCTTCAACGACGGATATCGCGAAGTGACACTTTTGGGTCAAAATGTGGATTCATATAAGTATAGCCCCCGCGGCTGCCCCCGATGGGGGAGAAGAGGGGAGGGAGCAAATGGTGAATTTTGCACAGTTGTTGGAAATGGTGGCACTCATCAGTCCCGATTTACGCGTACGTTTCAGTACATCTCATCCTAAAGACATTACGGATGAGGTGCTTTGGACGATGAAAAAGTATGAAAATATCTGCAAATATATTCACTTGCCCGCGCAGAGTGGAAATAGCAGAGTTTTGAAATTAATGAATCGTACTTACGACCGCGAGTGGTATATTCAGAAAATTGACCGTATTCGGGCTATTTTGGGGGAAGAATGTGGCATTTCTACCGACATGATTACGGGTTTTTGTACCGAAACGGAAGAAGAACACCAAGATACGCTTTCGTTGATGGAGTATGTGAAGTACGACTATGCCTACATGTTTGCGTATTCGGAACGTCCAGGAACACCAGCGGCCAAGAAATTCAAAGACGATATTCCAGAAGATGTTAAGAAGCGTCGCTTGCAGGAGGTCATTGCCGTGCAGTTAAGACATTCGGGCGAACGTAATCAAATGGCACTGGGTAAAATTCACAAAGTGCTGGTAGAAGGGCCTTCAAAGCGTTCGGATGCCGATTTGTGTGGCCGCAATGACCAAAATAAAGTGGTAATTTTCCCGCGCGAAAACTACAAAAAAGGCGATTATGTCCATGTATTGGTGACAGAATGTTCGTCAGCAACCTTGATTGGTAAAGTAGTGGAAATGGAGTCGGTATTATCATGACAAATCCCGAAATACAATCTATAAAAAACCGTTTTGGCATCATTGGAAATGCTCCTGCGCTTAACTACGCCCTTAACGTAGCGATGCAGGTAGCAGCAACCGATTTGACGGTACTTATCACGGGAGAAAGCGGGAGTGGGAAAGAGTCTTTCTCAAAAATAATCCATAATCTAAGTTCTCGAAAGCATGGCCCTTTTATCGCCATCAACTGCGGAGCTATTCCCGAAGGAACGATAGATTCGGAGCTATTTGGACACGTAAAAGGCTCATTTACAGGAGCTATTGAAGATAGGAAAGGCTATTTTGAAATCACCAACGGCGGGACAATTTTCTTGGATGAAATTGCCGAAATGCCCATCGGAACCCAAGCACGACTTTTGCGGGTGTTGGAGAATAAAGAGTTTATACGGGTAGGCTCGTCGAAAGTCCAAAAAACAGATGTACGGGTGGTAGCCGCTACCAATGTCAACTTGATTGATGCCGTACAGAGAGGTAAATTTCGGGAAGATTTGTATTATCGCCTTAATACCGTACCCATTGCTGTACCGCCGTTGCGTGAACGAGGAAGTGACATAGATTTGCTTTTTCGGAAATTCACGTCAGACTTTGCCGAACGATACCGAATTACCCCCGTAACGCTGACGACCGAAGCACGGGATATGCTCATTAGCTATAATTTCCCAGGGAATATTCGTCAGCTTAAAAATATTGCGGAACAGATTCAAATCCTTGAATCTGACAATAAAGTGCCTATTACTCCGCAAGTATTGGTCAAGTATTTGCCCAATTATGCCTCCTCAACGCGCTCTATGACCTTTTTGGGAGCCTCAAATACCAACGGAGCAGAGTCATTCAACGAGCGGGAGTTGCTTTACAAAATCTTGTTTGACATGCGTCGAGATGTCAACGACTTAAAGAAATTAGTATTGAAAGTGTTGAGCAACGAAGCCCATCACGGCGACATTTTGAGAGAGCATGGTAGTCTGTTTAGTAGTATTGAAGCTGATAACCAGCCCTTGGGTGATGGTACTAAATTGCTACCAAGTGCCCAACACTCCCCTAATAGCCAACATTCGGTGGCTAATATTCCACCTTCTAATCCTAATATTATCCAAATTACCCCTTACGATAATCTTAGTAATGAAGTAGAAGATATTATTCACGAAACGGCCGAAGACGAGTCATTGTCATTAGAACACAAAGAGAAAGAGATGATTGTAAAGGCTTTACAGCGGAGCGGAGGTAAGCGTAAATATGCGGCACAAGCACTCGGTATTTCAGAACGAACACTGTATCGAAAGATTAAACAATATGATATTGAAGAAGATTGATTTTAAGTGGAAAGTGGAAAGTGGAAAGTGGAAAGTTAG
>JBGAUP010000113.1:11590-19001 GCA_044228585.1 Runella sp. | reverse complement strand
AACCCTTGAATTGAGGAAAGCAATGTCAAAACCCGCATTACCCTGTGAGGTAGTTTCCCAAGTAAGATTGGGGTTGGCGAGTTTATTGGAAGGGGCTACACCAATGGTGGCAGTTCCCCCTGTAAAAGGGTAGTTTACGCCTGTTCCTGTGATAGGAATAGCCCTTGTTGCTCTCGCCTGAATAGCCTGCGAGCCTGTTACTCCATAACTTACCCTAAGTTTTAGGTCGTTTATGGTCGTATTATTTTTTAAGAACTCTTCTTCTGAGACCCTCCAAGCGATGGAACCCGAAGGAAAGACACCCCAGCGATTGCCTTCTCTAAACTTACTTGAACCATCGGTTCTGACAGAGACAGTCAGGAGATATTTGTTGAAAGCTGAATAGTTTATTCTGCCAAGAAATGACTGTAAGCCTTCGCTATAGCTATCGTTGGTTGTTCTTTGAAGAGCTCCCAGTCCTAAGTTTTTGTAGGTGGTATTGTCAGAGAAGAATCCAGAGGCAAAGGCCAAAGACGAAGCCCCTACGACATATTGCTGCTCATGAACAGCATCAATTTGAATTCTATGATTGACAAACTTATCAAAATAGTAGGTGAGTCTGTTAGTGTTCTGATAACGGTTAACTGTATTTTTAGCCACATTGGCTATCCCCACCGAACCAGATACCAAAGAAGTATAACTATTGTTATTGATTTGTAACTGCTCTAACCCACCCGAAATATTGAAGGTTAAATTTTTTAAAATTTGGTAATTTATGTAAGAGTTCACAATAATCTGGTCCTGATAATTGTCTCTTACATTGTTTTGCGGAGCAACCAGCGCATTGGCGGAGCCATTACCTACCCCAGGTTTAAGAGGAACATAATTGTAGGTGCCGTCGGTATTGATGGCGGGGGTTGTTAAATCCCAAGTGAGGCCATCTGCCAAATTTGCCCTGACGCCCTTGTCAATATCACGCCCCAAAAATACATTCAGTCCCATTTTCATTTTGCTCGTGAGCTGTGCATTCAAATTGGTTCTCAGGTTATATCTTTTGTAGTCTTGATTCACAATCGTTCCAGCTGCGTTGTAGATATTTCCTGAAATAAAATAATCTACTTTATCGCTGGCCCCACTAATTGACAACTGCGAGTTGATGGAGTTACCATTCTTAAATAATCTATCTTGCCAGTTTTCACCACCACCAGCTCTCAAGGCATCTATTTCGGCGGCTGTATATAATGTTTTACCTTCGGCGTAATTTACCCCCTCAGCAAATTGTGCTGGCGACATTACATTGAGTCTTTGGAAGATTTTTGATTGTCCAGCAAATGTTTGGAATTCAATTTTGGTAGGCCCTTTTTTACCGCTTTTAGTAGTGATTAAAACCACCCCATTGGCTCCTCTCGACCCATAAATGGCGGTAGCCGAAGCATCTTTCAGTACTTCCATGGAAGCTACATCATTTACATTCAGCGAGTTGATGTCACCTACTACCATCCCATCAACCACATACAATGGGGCATTGCTACCGCTGATGGAGTTTGCACCACGCACCCGGATTTTGAAACCTGCCCCAGGCGCCCCACTGGTCTGTGTAACACTCACACCTGCTGCCCGGCCTTGTAGGGCTTGGTCTATTCGGGTCAGAGGTTGTTTCTCAAAGTCCTTTGCCGATACTGAAGCCAAGGAACCCGTTAAGTCCGATTTTTTGAGCGTTCCATAACCCACCACAACTACCTCTTCAAGAAGAGCTTGGTCTTCCTGAAGGGTAATGTCTATCTTTGAATTAGCACTTACAGTAAGTGTTTGACTTTTGTAACCGATATAGGATACTGTCAATTCGCTTGTGGTGCTACTAATAGCCAACTCAAAGGAACCTTTGGCATCGGTAGTAGTTCCTTTTAGAGTTCCTTTTTCGAGAATGGAAACACCGATGAGTGCCTCTCCGTTGGAGTCCTTAACTGTACCCGACACACGATTGGTCTGTCCATAACTCCAAAAACCGACCAACTGTAGTAAGACCCATATAAGGCCAAGAGTAATACATCTTTTTGTCATGAGATAAATAGTTTTTGAAATGATTTAAGAAGGTGCAATTTTCCTACTTATTCTTGGAAATAGTATAATTTTGCACCATAACAAAAACTTAACAAACGCAAAAAAAAAGCCTATTTAGACCTAATCAGGGCATATTTGACCTTGATTTCTAAAACCTATAATCAATGAACTTGAGATTTAGTAGAAATAAAAGGAAATCATTAGGCTACCTCCTTTTTGTGGCCTTTGGTTGTTTTGAGGTTTTTGCCCAAGGCAGCCTTCCGTTACCTCAAAAAATAGGCAATTCAAGTGACATTGATGCCGAACGTCGTTTGGGGATGTTAAATGCTACCTATGCAAAAATGGAAGTAGCCAAAGATTCTGCCGCTATGATAAGTACCTTGTTGGATATTGCCAGTGTCTATGGAAATCAGGCAAAGTATAAAGAGTCCTATGATTTCCTTTGGAAAGCCTTGCTTTTGGCAGAACAATCAAGAAACTTATCGGCCCAAGCCAGCCTATATGTAAGAATAGGGCGGCATTATGGTTATTACAAACGTAAAACCGAGGCGTTAGCGTATTTCAAAAAGTCATTGGAAACCAAGCATAAAATCATTGCTAAAACAAAAACGGATAAATATATTCTGGTAGAAAGTTACCACTCGTTTTGCTCCTTGTATAGGGAATATGATGATGTAAAAATGATGAAAAAATATTTAGACAGCTGCCATCTGTACTACGATGAAAAAAGAAACAAGCTTCTGGTAGAAATGTTGGAGATGGAAAAAGCGGTCATCTTAACAGGCTTAAATGAGTATGAAGAAGCCGAAAAAACATTAGATAAATCATTTCTTTCGATGAGCAAAAAGCAGCCTTCTTACTTGGTACTTTTTGAGTACTACCAAGGGGTAAATTACTATAAAATGGGTAAATTAAAAGAGGCTATTTATAAATTGAATCATGCCTTATGGGTTGCCAACCAATTCAAAAGCCATTATGATTATATTCCCAAGATTTATAAGACACTATCTGATATTTATCGAAAAATGGGTGATTATTCAAAATCTTATGACTTACTGAATCAGATGTATGAGTCATGAGTCAAATGCATTTTGTATCACGATATGGCACTAATAGATTTTACTTGCAAGCTGTAATTTTGTATCAACAAACGATATGGCACTAAAAAGTACAACAGAAAGACCTTCTAGTAGCTTGTTACCAATATTTACGAATACCCCTTTGAATTAATTTCCAAGAGGATTTTTCAGACAATTTTAGACGATATAAACTTAATTATTGATGTGACTGTACAGCCTGTTGAACGTCCTCAAAAAAATCAAGACGACAATATAATGGTTCAAATATCATTTTATCAGTAAATCTAGAAAGTGCTCTTCCCTCAAATTGCCGTATTCATAGCTCCCAATTCTATGAACGAGAATGGGAACATTTGAAAATGCATATGGTTAAAGAAACCTATCGAAATCGGCTAAATCACATTGGACAAATTTGGTTTTATCAAGTGAAAAATTATACAAAGAGGTCTAGTAGCTTGTTACCAATAGAATACCCCTTTGAATTAAAAGAGGTAGACAAAGACGAATAAACCTATTTATCAGGATAGAACCATGAACAGAATGGGAACATTTGAAGATTAACAAAACCTACTATTTCATTTTTCATTTTCAAGAGATTATTCAAAATTTACCCTGTTGTATGAAGCTGAGGTAATGCGCTTGATGCATATACACAACTGTTTCTCCACTGTCGCTGCCCAATTAGGCATTTATCCTCAACGAGTTGAGTCGTTGTATCACTATTATACGCAACACTTAGAGATTGATGAACTTAGCCATACGCCCGAAAATATAGCTTTTGATGAAACCTCTACTCGTAAAGGGCATGACTATATTACTACCTTTTGGGACATAGATAAACGGTGTATTGTGGGTATTTATGATGGCAAATCCTCCGAAGCTCTCAAAGACTTCAGCAAGACCATCCCTATCCTGAATCTATCAAAAATATTTCTATGGATATGTCCCCCGCTTTTATCAGTGGTGTTAACAGTCACTTTCCACAAGCTGACATCACCTTCGACAAGTGGCATGTGATCAAGCTGTTATACAAGCATTTAGATAATTTAGGAAACGAAGCAGACAATTTTAAAGCACTTATCAATATGCTGATGAATCAACTTTGTGATTTTTATAAGCAACAAAATTATGAGCAATTTTCGCGCAGTTAGCTTTTGTCGCCGATTTTTGCCCAGGAAAAACTTCAAAATAATCCTATTTCTAAAACCATTCGCAATCATTTTGAAGGAATTACTAACTACGCAAATTCAAAAATTAACAACGGAATTCTGGAAGGTATTAATTCAAAGATTCAAACCATTAAACGCATTGCCAGAGGCTTTAGAAGCAAACAGACTTTTAAGAAAATGATACGTTTTGCCTTTCAAACCCATTCCGTGCAAGTAATATCATAAAGAACCAGTCAAATTTTATGTTTTTTGATAGCAGAAGCGATAGAAATAGGCCACTCTTAGAGATTCAAGATGAATACAGAATTTATAGAGAAAAGCAGTGGCAGGATATGCAAGCTTTAAAATTGAAGGAACTGGAAGATAGTAAGAAAATATTGTTTCTACAACGAACCATTCTCGTAGGGGGAATACTGCTTATCCTCACGATTGTATTCGTCTATGTTAAATTTTTGACTAAGCGGTACAGATTTGAAAAAGAGCAGATGAGAAGAAAACAAGAACTTGAAATCCAAAAAGCCAATGAACTCATAGATCTGAAAAACAGAGAATTAGCTACCTCCGTTTTGAAACTAATTCAAAAAGATGAAATCGTTGATGATTTTAGGAACTTGCTGCAAAACAACAACTGGAAGGCAGAACCCAAAATCCTGCAATCCTTCATTAAGTCTTGGGAATTAAACTACAATCGAAATTGGGAGGAATTTGAGAAACGATTTGTGGATATAAATCAAAATTTTTACGAAAAACTCCGTGAAAAATTCCCAAATATCTCCACCTCCGATAGTAGATTATGCGCGCTCATTAAACTCAAGTTTTCAAGCAAAGAAATCGCTCAATTGTTGGGCATAACCAATGAAAGTGTTCATACGATTAGGTCAAGATTGAGAAAAAAATTAGATTTACCCAGAGATATAAATTTGACAGAGTATATCTCTCAATTTTGATTTTCTAACCTAATGCCCACTTAGAATATCGCTGGTTTTTTATTGTTTTGTACCCACAAACGATAATGACCGATGCCTTCCAATTCATCCTATTCACACACTGTTTCGGTTTGCGAAGCCGATATTGATGAGCTTCAGCACGTCAACAATGTGGTGTACTTACAATATGCCCAAGACATAGCAACGGCCCATTGGCGAAGCGTCGCGCCATTGGGTATGCAAGAAAGTGTAGTTTGGGTAGCCCGCCGACACGAAATAGATTATCTAAAACAAGCGGTTTTGGGAGATACTTTGCTCATCAAAACGTGGGTAGGAGATTATACTGCGGCTACTTGGGATCGCCATTACGAGATATACCGGCTGCCCGACCAGCAACTTTTGGTAAAAGCAAAGAGCATTTGGGTGGCTTTAGATCGCCAAACCATGCGGGTGAAAAGGCTGGATGCTTCTATTTTAGATTGTTTTCGGTAGCGTTTGGACGCTAAAAAATCAGCCAATGCGTTTCCTGATTTCTTCCAGTCGCATGGCTTTTTGGGGCTGTCGGTATTTTTTTGCGTAAGCGGTATGGTAAAAGTGGCTTTCTAAGAATTTGACTTGAATATTGTCCCAAGTAATACGGTCGTGTACAAGGTTTACATTTTGTAGTTCTTGGAAAAGTGACTCGCTGATGGGGTCAAAATCATTGCGTCCTAAATAATCTAAATCGGCATCGCACAAGATTTTTTCTAACTCGGTTTTGGGCTCTTGTGGTACCTTTGTGGCGATAATAAGCCCCGAGATAATATCAATCTCTTGTGGGTCAAATCCGTACTGTGGCAGCATTTCCTGCGCAATTTTTGCCCCTTGTTCTTCGTGGTCACGGTAGGTGTACAAAAATCCAATGTCGTGGATGAGCGCCCCCGCTTGAAGCAACTCAGCATCGCGCCCTTTTATTTTTAGCCTTCTGATGTATTGCTTGCACACTCTCAGTACATCTTGGGTATGATGAATCCCGTGATAGGTAAGAGCGGGTGAAAGACCAGTGGTAAGTTCATTGATTACAAACTTCCTAAACGTCAAATAGCCATTCTTTTTAGTCATTGAATTATGCAGACAGATAATCTATTTTCGATTCGTCAAATCTATTTTATGGAGGGGTACTTTCACCGCAACAAATTACTCAAAAGTCACTTTTAATCAAATGATTAGAAATCATAATGCTATTTTTGTGCCAAATTCTTTTTAGAAACCGATTATTTCGATGTTTTATTATGTATTCTTCGGAGAAAGGTGATAATTTGATACCCTAAAATATGTTTGATTCAACTCAGTTACATTCCGAACTTCAATTTCAAACCGCACGAAGTGGCGGTAAAGGGGGGCAAAACGTCAATAAGGTGGAGACGAAAGTAGAACTTCGCTTTGACGTAGCCAACTCTGCGTTGCTAAGCGAAGCTGAACGCCAGATTTTATTAGAAAAACTTGCCAATAAGCTCACCTCGGAAGGAGTTCTTATCTTAACGCATCAAACCGAACGTTCACAATTGGCTAATAAGGAGAAAGTTATAAAAAAATTTGAAGTACTGCTCCAAAAATGCTTTGCCCCCACTAAACCCCGAAAAGCAACCAAACCGTCGGCTGCCGTGGTGGAAAAACGTCTTCAAACAAAACAACGAAACTCCGAAGTAAAAGCCATGAGGCGAAAAATTAGGGAATAAGTTTTATGCAGAACTTAGAAGTAATAAAATTAGATAATTTACATAAAATCAAATACTTAGGTTATCAAACTTATCTACCCCATTACTTGCATTTGTGGCACGACGGGGGTGTAGAATGGTACTTAAATAAATGTTTTGGTGAATCACAAATTGAGATAGAGTTGGCCAATCCATTGATTTCTTATTATGCCATTTGTTGGGAGGGAAAAGAAGTAGGGCTATTGAAGTTAGTCAAACATAAAGCCCCGTTTGACTTGGTGCCTGACCCTTATCTTTACCTTGAAAAAATCTACTTTCTGAAAGAAGCTACGGGCTTGGGGTTAGGTCAACAAACGATGCAATGGGTATTTGAACAAGCCCGTCAGTGGGGATTCGAGCGGGTATGGCTCATGGCAATGGACTCGTCGTATAAAGCCATTGCAAGCTATGAAAAAGCGGGGTTTAAGCCAATAGGGCGTACGCGTCTTGATGAAGATGAG
>JBGAUP010000113.1:0-11530 GCA_044228585.1 Runella sp. | reverse complement strand
ACCGACTCATTACTTTGTTATTGCCCTTAAAACCCACACCTTTGCGTCATGGATATTCGTGATTACATTCGTTTGGCCCTCGCAGAAGACGTGGGCGACGGCGACCACACGTCGCTTTCTACTATCCCACGCGATGCCGAGCGTCGTGCCAAACTCCTCGTCAAAGAAGATGGTATTGTGGCAGGGGTGGAGGTAGCCAAAATTATTTTTGAAGAAGTAGATCCGCTTTTGCAGGTGGAGGTATTTATTCAAGACGGGCAGACGATTAAGAAAGGGGATATTGTATTGCACGTAAGTGGCGATGCCCAAGCTATTCTGAAAGCCGAACGCCTCGTTCTCAATACGATGCAACGGATGAGTGGGATTGCGACCTATACCCATTCGATGATAAGTTTATTGGAAGGACTACCTACCAAACTACTTGATACCCGCAAAACGACCCCTAACTTTCGAATTTTTGAAAAAATGGCGGTTCGCATTGGAGGGGCGGTCAATCACCGCTATGCCCTCTACGACATGATTCTTATTAAAGACAACCACGTGGACTACGCAGGTGGTATCGAAGCGGCCATCATAAAGGCCAATGAGTATCTTCAACGTACTGGACGCAATCTCCAAATAGAAATTGAAGTTCGTAATTTGGTGGAATTAGAAGAAGCCCTGCGCATTGGACAAATTCAACGCATCATGCTCGATAATTTTAGCTTAGAAGATCTCCGTACTGCGGTTCAAAAAGTGGGAGGGAAGTACCCTACGGAAGCGTCGGGTGGAATACGTGAAGAAACACTCCGCTCGGTGGCCGAAACGGGGGTGGATTTTATCTCTTGTGGAGCGTTGACCCACCAAATCAAAAGTTTAGACTTGAGCCTAAAGGCTTATTAAATAGTTTGAAAGTGATAGGTAAGTGCCTGATAAGATAATATTCAAATAACTTTTCAAACGCTGTATTAATATTCTATTGGAAAACTGAGTCCCACGAAAATCATCTGAGAACGAAACCTAAAACGGTAGTTGTCATCCACTAATATCCGAGTAGTGCGGTATTCGTTGGTGGTAAAAAGATAACTCACTTTTAGGCCGACACGGGGCGTAATGTGTAATCGGGCGTAGAGTTCGGTGTTTAGATTTCCAACGGTATTATCTCCCAACAACTGAATACTGGCAGAGGCAGGCCGAGCTTGCTGGTAGGTTTGGTGTAAGTTCAGTGAATCAGTTTTGCTGTAGCCTTTCGACCCCAAATAGTATCCAGCTCGACGGGTTCCGAAGGCAATTCCCAAAATATCGGCGTTGGCTCCTACATCTAAAACCTTAAAAAGCGACAATTGGAGACCAAGATTGAAGTTGAAAGATGTAATGGCGGCCTTCATTTGTAAGGTATCTATTTGGCGCAGTAAAGTAGGGGCGTTGAAAGACGAAAAACCACTCTTTCCTTTGGTAAGATGGGCTGGAGCGGTTGTAAAGTCTAAATTGTTTCCTCGTAAATGAGTACCACGCAAACCCCAGCCCACTTGAAATAGCCCACGACGGTCTATTTTTAAGTACTCATGGTATAGCCCACTGACAATCCATGCTTTCCCTTTCCATCCTGCACCTACATCAACTCCCGAGGTAATGCGAGAATCGGGCTGGGCGTAGGTAGGTACAATGACCAAGTTGGCAATCAAGCCAAGAAATAAACAGAAAATCCAATATTTTTTCATCACTTTATTTATTCTCTATGTAAACTATATACTTATAGAAATCCTCTATGCAAGAAACGTCTTTATTCCTGTAATTTCAATAGATAGGACTCTTATTTTTTGATAAAACATAAAAAAGCCGAAGGCATTTGCCTTCGGCTTTTCTTTCTAACCTAACCTATGAGAAAAAATCTTGTACCACGTATGGTACTGATTCAACCAAACCCGTTACAAATGTCGTGCCTACTGTTGAGATATTTTAGCGTAGAAATACGTGTTTTTAGAAAAGTGTAAATTTACTTTAGGGATTTATTAAACGGTTTGGAGATGCCATATTGCTTCTTTAGCTTGCATCTTTGTTAAACTTCTTAAACTCTTTATATAAATGGCACCAGAAGGAAGTGAACCTGCTCGCCGTCCTGTGAGAGCAGGTCGTTTTTTTACCCAAAAAGAAATTAAAATATATCGTAAAAATTTTGAAGACAAAGACCCTGAGAATAAGGAACTGCGTAAGGCTGAATTTTTTAGTAAAAACTTGATTGAGCAGTTACTGAGTGTAGAAGGCTGCGACGGGCTACGTATTTATTACGGCCTTGCTCCCGAAGATAAAAATGGAAAGATTGACCTTCAAACAAAGGAAAACCTTCAACCTCGTTTGTTTCTGGTGCCCGTGACCGTAGAGCGCGATGCCGACGGAAATCCTACTGAAGCAAACAAAGACCAAATTTTCTATTTAAAGGTTGATTCGGGAAAAGACGGCGGTGATGAATCGGGGGGAGTAGGAGATGGAAATCCATGCCCTAATTTTTGTAATCCCTAATTTTGATGTTCGCAAAAATACTCTCTATTATCGCAGATTTTAGTATGCTGCTCCCCATTATTGTTCTGGTTATCAAGGGGAGAGTAGATTGCCATGCCGCTAATAAATGGATACTTGTCTATATATTTTTAATGTTCCTTAGAAATATTGTGACATTTTGTATGACCCAGTGGGGGATTTACAATATTTATCTTTACAATTGGCATAACTTATTGAGTTTTATTGTATTAGCGATTTTGTATTATAATATTTTACAAAATCGCTACTTCAAGTTGTTCGCTCTTTTGGCCATTTTAGCTCTAATTCTAATTTCATTTTTTGATTATCAATCATTGTTTGACATTAAAACGGTTCATTTTAATCGTTTTTCTTATAACATTTCGGGATGTCTGACCATCATTTTAATTATGATGTATTTCTATGAGCTAATCCAGAGTCTGCAAATCCCCCAATTAAAAACGTACCCATTGTTCTGGTATAGTGCAGGAGCTTTATTCTACTACTCAGGTACTATTTTTCCTTACGTTTTTATAGAAAGTACCTTTAATGACTTAAAAACGCGCGATCAATATTGGATAATTGACGCTTTATTATCCATCGTTTTTAGTTTATTTCTCGGCCTTACTGTATGGTACATGAGACCCACCAAACCTACTGTATGAGTTTACCGAAAACTTATACAGCATCTGGATTTTTACCGTTTAGTAAAAAAATGTAGCACCACCATTTTTTTAGTGTATTTTTGAATGACTCAATACAGTCATTCCCTCTATGGAATCTCCTTACGTGATTATTATTGGGACGGGCATCATGCTTATCATGGCAATGTTCATTGTTTTGTTTGTGATGTACTATCAGCGCAAACAAATTGAACAACAGATGCGGGTCAAGGACATGGAAGCAGAGTTTCAGCAAAAACTCTTGGAAGTGTCTATGGCCTCAACCGAAGCCGAACGGCGGCGAATAGCCCAAGATTTGCACGATGACATTGGAGCACTGCTTTCGGTTACAAAATTGACTTTCAACGCTCTATACGGGCAATTAGGTTCTAAAGAACAGGCTGAACGTTTGGCACAGCAAGTAAGAGAGGCATTGGACGAGACCATCAGCCACGTGCGGCGTATCAGTCGTGAGTTGATTCCCACTACACTCGAACGCTTCGGGTTATCAGCAGCCTTACAGGAGTTTGCCGCCAGAAGCAACAATCAGGCGCTTCGAGTGACTTTTGGGTGCAGTGGGGATGAAAATTACCGCTTGGAGCCAAAGACGGAGTTGATGCTATATCGGGTAGCCCAAGAACTTATCAACAATGCTATAAAACATTCGGGCGGAAAAAATGTCCATATCCAATTATCGCTTCCCCCCCACCATTTTGCAATGGTCGTCGAAGATAATGGTCAGGGGGTTTTGCCTCGAAAACGTCCGTTTACGTCCATCGCCTGGGTTGGGTTTAGACAGCATAGAAGGACGCTTGCGAATCATTGAGGGGAAGGTTCATTACGATACTGCTGACCAAAAGGGGTGCAGAGCGGTGGTAGAACTGAAGAATTTTGTCTTATTAGACAAAACATTGACGGTAGAAAAGATACGATGAAAATACAGGATTGGGGTAGTATTAACACGATGTCGGATGAATAAAATAAAACTCGTAATAGCTGATGACCATAACCTTTTTAGAAAAGGTATGACAGCTATGCTCAATCAAATTAGTGATTTTGAATTGATTGGAGAGGCGGCCAATGGTAAAGAATTGTTGGATTTGCTCGCCAAAGTGAAGCCAGATATTGCATTATTGGATTTGCAAATGCCCGTAATGGATGGGGTTGAAACGACCGAACAGATTCAGATGCGCTATCCTAACTTAAAAGTTATCATCGTGTCTATGCACGAAGAAGATCGTTTCATTATTCACCTACTTGAAAAAGGATTTAATGGATATTTTCTCAAAGATTCGGAACCAGGGGAAGTAGAAAAAGCTATTCGGCGCGTAATGGCAGAGGGGTTTTATTACAGCGATTTTGTGTCTAAAGCATTGCATCGTAAAGTAATTACGCGTGCAATACCCCCCGCTTCGTTGTTCAACAGTAAAGTGCAGATTTCTCCCCGTGAGATGGAAGTACTTCAACAACTTTGCGAAGGACTTTCGACGCTTGAAATCAGCGCAAAACTCTTTGTAAGTCCACGCACTGTTGAAGGGCACCGACTGAGATTACTTGAAAAAACAGGAACTAAAAATACCGCTGGATTGGTAGCTTATGCCTTCAAAAATGATTTACTTTAGATAGAGAGTCGTCAAAACAAAAAAGAGAGAAACAGACCGTTTCTCTCTTTTTTTTGCTCTTATCCTTGATTCTCTACCCAAAAGCTTCGTTGAAATCGGGAAGACGGCCTAATTGATGTAAATGAGTGATATGTGAGCGTAGTGCCTGACCAAACGTTGGGTTTTCGAGGTAAGGAACTCCGAATTCTGTCGCTGTTTGCTTAACAATTTTCGACAATTCGGGATAGTGCACGTGAGAAATTTTTGGGAAAAGGTGGTGTTCAACTTGGAAGTTAAGGCCGCCTACATACCACGATAACCATTTATTTTGGCGTGAAAAATTGACAGTTGTATTCATTTGGTGAATAGCCCAGTCATTTTCAATGATTCCTTTCTCGTTAGGTAAAGGATGGCTCGTTCCTTCTACTGAATGCGCCAACTGAAAAACCGTAGTAAGAATAATACCTCCCACGAAGTGCATCAACAAAAAGCCGACTAAAATTTCTTGAAAAGGAATGCCAAACACAAAGATAGGAACCCCAAGCAGGAGGCTAAAATAGAGTATTTTAGAGAGAATGATTTTGGTTAAAGTAACCGCGTTTTGCGCCTTAGTATTGGTATTTACCCCGTTGTTTGTAAAGGTAATAAAATTAATAAAATCTTTGAGGGTTACCCAATAGAGTGTAAGAATTCCGTAAAAAAGAAAGGCGTAAAGCCATTGCAATTGATGAAATGCCTTGACAGGGGTGTGCGGCGAAAATTTTAGTACCAACTTGTCGTTAATGTCCTCGTCCAAATGAACTACGTTTGTGTACATGTGGTGCATTACATTGTGCTGTAAGTTCCAGTTGAAGGTAGAACCTCCCAACATATTCAGGTAGATAGTCCCTATCCAAGAATTGACGGCATCGTTTTTAGAATAAGCTCCGTGGCAGGCATCGTGCATCACACTCATTCCTAAACCTGCAAGACCAATACCCATGATAAACCATAGTACAAGACTAATGCTGAGCGAAGGCTGAAACCAGAGTAAGGCGCAGAAAGGAAGTAAATACGTAGCGGTTAAAATGATGGTCTTTAAAATTAAGACGCTATTCGCATTTTTTGAGAGATTGCGGTCTTTAAAATAACTATCAACTCGTTTTTTTAGGGTAGGGAAAAATAAATTTTTGTCTTTGTTAACAAATCGTACTTGATTTTGAACTTTCACTGGGTAATCATAAGTTAGGTGAACGAAAATTAAAATATCTTGTAAAATTAAAGACTTAGAGCCACAACTTCTAACGTTTATAAAAATGCTTTTATTTCTTAGCGAATTAGAAACCCTTGCATCATACATATTGTGACGAAAATTGTTTATTTTACGTCCAAATCAAAAACGAAAAAAAGATGAAAAAGATATTTATTATCGCCATTAGTTTTCTGTTAAGCTATATTTCTGAGGCTCAGACGGTTTTGCCAGGAAAGCAGGATATAGACAAATCAAACTTTGAGGGTTTGTACGTGACTACAAAAATTGACGAGAAGTACCTTGGACAGTATTGGGAGGCGTATCTTAAACAATACGGCAAAGTAAATAGCTCGCGGGGAGGGGTATATCGCGCGTCGAGTGCGAGTATTTCGAGCATATCTTCTTCACCTATCAACTTGGCCAGCCAAGTGAGTTCTAAAAAAGGACTTTCGCAGGTGTTTATCTACTTGGATTTAGGAAATGGTTCGTACGTAACCCAAGGAACGAAAGGCTATGCAGAAGCTGAGGCATTTCTGAAAAAATTTGCCGAAGATGCCATTCTATATGATGAGGCGCGAGTAGCCGAAGAAGCCATGAAGGAGGCCGAAAAGAATTTTTCTAAGCTAACTCGCAAAGGCGAATCGCTCAAGAAGGACATTGAGAAAACGGAGAAAGAATTGGTAAACCTAAAGAAGGACTTAGAGCTTAATCAAAAGGACGTAACCACGGCTCAAACCGACTTAGAAGCCAGAAAAAAAGCGTATGAGGATGCCAAAGCAAAAATTCCGTCGAAGCAGTAAGATATAGCTATAAAGTTGTTTAGTTGAATTTCAAGTATCTTTATCATAAAAAAACCTATGAATAAGTTACCTGTGAATGTTTCAGAATCAGATTTTGAGACTTACATTTTACCACACTTGACCCATAAAATTGGTCATAATCGTTTGAAAGTAAGTTACCATTATATTTTCAATACGATTTTACATGTATTGAAATCTGGCTGTTCATGGAGAACATTAAAGCCTGACAATCAATTGGTTACTTGGCAAAATATTTATTATCATTATGCTAAATGGAGCAAAGATGACAGTTTTAAACGACTATTTGAATCTTCAACTTCAATTATTTCTGATAAATTAGCTCTTGAATGTTTACAATTAGATGGCACTCACACTCCGTCAAAAAAAGGGGTGAAAATGTTAAATGGCAACGGCGCAAAAGAGCAAAAACCGTGAATAATTTGGTCATTTGTGATAATAAGTACAACATTTTAGCCATTTCAGATTGTATTGATGGTAATCATCATGATAATTTTGAAATCATTGAGAATGTCAAAAAAATGCTTCAATCACTTGATGAACAGCTTATTGACTATAATATGTCTCATCTTAATGCCGATTCTGGATTTGATGTCTCTGCATTCATTGAGTTCATTGAAAAGCATAAAATTGTAGCTAACATCAAGCAAAACAAGCGAAATACTAAGAAAATCATGCCCGAATATCGATACATGAGCGATTATATTTATGCTTTTAGATTTAAAATAGAGGTGGTTTTTGCTTGGTTAGATACTTATAAAAGAATCCTTGTACGCTTTGAACAGTTAGCTAAAAACTTTAAAGCATGGCTATTAATGGCTTCGGCAATGATTAATTTTAGACATACTTTCAACTAAACAACTTCTATAATAACTCATTCGCTCGTTTGTACTCGCGAGGGGTTTTGCCCGTCACCGACTTAAACGTTTTGGTGAAGTGTGAGAGATTATTGAAACCACTACTGTAACACACGTCCGTAACCGTTTGGTGTTGGGCAAGCATCTTGCAGGCTTGTTGGATACGGTATTCATTCACAAAGTCAGTGAAGGTCATTTGCATAATTTTTTTGAAATACCGACAGAATGAAGGAACTGTAAGGTTGGCTAAATCGGCAACAGTTTGTAGCTCAATTTCTTGTTGATAGTTTTTTTCTACAAAAGCATAAATCTGCCTGATTCGAGCTTCTTCTCGGTGACTGTGTTCGTAACTCAACCCGTTTATTTTGAGGAGATTGTACTCCTTAGTCGTAGCCAGTGTTTGTAGTATAAGCAGCAGTTGAATAAGTCGGTCAAAGTGATTCAAATGAGGTAGCCTAAGCATCTGAGCGGCTACCTGTTGGCGAGTTTTACCGTAAAAGTTAATCCCTTGTTTCGAGAGTTCAAATAACCGTTTGATGGCGTGGAGTTCGGGGCTTTGAAGAAATGCTTCGCCCAAAAAATCATCTTTTAGTTGTACCACAATCTCCTCGTGTTCGTTGTCGGCTCCGTAGCCAAAATTAAGGTGAGGAACGTTGGGCCCGATAAACATAAGTTCGCCTTCTTCAAAATGTGATAGGTGCTGACCGATGTGCCGCTTGCCCGAACCTTTGTGAATATATACGATTTCGTATTCGGGGTGCTGATGCCAAAAAAAACGGTCTTCGTGCGAGCGCCACCATAATACTCTAAAAGAACTGCCGCGGTCGGGGGTGATATTTTCGTACTCCGTTTTCATGCCTGATTGTCGTGAGAATAGGGGGTAAATATCGTCAAAATGATAAAACAGAACAAATTATAGCAAAAAGGAGATAATTAAGTAAGCAAAAAGATACCGATATTTGCGTTATAGTTTTAGTGTTGCAGACAACAGACTTTTCTCGCTAAAAACCTATGATGAACTTGGAGCGGCTATGGCCGCTTTTTTTGTGGTCGCAGCTGCTCATTTGGTATTTTCATAGTGGTTAGTATCTTTGTAAGGATTCGAAAAGTGTACCTACCTTAAAGCGCGGTAGGCGGTTCTTTTCAATGGGTTTTATCAACCGTTTTCGATATTTATGAAAGTATCTACCAGTCAGCCTTTTACGATTGTATATTCTTTGTTTCAGCACGAGTATTTAGGGTATTTGTTTGGCTCTTATATGGTGCAAATCAATAGTAAAGGTGAGTTGACGTTGTTGAACCAAATCGTTTCAACACAAAACGTAAAAGAATTTGCTTCGGGATTGGATACCGAAGACTTTGAGTTGGTAAAAGCCATTGAGGCTATTCAGCAAGATACTATCCTCAAGAAATTTAACCCCAAAAAACTATCTGCGTTCGACTTTTTTTTGAAAGTCTATGATGCTCAGAAAGGTGATAAACTATTGCAAGAAGCCATCGCTGGTTACCTTGAAAAAATAAAAGCAGAAATATTAGAAAAACTCGGCGACAAGCGTATATACGTGATGGGCAATGACAACAACCCTGCTTGGATGCCCATAAAGCGAATGCCCGAAAAAGCAAAAGTATATTTTCATTTTGTACGTAACGAAGAAAATACTCATTATTTCCCGATTGTGAAGCACAACGGAGAACGGCTTCAGATACGAAATCGTACGGCCCTTTTGGTGTGTGACGAACCTGCTTGGCTGCTTTTGGATGATAAGTTATACCATTTTGATAAGAATGTAGAGGGAAAAAAAATTCGCCCGTTTTTGACCAAAAACCATATTATCATCCCTCGAAACGTCGAAGAACAGTATTATCAACGTTTTGTAGCCCCATTGGTGGCCAATTATGAAGTATATGCCCAAGGTTTTGAGATTAGATACGAAAAGGCGAATCTCGTTCCTATTTTGAATATTTCGGAAAATAATTTACCAGTCAACGCAGCACCGTCACTTTTGGCAGATGCCAATGCTGAACCAGAAGTCTCAGAAAATACCCAAGTCGTTTTTGAATTGTTGTTTAGGTACGGAGACTTTACTTTTAGGTTTGATAGTTTTGCTGCTCACGCCAATGTCAGTTTGGAAAAACAGGGCAACGAGTACATATTTCACAAGGTAAGACGCAACCTTATCATCGAAAAAGATAAGATTTTAAAACTTAAAGAGCTTGGCCTAAATATAGGACAGGGGAGGTGCACATTGCCTAAAAATGAAGCGTTTGAGTGGACACAGTCTCGGCATTTTCAGCTCCAAGAAATGGGCGTTTTATTGCAACAAAATACCCAAAATTCTAAACGTTATTTCTTGGGTTATTCGTCAATTGATATTTCGTTTGAAGAGTCACACGATTGGTTTGATGTATATGCCAAAGTAAGATTTGGGAGCTTTGAGATTCCTTTTATCAAACTTAGAAACTTGATTTTGTCGCGAAAAAAAGAATTTATATTACCCAATGGCGAGGTAGCAGTGATTCCTGATATGTGGCTAACGAAGTATTCGGAATTGTTTGCTTTTGCCGAATACAATCCTGACAGTGAGCAGCTAACCCTACGTAAACATCATTTGACACTGATACAAGAGTTTGCGGAAGATAGCCTTGCAACCGTGGTGATGAACCGAAAATTGGAGAAACTAAGTGATTTTAGTAAAATAGATGAACACCCTTTGCCAACGGGGTTTGTGGGTACGCTGCGGCCTTACCAGAAAGCTGGTTTTGACTGGATAAACTTTTTAAGCCATTATCGTTTTGGGGGATGTTTGGCCGATGATATGGGTTTAGGTAAAACCGTTACGACTTTGGCCATGCTACAATACCAAAAGGAGAAAGGTACTCAACAACCCTCTTTGCTTATCATGCCTACGTCGTTGCTGTACAATTGGGAATTGGAAGCAAAACGTTTTACGCCTCATCTGCGTGTGTTGATTTATACGGGTACTCATCGTGATAAAAACCTCAGCCGCTTTGATGACTATGACTTGATTTTGACTTCTTATGGAATTGTACGAATTGACGTGGACTTGTTGAAAGTGTACAAGTTCAATTATATTATTTTAGACGAGTCTCAGGCCATCAAAAACCCTACCTCTCACATTACCAAAGCCGTAATGGACTTGGAGGCGCGGCATCGCCTGATTCTTACGGGAACGCCTCTCGAAAATACCACAATGGATTTGTGGACACAAATGACGTTTGTAAATCCTGGGCTGTTGGGGAGTCAGTCGTATTTTAGGACGCATTTTCAAACACCCATTGAGAAGCACAACGACGAGCAACGAATGCAGAAACTGTACGCGTTAATTAAACCGTTTTTGTTACGTCGTCATAAATCACAAGTCGCCTTGGATTTGCCCCCGAAAGTAGAAAGTGTGCATTATTGTGAGATGGCCGACCTGCAAGAGCAACGTTACGAAGAAACCAAATCCTACTACCGTAATTTTATTTTAGAACACATTGAGGAGAAGGGAATGGCAAAATCGCAAATGGTGGTTTTGCAGGGGTTGACCAAGCTCCGCCAACTGGCAAATCACCCAAGAATGATTGATGAGGAGTATGAAGGAGAGTCCGGAAAACTGGAGGAAATTCAATCGAAATTGGAAGAATTGCTAAGTGGAAATCATAAAGTATTGATTTTTAGCCAATTTATTCGACATCTCACTATTTTGCGTCGTTATTTGGACGAACGGGAAATTCAGTACGCTTATTTGGATGGTTCTACCACCGACCGCCAGACCCCAATCACACTTTTTCAGGAAGACAAATCCCTGCAAGTTTTCTTGATTTCGCTCAAAGCAGGAGGAGTAGGCTTGAATCTGACAGC
>JBGAUP010000112.1:0-18764 GCA_044228585.1 Runella sp. | reverse complement strand
AAAAGAGCTTGTATTTTAAAGCTAATTTGTAAGTAGTATTACTGACTTTTTTTATTTTTGCCTACCAAAACCAAGCGAAATTAGCTCAGTTGGTAGAGCGTCAGTTTCCCAAACTGAAGGCCGCGGGTTCGAATCCCGTATTTCGCTCCTACTGCCTCTTAACGTAAAAAATAGGAGGCATTTTTTACGCCTTGGGATGGGCTTGTTTGTAAATCTTTTTCAATTTCTCAATCGTGTTGTGGGTATAGACCTGCGTAGCGGCCAAGCTGCTGTGTCCGAGTAAGTCTTTGATTGAGTTCAAATCGGCACCTTTATTAAGCAGATGCGTTGCAAATGTATGGCGCAAAATGTGCGGGCTTCGCTTTTGCAAAGAAGTAACTGCCGACAAATATTTTTTCACAATCCGCTGAATCAAGACAGCATAAGCAGGTTCGCCTTTATTGGTCAAAATCAGCACATTGGTATCAAGTGCAGGAAAATTCTCTCGTTTGATGCTTTGGTAATTTTTAATCAAATCGGCCAAGCCTTTATAAATGGGGATAACTCTTTCTTTGTTTCGTTTGCCCAATACTTTGAGCGTTTGGTCGTAAAAATTCAGGTCATTGTCAGTTAAAGAAAGCAATTCTGCCAAACGCATCCCCGTTCCATACAGCAGTTCCATCACCAATCTATCGCGAATACCTTCAAAATCGTCAGCAAAGGTCACCTCTTCAAACAGCAGTTGAAGGTTTTTTTCTTCTACAAACATCGGCAAAGGCTTGTCGGTCTTCAATGCTGAAACCCGTAGCATAGGATTGACAGCGACTACTTTGCATCGCAACAAATACCCATAAAACGACCGCAGCGTGGCCAATTTTCGGTTCACGCTGCGGTGGTGTAATTCTGCCTCTACCAAACTCACCGCCCAGCCGCGTATCATGCGGAAGTCGGCCTTGGCGAGGTCTTTTAGTTGGTAGGTTTTCTCCAAAAACTCCGCAAATTGTTCCAAATCCTTACCATAGGCGGTAAGTGTGTGCGGACTGAGCCGTTTTTCGTGAGTCAGGTGTTGGAGAAACTGTTCGAGCATTTTTTAAAGCGTCCGGATTCTCATGTTTTTGTACCAAGCTTCGTCACCGTGATCTTGGAGTGCAATTTTCCCTTTGGCGCGAGGCGTAGCATACGTCCATTTTGTAAATTTGCTTTTGGCCAACTGCGCTTTCCAAGCATCGCTACCGTACTCATATTCCACCACTTTCACGCCATTGAGCCAGTGTTCGATGTGATTGCCATCAACAACAATCTTCCCTTTGTTCCATTCACCTGCGGGTTTTGCTACCCACTTACTCGGTGCTTGCATATCATAGTTAGCCCCCGTTTTTTGTTTGTCGTTGATTTTTACCATTTTGCCATTGTCATTGAATGGCGGATAGCCTTCATCATCAATCACTTGATATTCAGGCCCTGAGTAATACGGGGGATGCTTAGGATCTTCGATAACCTTGTACATGACTCCGCTATTTTTTTTGGGTGGAATTTTAAATTCAAATTCCAATTCAAAACTTTCAAATTCTTCGTCGGTTACCAAATCGCCAGATTTTCCGTGGGTCATCAGCGCCCCCCCCATTACCATCCAGCCCGAAGTGCCAGTTTTTCCGTAGCTATGCCAGCCTGCGGTAGTTTTGCCGTCAAAGAGATTTTTCCAGGGGCCAGGTTTTGAGGCTTGTGACAAGTTCCATACAAGTACTAAAGATAGGAATAATGGAATACGAATATTTTTCATCTTCTATTAATTGGTTTTAGTTTTTTGGAAAAGAGCAAAGAACCTCTGAATTTACTCATTTGTCGTCTTAAACCAAGGGATCCACCGATAAACAGATTTATAGGGAATCCCTCTAAAAAACTTTTCAGTAGCCATATATGACCAAAAGCGAGGGTCGAACAAGAGAGTTTTACCATTTTTTAACTTCACCTCCCAATAGCGAATATCAAGACCTCTACCCTTGTATAAAAAATGCGTTATCTGCTCTATATCAGTTATCGAAAATACAAAATCTCTTGCATTCTCAGTTACCGTAATTAACTTGTTGAGAGGGTCGAAAGTCACAGGGCGCTCTTTGGTCAAGACTCGATAATAATAGTTGGGATAGATAAATAACACCCCAGCGCCAAATAGCATCAATGAAAATAAGCATACTACTAACATTATCTCCGTGCTATTATTACGAGGTGGATTTGAAAAAAACATCAATAAAAACACCAATCCCATTAGAATAAAAAATACCCCCGCTATCGTATCAAAACATAGCCAGTACTGCTTATCCGTAATTGCATAAGTACGCACTTCATCTATAAGAACATGTTCTTTTTCAACCTCTTCGATGAGGCGTTTGCTCCCATAAACGAGCCAAGCAAACAGTCCAAAAATAAAACAGAAAATACCGAAGACAAACATGACTTATTTCTGTTTACTGATCGCAACTCCAATCTTAGAATCTGCTGTCCCATAGTACAGAAACCATTTTCCTTTAAACGACGCTAAACCTTCTACAAAACACACTTGATTGACTTGCCCTGCAATTTCATAAGGTTTGTCGGGCTTGAGAAAATAGTTTTCTGAACGGTCTTTCAATTGAATGGGGTTTTCGGGGTCAAACAAGAATTGTCCTGCGGCGTACGTGCCTTCGGCAAGGCTGGCATCACCCGTTTGATTATAGTTCATACCGTTGTAAATCAGCACAATGCCCTCTTTGGTCAAAAAAGCAGGCGGGCCTGATTCCAGCAATCGCGAATCGTGTTTTCCATTACGGGTTGTCGCCACGGGCACGCAGTTGACATCCGACACATCCAAGGATTTATAAGCGGGGTCATTGGGACGCGTAACGGGATACCAATTTACCAAATCGTCAGAAATAGCGGTATAAAGTCGAGCTTGGTCGCCCCAGTACATCCAATATTTTCCGTTAATTTTTGTAGCTATCATTTTATCGCCAGATTTCCGACAAACAATCGCCCCAGACTTCGACCAAAAATCGCGGGTTGATTTGATAAAATTCCCGAAGGCTAATCCATGTTTTTGCCAGTGAATCAAGTCTTTGGAGGACGCCACGCACAAACGAGCCAAATCGCCATCGTACGATGTATAAGTCATTACATAATGCCCATCTTCTGTTTCAACAACGCGTGGGTCTTCGCAACCGCCTTCCCACTCGTACTTTTTCATAAAATCGTTGTCAGGATAAAACACGGGTTCAGGCATTCGTTTGAAATGAACCCCATCGGTGCTTACGGCCAGCCCTAAACGCGACGTTCCCGCGTATTTGCCCACTTTGTCTTCTGCTCGGTACAACATATATACTTTCCCGTTGCGGACTACGGTTGCGGGATTAAATACATCTTTTTCTTCCCAATTCACCACTTCATTCCGAACAGGGCATTTAAACGTTGTACCTGCTTTGGCTTCCAAAATTGGATTGGCAGCATCTGCTTTGCGGAACGGCCCAATCATCCAAGATTGAGCTTTTTGGGCAAAAGTGAGTTGAGAAAGAAGAAAGAAAAATAGCAGATTCTTCATAGGAAAAGCGTAGTTAGAAATGTAAAATCAATAAAACTTATCCATTAGCAATCAGCTCATTCCAACGCTTTTTGTGTTCAAATTTTAGAGCTGTATCGTTTTCAAGAAGCGTTACGTAATTATGGATAAACTCTGAAGTACTTGATAATAGGCGAAGATAGTATTTAAGCGATTCGAAGATACCGTTAACTATAACTTGACATCCGTGTACATTCCTAATTCTGTCAATTTCTTGTTGGATTAATTCTTGTTCTGCTGCATTGACATCAACTGTTGATAGCAAATAATACCTTGATACTTGGGTTGTAACAAATTTTTGAAAGGCATCTTTGACCAATTGCAACGAAATAGGAATACCATATTTTACCTCTACTGCTTCAAAAGGTCGCCCATTCTCATCAACAACATCAATATCCCCAATCCGTCCACTACGTGCATCTGCCGATGTATGGCTTTCAATAATTTGCAATTGTTTACCTTCAAAACGTTTTGTTTCATTCACCAAACATTGGTAAACTGCATATAAAGCCAATGTTGGAAGACGAGAAGCACCTTCTTCCATATACTTGGAATGAAAATGGTTATTAAGCAATTCTGTGAGACCATCACAGGTTAAAGCATAAGGTCTTGCAAAGTCTATTTTACTATTATCCAAAACTATTTTAATATCCAATTATTAAAATTCCTTTTAGCGGTAAACTCAATCTATTACTGATATATAATGTTTCTAAAAAAACGCATACCTTATGAAAATCGTCTTTCTTTTGATAATCATTTCTGACAGCGATTATTAAATATTCAACCCCATACATCATACAAGCTTGAAAAACGGCACTTTATGATTTTACTTGCAAGCTGTAATTTTGTATCAAAAACGATATGGCACTAATAGAAGACCTTAGTAGCTTGTTACCAATAGAATACCCCTTTGAATTAAAAGAGGTAGACAAAGACGATATAAACTTACGGGTAAATATCATTTTATCAGTATCAGAAAGTGCTCTTCCCTCAAATTGCCGTATTCATAGCTACTATGAACGAGAATGGGAACATTTGAAGATATTTCAATATCGCAGTTTTATCAAGTGCAAAATACCTATTTATCAGGATAGAACCACAGGTAAATTAACAAAACCTACTATTTCATTTTCAAGAGATTATTCAAAATTTACCCTGTTGTATGAAGCTGAGGTAATGCGCTTGATGCATATACACAACTGTTTCTCCACTGTCGCTGCCCAATTAGGCATTTATCCTCAACGAGTTGAGTCGTTGTATCACTATTATACGCAACACTTAGAGATTGATGAACTTAGCCATACGCCCGAAAATATAGCTTTTGATGAAACCTCTACTCGTAAAGGGCATGACTATATTACTACCTTTTGGGACATAGATAAACGGTGTATTGTGGGTATTTATGATGGCAAATCCTCCGAAGCTCTCAAAGACTTCCAGCAAGACCATCCCTATCCTGAATCTATCAAAAATATTTCTATGGATATGTCCCCCGCTTTTATCAGTGGTGTTAACAGTCACTTTCCACAAGCTGACATCACCTTCGACAAGTGGCATGTGATCAAGCTGTTATACAAGCATTTAGATAATTTAGGAAACGAAGCAGACAATTTTAAAGCACTTATCAATATGCTGATGAATCAACTTTGTGATTTTTATAAGCAACAAAATTATGAGCAATTTTCGGCACAGTTAGCTTTTGTCGCCGATTTTGCCCAGGAAAAACTTCAAAATAATCCTATTTCTAAAACCATTCGCAATCATTTTGAAGGAATTACTAACTACGCAAATTCAAAAATTAACAACGGAATTCTGGAAGGTATTAATTCAAAGATTCAAACCATTAAACGCATTGCCAGAGGCTTTAGAAGCAAACAGACTTTTAAGAAAATGATACGTTTTGCCTTTCAAACCCATTCCGTGCAAGTAATATCATAAAGAACCAAAAATGTCTTTTAAAAACTGATAATTAACCACTGCCCTACCTGCTTCTACTTCCAAAACAATTTTTCCATCTTCACTTAATGCGTCTGCACTAAAATATTTGTCAATTTTATTATTAAGACCAAAAAGAACTGGAACTGGGATTTTATCTTCCTTTTTTTTTGAAATCTCTACTTGAAAATTTAATGCTTGTAAATAGGGGGATACCTTTTTTAAAACACCATCACTATCTAAATTATTTTCAGGTGATTTTATTTCATCGTATACCAATTCAAAGCATTTTACAACATTTTTTATCTCTTCTGAAATACCAACTGAGCGAGGGAAAAACTGATATTTAAGCATAACTTTTACTAATTTGAACTTTTATATCGTAAAGACAAGCTACAAATTCATTGTATAATCTCCTAAAAATCAATATTTTACAACATTAAAGAGCCAATATCTCATTTGATTTTAGTATTAGTTAAAGCTAATTTGAGAAAAACATAATAAATAAGCGTTCCTCTGGTATCTTCAAACCCCTTCATCTTGCCTGAAATGCTAAAGGGTTGACAGGGAAAACCAGCACACAAAACATCATGTTCGGGAACAATATTCAAATCCAGTTTGGTAATATCCTCAAAGGGGATTTCACCAAAATTTAACTCATAAGCGCGTTGGGCGTGATAATTAAACTCCGAAGTAAAAACACATTTACCACCTATTTCTTGAAAAGGTATTCTAAATCCGCCAATACCTGCAAATAAATCTATAAAAGTAAAATCTGGGTTTTGAGGGGCTGGAAACGGTACGTCCCAATTGAGCGGGAGAAGTTGTTGAATATTAGGCTCTTGTACTAAATTTAATTTTTCTACTACTTCGTCAAAATACGCTTTTGCTTTCACTTCATAGCTTTTTGACAACTCATTTTCATAATTATAAAGGAAGTGCGTGAAATAAGCTAATTTCTCCGCACTTCCATTTATATTTTCAAAACCAAGTTTTTCTCTTAATTCACTATACTTTACCATTTCATTGATTTTGAATAATACTTTAACAAAAAATAACCTTAATCAAAACAAAGCGAAGCCGCCCCCAAAAGCCCCGCGTCATTGCCAAGGGTAGCTCGTTTGATTTCGAGGTCTTTCAAATAGTAGGGGGTCAGCCAGTAGTTAAGCTGTTTTTGTACCGCAGGAATGATATAATCAAAAGAGGCCGACAATCCGCCACCGATTAAAATCAATTTGATGTCTAAAATACGAATCATGGCCACCAAGCCGTCGCCAAGCATTTCACCTACCTCCGTCCAAATCTGAAGGGCTAATTCATCCCCTTCGGCGGCGGCAGCTACCAAGCCTGTGGTCGAAATCGAACCGTCATCAGGGAGTTGGGTGGGGTCTTTATAAGTACGACGCATTTCGTTGGCTAAATCCAGCAATTCTTTTTTTCCGATGTTACGCTCCAATACTTTTCCATTTCTTGACGGAATGTGTCCAGGCTCCATGGCATTACCATCACCGCCTACAAACACTTTGCGGTTGATGATAGCCGCACCGCCTACTCCCGTTCCGAGCGTAATAAAAATGTAGTTTTCATTGATTTTTTCTTCGGCAAAGTAAAACTCACCCAAAGCTGCCGCATTCGCGTCGTTTTCCAAGAAAAATTGTACCCCTTCAAAGCGACCCGAAAGGTACTCCACCAACGGAACATTGTCAATTTCGGGAATGGCCGTAATTTCGAGCGGAACAGTACGCTTGCGGTTAATCATGCCAGGAAGCCCAATGCCTACTCGCGTAATGTTCGGGTATTCATGGAGTTGTACGGCAATGGCATCGCCCAGATGCTTTTCAAAATGACCCGATTCGCGCCAACTGGCGGTATCGTGGCTATAAAAATTAGAAATTCGACCCGTTTCGGCGTCCACGACACCCATTTTGACGTTTGTTCCCCCAACGTCTATGCCCAAATATTTTTCCATTGGTGATTTTAAATGTATCAAAATATCTTCAATCACCGCTCCTGGCGACAAATGATAATCCGCCCAGATGGTTTTAGCAACGTCGTCGGCTTGAATAAAACGCTCAGAAGGTAAATCTACGCCTTCCCAGCTCGCCGTCAAAGTAGCTCCAGGCAAAATAGCCGTTACTTTAATACCGTGCGGTTTTAGTTCTTCACGCAGCACCTTAGTCATTCCATACAAGGCAAATTTAGAGACACAATACGCTCCACCGTTGGTATAAGCAGTAATACTGGCCGTAGAACATAGATTAAAAATATGTCCTTTTCGACGTTGAATCATCGCCTCTACCAGCCCACGGGTCAAATAATACGCACTGTACAAATTGGTATCAATCATACTTTCTAATGTCCCTTCGGGTTCGTTATGTATTTGACCAGGTGCAAACAGTCCTGTATTATTGACCAAAACTTCCACAGGACGATTCAAAGAATTGACAAAATTCACAAACGAAAGTACCTCTTTTTTCATGGACATATCGGCTACTTTTATAAAAAGGCGGCGTGGGGCATACTTCTCTTCAAGTGTTTTTTGCAGCATCAATAAGTCAGCTTCCCTACGAGCACAAGTCACCACGTCGAAACCCTCCGCCATAAATTGTTCTACGGTAGCTTTTCCTATTCCTTTAGTACCTCCACTCACATTACAATTGGGTTCATTTTAACAGTAGTTTGCTGTAATTTTGCTGAGATTTTATCAAACACTTTATAATAGGAAAAAATTCATTTTAGCTCCCTTTCACCAACTCCACATAGAATTTCACTACATTTTTGAAATCTTCAGTGCTAATACGTTCGTTCGTTCCATGGGGGCGTTTGAGGTCTTCTTCGTTCATTCGCACGGGCATAAATCGGTAAAGATTTTTGCAAACTTTTTTATAGTAACGTGCATCGGTAGCACCCACTACCAAATAGGGCGCAACAATTGCCTCGGGAAAACAACTTTTAATGGTACGGTGCAGCGTCCGAAAACCAACTGCGGCAGTATCTGAAACGGGCGAAGGCTCTGAGTCAAATTGCTTTAAGGTTTCTACCGTAATTCGCTCGTTATCAACTACTTTTTTTACATAATCCGCCACTCCTTTCACCGAGTCGCCAGGCAATATGCGGAAATTGATTTTGGCAACCGCTTCTACGGGTAGCACGTTGTCTTTTACCCCCGCATGAATCACCGTGGGAGCAATGCTCGTTCTGACCATGGCATTTCCTGCGTTTGTTTTCGACAAAATATTGATAATCACAGGTTTTAATAACCAACGATTAGCCATGGCGAGTTTTGTTCCAAAGGGCATTTCGGGTGCGAGGTAGTCTTGCATATAGCCCGCTGCCCCTTCCAATCGCGCTGGAAACGGATGTTTTTGGAGTTTATCAATGGCTTCGGCCAACATCCCGATACTGGTTTGCGGTGGTGGCATCGAGGAATGACCACCATCGCCCACCGATGTAAGCTGAATCGTCGTGTAACCTTTTTCGGCGATTCCAATCAAGGCAATGGGTTGACTAATCCCCGAAACGCCGTCGGTTTTAATCGTTCCTCCTTCGTCCATCAGGTATTCCAACTCAATTTTACGACTTTCGAGCAAAGCCGCTATTTTTTGCCCACCGTTGCGTCCCGAAATTTCTTCATCGTGGCCAAAAGCCAAATAAAAGCTGCGGTTGGGTTGGTAGTTTTGCTTCAACAAATACTCTACGGCTTCCAAAACACCAATCACGGTTACTTTGTCGTCGAGCGTACCACGGCCATACACAAACCCTTCCGCAATATCGCCCGCAAAAGGTTGATGCTTCCACATTTTTTCGGTGCCTTGCACGACGGGAACGACGTCGTAATGCCCCATCAAAAGGGCGGGTTTCAAGTTAGTATCTTTTCCTTTCCACTCATACAACAAGCCATACGTACTGACTCGCTCTAACTTTAAGCGGCTGTGTACCAAAGGATACGTTTTTGCCAAAAAGCCCACAAACTTTTCAAACTGTGTGCTATCCATCAACGACAAATCTTCAAAAGAAACTGTCCGAATTTTAACGGCTTCGGCAAGGTGCGTAATGGCCGAATCACTCACCGACATCGCAGGCGCAGCGGCAACGCCCAACAGCTGTTTGGAAGAAATACGAAACGTATTGAAAAGCAAAACGACTATCAGCAACAAAAGTGCGAAAGCTACCAGGCGCAAGATTTTTTTCATAAAATAGGGTACGGACAGTCTGTTCGTGGTCAAGGTTAGTAGGTGCTATTTACGAACTAATTCCACAAAATCAAACGCTACGGCGTGTTTTTCATCAACTGAGTGGTGGCTACGACTTAGTTCCTTCCAATTTTCTAAATTAGGAATAAAAAAGTGGGAATCTCCCTCAAAATCAGATTTCACTTCGGTCAAATAAATTTTATCGGCAATGGGCAGCGTGAGTCGGTAAATTTCTGCCCCACCTATCACAAACGCCTCATCTGTACCCGTTTGGCGAGCCGCCTCAAGGGCTTCCGCTACCGAATTTACGACAACTACGCCCTCAAAAGTCCAATTTTTACTTCTCGTAACAACAATCGAAGTACGATTGGGCAAGGGCTTTCCGATAGATTCAAAAGTCTTGCGTCCCATAATGATAGGATGGCCGGTCGTGAGGCGTTTAAATTGTTTTAAATCGTCGGGCAAATGCCAAATAAGCTGATTATCACGCCCAATGACTCCGTTTTGAGCGATGGCTACTATCAATGAAATACGCATAGATTAGGAGTTATTTTTAGGTTATACATTAACGGGCCACTATCCTTTGGTTGAAATCATCATAACGATACGCTACAATTTCACCCGATTGTATCAAACTTATTGCCTGTTCGATAATCGTTAACGGAGCCATAAACCATTCTCTTGGCGTGTAGCGACGGCCTTCTTTGTCAAAAATGTCAATGTTTAAGCAAGATTTACCGAAAAAATTGTGCAGCAACTGTTCTAATTTTTGTGGATGGAGATTGTAACACTTAAAGTAGGTCACTACGCTTACATCGGCCATTAGATAAGTGGGTTCGTCTTTGGCGTTTTTGATGCGCTCCGCTACGGTCGTTTTTGAATAGCCAATTTTGTACAAATGAGAGATTTGCCGAATCGCGTCTTGCGTGCTTTTCGACTTCAACACATAAATAAAGCCCGTTTCTTGGTCTTCCTCGCTTACAGTGTCAAAAGTAGCGGCCACGTCGTCGGCGTTGTCGGTCACCACTTGCCCGTTGGCGTATAGAATTTTTTCTACCGAGCGTTTGAGCATGTTTGATTCGGTTCCATTTTCAAAAATACAGCGCGTGCGCCCATCCTCCCGTACGCGCGTACCATCGGCTCTGTAATGCTCTTTTTGGGTAATGTTGATTTTTTCGAGTAAAAACAGTACTCCGTTGTGTACATAAAAAACTCCTTCGCGTAAGTTATTTTGCCGAAAAGGCACCACGGCGCGCTCGCGTTCGAGTGGGCGCACGTGTTTTAGTTCAAACAAACCTTGCGTATCCTCGTCAAGAAGGCCCAATTCATCTTCGGCAAAAATATCATCGAGCGACGCTGCGGGCTTGACCGTCCCTTCGGGCAATAGCCCAAAACAGTCATACGCCTTCAATTGTTCTATCTTGGAGGGATTTTCTCGAATACCCTTCAAGCGGGCATACAAGGAGCGTTCGCTGCCATTGTTTGGGAGAGGTTCGCGTTGGTGCTTTTCATAAAACTCGTTTAACTCCGCAAACGACGCCACCAACCGCTCGTCTTCATTACGAGCCGTAGTGGCTTTGGGCTTGATGTCGAGAAGGCCAAACTCATCTTCTTCGTCAAAAATATCTTGCAGCGTTTTTTTCTTATCCATTGGCGCGCTTGCGTTTCTGTTCGCGGATATAAATCAACACCTCTGCCATGCGCCGCTCTAATGGGTCGTTGGCAGTCAGCAGCGGTTCTCTACCTGTTTTTATCCTAAATTCTTTGATTTTTGACCACAAAAGTACAGCTTCTTCTTCCGAAACCTGAATCCGCGTGGCTTCTATCGTGTCCTGAATCACTTTGAGGACTTTGGTAGTCACTGATTTGGAGAGTACCTCAAACGCCTTCTGAAAGGGATTGATGCTATCAATCAAATCAATGTGGAGGTCGTCTATGTTGACAAACTTATCGGCCATTCGAATAAAACGCTGATCGCCTACTTCTTTGATTTCGCCGTACTTGACCACCGAGTCGAGCACCACGTGCTGCCTTACTTCTTCTACTTCTTCTTCGCTCAAATCGGGGTATTTGACTTGAATAATCTTCGGAATCAATACTTGATTGATTACCTCGGGGTGTATATTGCCTGGCAAGGCTTTTACGACCGTATCGTCTTGCAGAATAGTGGCTTTCAAGTCATTCAAATCCGACTCTAAAATATCTTTGACGCGCTTCGAGCTTGGCATTTTGAAGCCCCGCACTTTGATTTCGCCCGCCTCGGCTTTGTCTTCGTCCGATAGTTTGGTTTTGAATTTGAAGTTAGGCGCCAATACTTGCTCCATCAGCAGTGAGGCCGTAATGGCTTTGAGCATATTGTTGACCGAAAACGTCACTTCGTCGGTGGCCGCGTCGGGCTGGGCAATGAGGTTGGTAAACTGCGCGTGGGTTTTGTTGGCACTGTCGCGGGTACAACGCCCAATGATTTGGATGATTTCGGTCAGCGAACCGCGATAGCCCACCGTGAGGGCGTGTTCGCAAAAAGGCCAATCAAAGCCTTCTTTGGCCATGCCCAACGCAATAATCAAATCCATGTCGTCGGCACTTTGGAGATTACGCAGGTAAGCCGTGATGCGGTCGCGGTCACGTGGATTGTCGTTGACCAAATCGGCCACTTTGATGCGTTTTCCGTCGGTGCGGCGCACCACCGAAATCACGCCCGTGTCGGCATCTACGCCCGCTACTTCGCCGATGCTGTCCAAGATGATGTCCACCTCTTTGTGTTTATCTTTGGTGGACTCGCCCGAATTGACGTTCGGGATGTGAAGAATCGTCTTTTTGTCGGTGTTTAGTATTTCAGCAATGGCCGAGGTGTAGCGTCCTTGATAAAAATGATACCCAATTCCGAGCGATTTGAGGTAGGTATAGCCGTTGAGTTGTTCGTAGTAGTTGTAGGTTACTTTGGTAAACTTGGCCTCGTCGTCGGGTAGCAATACGGGTACGCTGTCGCCTCTGAAATACGACCCCGTCATGGCTACAATGTGTGCATTGGACTGGGCCATGACGTTTCGCAGAAGTTCTCCGAGGCGATTGTCGCCCTCGGCTGATACGTGATGAAACTCATCAATGGCCAACAGCGTATCGTTGAATGCCCCTGCTTCTACTTCTTCAAACCCAAAACGTAACGTAGCGTGAGTACAAATCAAAATTTTTTCGTCGTTGGCCAAAAAGTTTTTGAAGGCTTGTACCTTGCTACGGCTTCCGTCAAGTCCAGGGGTACAGAGATTGTAGGCGGGGTTGGGTGTCCAATCGGCAAAAAAACCAAAGGCCGTCAAGGGGGTTGCCTCAAACGACCCACCGATGGATTTTTCGGGTACGGCCACAATCACTTTTTTGAGACCTTGGCGGTAGAGTTTGTCCAAAGCAATAAACATCAACGCGCGCGATTTGCCCGAAGCGGGAGGCGCTTTCAACAGTAAGTAAGAGGCGTCTCGGGCGGCATACGCTTTTTCTTGCATCTCGCGCATTCCGAGTGGGTTAATTTTGGCGCTTTGACCCGTTTGGGCATAACTGACGTGGACAATATCGGGCATTTTCTATGGCACTTTTATCGTTTAAAATTCACTAATAATGGATGTATCGTCGTTTACAGCTAACGCATTGACAATTTTTAATTTCAAACTTTCTTCATAATCCCATGTGTACAGTATCGCACTAATAATCTCGTGTAAAAGTGCCTTATCAATACGGTTATCAGCAACATAGACTGTTATGTTTTCCATTTCGCGAATAAAATAACTCACTTTATGCTCAAACCCATTGATTTGTAAAAAGTAAGCTCCTAAGACAATTGACGTTCTTTTATTTCCATCATTAAAAGCGTGGTTTTTGTTGATAGAATAGCACAAATGACATACTTTATCTTCTAACTCTGGATAATAAAAGTCATTTTGAATATGCTCTAATACGCTATCAATCAAGCCAATATTTATGACTCCCCAACGGCCACCGCTTTGTTCTATAATAAAATCATGTTCACGGATAGCATGGGGAGTGTCGAAGTATAAAAAAGCCATCTTATTTATCTTTTAACCGTCTAAACACATCCATATTTTCTTTCAAACGGTCTTCCAAAGACATACTTTTTTCTCCTAAGAATTTCTCAAAGTCTTCTGGACTCACCGCATTTACGTAGTCTTTGAGTTTTTCGTGTAGCGCATCTCTAAACACCATATCTCTACTTGCCATAAGACTGCGCGCCTTTTCTCGCAAGGGTTCATAAATTTTTTCAGTCATTCGTTCAAATTGTCGAAAAAGTGTATGCGCCTCCGACAACCGTAACTTATCCCCTTTTTTCTCATATTCTTGCTTCAAAAAATCGGCAAAACCATTTTCAAAACTGGCTATCAAATCCAAAACCTCTGAATACAATGTAGCCCTTACGCTTTCTTTGGTATTCAAATCCAACACTTTACGGTATTCTTTGGCATTCTCTTTAAAAATACTATTATAAATACGGTCCGTAAGTTGTGCATACTTAAAGCGGTTGTCATCCACATAATAATCTATGGCATTAGTAAACGCTTGACGATAATTAAGCTCTCGAATAGCCGCTGGTAGAAACTCCTCTTCTCGCTGATTGATGTATTTGGTACTCCCTCCTAATTTTTGATTCAGGACGTCAATCACCACATTGAGCATGAATGAGCGTACTTCGCGCGCTTTTTCGGAAGCTTGAAGTAGCATCCCTATATTCAACACCCCCTTAAATGTAAATACACTGAGGCTGGTAGCCCGAAGCCCTACTGTCTCACTCTCATCTTCTTCCATCAACTGAGGGGCATCCATGTCCCTCAGTTGAAGTATCAGCTCTTTGAATGCCCGCAATTTTACGCCAGTGAAGAGTTCATAGCCTGAGTTTTGGAGTTCACTTTCATACGTTTCGAGTAGTCGTTTGATGGTTCGAATATCAACTTCATAGAATTTAGCTACCTGCACCAAAGTATAGCGATAACGCCCTTCAAACAATATACCCACAAACCCAATTTGGTCGTAGATTTCTTTAATCGCCGAATTATTATTCAAAATATTTTGGCGGTCTATGGCCGAGTTTGTTAAATCTTTCATCATTTCCTTTTTCTAATTAATCGAACCGTCGAAACGGCAAAAACTCTCTGTATATCAACACTTTAACAAAATATTCCTTTTTCTAATTAATCGAACCGCACGGGCGGCCCCGCGTCGAAACGGCAAAAACTATTATTTCTCCCCTCATTTCTTCCGCGTTTTTTTCTCTTTTTCAAACAGCGTCCCTCGGCTCTTTTCCTCGGCCAGCATTTGCTCGTAGAGCTTGAAGAGGTACTCCAGCCGCTCCTCGTCGGTCTCAAACGGGCGGCTGCGATAGAGCCGCTCCACGGCGGCATCGTTGGCGCGGTGGGCTTGGCGTAAGCCCTCGGGCATCTTGTCGGGGTCGTAGAGCTGGGCGAGGGTTTTCTCCGAATGATACTCGCGCTCATCTATGATACGCCACGTACACTCTTCCAACTCCGCCCGCTGCCGCTCCGACAGGACGGGAAAGGGGAATGTGTTGTACACCAACTGCGACGAGTAGCGATAATCGGACTTCAAACGCCCCGCCACCGCCCGCACCCACGTCATGTGCATACGCGAAGTAAGGACGGAAAATAGCCAAACTTGTGCATTAAATACAACACTTGCCGCATCAGAAACAATTGTGTCCCCATTTAAAAAACCGATAGGGATATAGTCTCTTCTTTCGGAAGACGTTCTTGGAATTATTATTGAGTCGGAATCATCATGTACGGAATAATAAAACCTGTGAGGGTAATTAGCCATTTCCCTTGTACTTGCTTCTGTACTTTTTTCACGAAACTCCCTTACTAACTCAAACCTTTTTAAAATTTCGGGAAAACTTTTTGCAAACTCTAATTCCTCATCTTTGACATAAAGACACCACCTATCAAGTCCACGTATAAATTCTGCTGAACCTGCCAACTTCTTAAAAAGTGTTTTAGCAGAAGGGAATTGCTCTAAAAAAATCGCTTTTTCCTCAGTAGTAAAACTCAAATATCCATTATCCACAATTTTACTACCATAACTCATCAGAGGGATGTCTGATATTGGCTTCATCCTCTTACCAACAATGACATTATTACCAGAAGAAAGATAGGGATTAATATTATCCACCCAATGTACAAGCCCATCAGTAAATAGTTTTTTCCTCTTTTGTGAAATATTTCTCAAACCTATAATACTGCAATAAACTCCTGCATTATCCTTAGCATTATTAACCCATTTGAAAGATTGATAAGCAAACCCTATCTCTATTTTTCTTTCAAGGATGAAAGGCCAAAGTAATATAACCTGTTCTCCTTGGCAAATAGAATTGGTGGTAACAAAGGCCAGCTCTCCTCTGATATTTTGAATGAAACTCGCCCCTTTAACAAACCAACATGAGATATAATCCAAATCTTTGTAGGATTTGAACCCATTAAAAACAAACGCCAAATCTTCTTTTTGACTTTTATTTTGGAGACTTCCCCCCAAATACGGTGGATTTCCGAGGATATAAATTTCGTCGCCGTCGCGTTTGGGGCAAACGGCCTCCCAATCAAGGCGGGTGGCATTGCCGTGTACGATGTGGCCCGCTTGGGTCAGGGGCAAAGCGGGTTTGCCACGCCCAAACTCCCTGAAAAACAACTGATTCATTTGGTGTTCGGCCAGCCAAAGGCTGAGGGTGGCCACTTCGTGGGCAAAGTCGTCGAGTTCAATGCCGTAAAAATTCCCCAACGAGACGTTAGACAAGGCCAATCCGCCCAACTCGCGGAAAATGTCCATTTCGAGGCGGCGGAGTTCTTTGTAGGCAATGATGAGGAAATTGCCCGAACCGCAAGCGGGGTCAAAGATTTTGATGTTTTGAATACGTGTCAGCAGCGCATTGAGGCGTTTGGGGTTGCCACGGGCGGCGGCGAGTTCGGCGCGGAGTTCGTCCAAAAACAGCGGCTCTATCACCTTCATGATGTTGGGTACGGAAGTGTAGTGCATCCCCATGCCGCCCCGATGCTCGGGCGTGACCACGGCCTGTATCATACTCCCAAAAATATCGGGATTGATGGCGCTCCAGTCCAATTCACCCGCTTCGATGGCCATTTGGCGGCTGCGTCGGCCAAAGCGCGGGGCGTGGTGGGTGTCTTTAAACAACCCGCCGTTTACGTACGGGAAAGCCGCTAAGTAAGCGGGCAACCCTTGCAGGTTTTGCGGAGTGTTAGACAAACCTTGCAGGTTTTGAAAACCTGTAAGGTTTCGCGGCGTATTAAGCACTTCAAAAAGCCTATCCAAATACGTGTGCAAATCGGAGCCATCGGGCTGGGTATGGCTGGCGATGGCATTGGTAAACTGCCCTTTTTCAAAAATACCCGTGTCTTCGGCAAAATAGCAAAACAGCAATCGGCTCAAAAACACGTTGAGGCTATGCACCGCCTCCGGGGAGTTGGCTTCTGGATTATCTTTTCTGATTTCGTCAAAAAGCCTTGCCATGCGTTCGGCGGCTTTTACGTCGGCGGGGTTTTCGTTTTGGTGTTGGGTTTTCTCCATGCCTGCCCACGGCAAAAAGAAATCGAAATGACGCGGCAAATCACTGAGCGAAATATCGAGGGTATCGGCGGTTTTACGGTCGAGGGCCAGCAACGTCTGCAAGTCGGTGACGACGATAAAACGCGGATCGAGTTTGGTCACGCTGACATCAGTCCGTAGGCTCGAAATGAGCGCGTGCAAGTCTTCATTTTGGGAGGTTTTGAAGAACAGTTTCTTTTTCCAAGCCAGTTCACCTTCGTTTTTGGCGAGATTGAGTCCTCCTTTTTGCAGACGCACAATCGAGCTTTTGGGCGTGTCGTAGGCCAGTAGCAAATCATAAACAAAAGTATCGGGGGTAAGCGAAGCAATGAGCGCTTGCAGGTTGGCTTCTATTTGGGCAATGTTCATGAGAAAAGGCGTGTCATCATTTTCCCAAAACTAAGGAAAATATGAATAAGACTGGCCACGTCAGACCTGCGGTCAGACTTGAAACGCACAAAGCCACACAACTCTGACCGCAGGTCTGACGTGCAATGGACAATGTTCTGTCAGATGAGGCAAAGAGTACAGGATGAATATCTCAATCTCCTTTTTTTATTTCGTCCCTACGATTGACTCCATTGATTTTAAACGATACAGAACCACTTGGCTTACCCATGAAAAAAATTAGATTCACTCTCCTCTTTTTAATTGACCTTCAAATTGCTTTTTGTCAGCCCGACAAATTAGCTAACTACAACGTCATTTGGGACACTCAAAGCCAAAATTCGTCCGAATCCATGCCCTGCGGCGGGGGAGATATTGGTCTAAATGTATGGGTTGAAAACGGGGAGGTACTTTTTTATGTGTCGAGAAGTGGCACATTCGACGAAAACAATGCGATGCTCAAACTCGGTAGGGTTCGCCTTAAACTGTCGCCCAACCCGTTGAATAAAACCGATTTTAAACAAGAACTTAGACTTCAGGAAGGTGGGGTCAGGATAAGCGGGGGAAATGTACAGCTTCATTTGTGGGTAGATGTGTTTCGTCCCGTGGTTCATGTAGATATACAAAGTCCCAAACCCATCAAAATCACGGCCTCCTATGAGTCGTGGCGATACCAAGACCGACTTGTACAAGGCACGGCCTTGAGAGAAAACTCTTATAAAGTTCCCCAAAAATTTGAGGTAAAAACCTATAAAGACAGCCTAAGTTTTGACAACAACGAAGTGCTTTTTTATCACCGTAACCGCAACGACGGAGAGACGCTATTTGACTATACCGTAAGAATGGAAGGGATGGATTCAGTCAAAAATCAACTCTTTAATCCACTGAAAAACAACACCTTTGGTGGAGCAATGAGGGGTAAAAACATGAAACCTATGGGGATAACTTCGGGGAAATATGCCGATACGGAATTTAAAGCTTGGACATTGGAAACGGCCAAACCCGTTCGCTCACAACAAATGGAGATTGCCCTGCACGTAGCCCAAAGCACTACCCTTGAGGAATGGAAG
>JBGAUP010000111.1:8978-17230 GCA_044228585.1 Runella sp. | reverse complement strand
TTTCCAACGCAGTGAAGCCGACTATCGCGTAGCGCAACAAAACGTAGAAGCGGCCAAAGCCTCGCTCGAAGCCTCGAAATTTAACGTTCAAAGTGCCGAAGCAGCCCTACGCGACGCAGCCGAAAACCTTCGTAAAACCACCATTTACGCCCCCCAAAGTGGTACGATTTCTAAACTCAACGTCGAACTGGGGGACCGCGTGGTAGGGACTTCACAAATGGCGGGTACCGAAATGATGCGAATTGCTAATCTTAACAATATGGAAGTACGCGTGGACGTCAATGAAAATGACATTGTACGCGTCAATCTCGGCGATACCGTTGATATCGAAGTGGATTCTTACGCCGACCGCAAGTTTAAAGGCATTGTTACTGAAATTGCCAATACCGCCAACGGTGTAGGAACCGCCGCTGCTTCTAATTCGACCGATGCCGTGACTGAATTTGAGGTAAAAATCAAAATTTTGAACTCTTCTTATCGCGATTTGATGGCCAAACGTGCCAAAAAATCGTACCCTTTCAAACCAGGAATGACCGCTGCCGTCGAAATCATCACCGACCGCAAATCCAACGTGTTATCTTTACCTATTGCAGCCGTCACTACCCGTAGTAAAGATGCCGAAGAAGACAAAAAAGAAGGGCAAACCCCTCCTCCTACCAATACAACTGAGCAAAAAGCCAAAAAAGAAGAAAAACTTAACGAGTTGGTTTTTGTCAACGACAAAGGCAAAGCTGCAATTCGCGAGGTAAAAACGGGTATCAGCGACTTTGAAAATATCGAAATCCTCTCTGGATTGAAGGAAGGAGATGAAATCATCGCCGGGCCGTTTATCGAAGTTTCAAAACGCCTAAAAGAAGGGACTCCCGTCACCAAAAAAGTACCCAAGAAAAAAGACGGAAAAGAAGAAAATAGCAACGATAAATAAAGAAGACAATCATCTGGCAAGGGGAAAATGTTCAATTGGGCATTTCCCCTTTGCTATTTTAAAGCCTTTAAATTATGACGAATAAAACACAATAAAAACGCCTCTTCATATCCTATTTGCATTTTTTTTAGGGGAAAGTAGTTAAATTTGCTACCCTATTTTCCCTAACCTATGCAGAAATTTTTCTACTTTCTACTTTTTTGGGTAAGCTTTGGCTTAAACAAAGGTCTTGCTCAAACCGAATTTCGCCTTGGCGTTGAGGTAAGAGATAAATACACCAAACGGCCACTGATTCCCATCGTATCAGTATTAGCGGTCAATACTGAGTCAGAACTGGCAGGACAAATGGTAAACGACTGGTATGTTGTCAATGTCAAGACGGGCATTCAATACCAAGTCTTTGTAGCACTGCAAGAGTACAAAACCTACCGCCAAACGCACACTTTTGAACCTGCTTCTGCACCAGTCAACGGCATCTCTCCTTTTATCATTGAATTAGAGTCGGTCAATCCGCCTAAAAACTTTGCCGTAGCCAGTAGTGAGAGTATAGGACATACCATTTTGGTCATTGACAAAAATCAGCGTGCCATTGTCCAACGTGCCATCGTCACCCTCAAAGAAAGCAGTACGGGGCAAATCATCCCAGTCAAGAAAAATCCCAACGTGGGGGGGAGTTGGCTGGCCGAACTGAAAGAATCAGCGCAGTATTTTATAGAAGTATCCGCCCCCGACTATGAAACCTACAAAGCTGCTATCAAAGTAAGAGCGGGCGAAGGACTGGAAATTCCGCTCAATCGTATCCCCAAACAAGAACTACGATTTGTGGCCGTAGATGCCCTCACCAACAAACCCATCGCGGCCCAATTTAAACTTACCGACGAAGTCAAAGAGAGCTATTCGGGAAGCACCAACGCCGATGAGAGCATTTTCAACCCCACGGTCGTTGTCCAAAAGCAACCCTACGCCCTCACTGTAACGGCCAACGGCTACCGCCGACACGAATCGAAAATAGACGTGACGACCGAAACACCCACCGCCCAAGCTCCCCAAATCATTCGGTTATCCAAAGTAGATGTAGTCCTCAAAATCAAAGTTCTTGAAGAACAATCGGCTCAGGCCCTTTCCGCCAACGTACGCGTGATAGACCAAACCGACAAACGCCCCATCCTAAACGTGAAGGGCGTACCGAACGGACAAGCCGCCATTCCACTCAACCCCGACCACCGCTACGTAGTAGAAGCCGAAGCCAAAGGTTTTATGCCTTACCAACAAGCCTTGGAAAAAGCCCTTCCCACCCTCGGAGAAAACAACGATTTGACCATTAAATTGGCTAAAATTGGGGACACGTATCTCAACTTAACCGCAAAAAGTGCCACCACGGGGCAGCGTATGGCGGCTACTTTCAAAATTACGGCCTCACTTACCTCACAAACCACCGTCCTCAAAGGGACAGCCCTCGCTCCCCTCAAGCATAAAATCAACGAACCCGATGTTTATCACATCGAAACCATCGCTGCGGGCTATATGCCCCTCAAACAAGACTTAGACGCCGAAGAAATGACCGTAGGGCAGGTATTCAACTACGAAGCCAAACTCACGCCCGACTCTACCCAACCCAGTGTACCTGTTTTAAAGGCATTTTCGTTCAAAATTGTTAATGAACAAACCCTCAAGTCGGTTCCTAACTTGCGCTTTAAAGTCTCCAATTTGGCCAATCGAAAAGCAGTCCCTACCAGACTGAGAGGAACAGATGCCCGCGCTAATTTACGAATAGGCGAAACCTATCTTGTAGAAGCCCAAGCCTACGGATTTGAACCCGCCACCTTGCGCATAGAAACCGCCGAACTGGCAAAACGAGGTGAATTTTTAACCCAAATTTCACTCGTCCCTGTCAAAAAAACAGCCGCTGTCCGGGGAAAAGCCGTCGTAAATGAGAAAATCTTTGATAACATCAAGGCGGGGCAATCGCTGAGCATCGAAGACAACGTCTATTTTGACCAAAGTAGCTACATCTTGCGCCCCGAAGCCCACGGCCAACTCAATCGTTTGGCGTCAATCTTGACCCAAAACGGTGCGATTAAAATCGAAATTGTAGGACATACCGACAACGTGGGCGACCCACGGCTGAACCAGATATTGTCGGAACAACGCGCCAAAGTCATTGCCAACTACTTAGTTAATCAGGGAGTGACAGAAGCCAACATCACCCACCGTGGCGAAGGCCAAACCAAACCCATTGCCCCCAACGATACCGAAGAAAATCGTCAACGCAACCGACGGGTACAGTTTTTGATAAAATAAAACTAAGGCGTCCTTACAACGGTCAATTTCCGCATCAACTCGGCTCGGTTGGCGGTGGGGATAGAAAGCGACTGCGCTTGGTCGCGCATCCACAATTGATTGCCTTCCAGCCGCTCTACATAATCGAGATTTACCAGCACCGACCGCGATAGTTTGTAAAAACGGTTGGGCGAAAAATAGGGTAATAAATGTCCTAAGTTCATCGAAAACAGCCGGGGCTGCTCCTCGTTGACCAGATACGCCTTGACGTAAGCCCCGTCGGCATCGAGGTAAAGTACTTGGCTTTTGTTCAATTTCTCATACCCCTTATTGATGGGCAAATAAAGCGTATCCGATTCGGCCACGGTTGGGGTAGTTTTACGGTTGGCGTAGGCCAGTTCCACCTGAACAACCAGCTCTTGCTGCCGAAACGGTTTGAGCAAATAAGCTGCGGGCAGGGTCTCTTTGGCACGTTGTAGGGTTTCCTTTTCAGAATTGGCCGTTAGATAAATGATGGGCATGAAATGGTAGCTTAACAATTCTTTGGCGGTAGAAATCCCATCTTCCGATGACTTCGATAGTTGTATGTCCACCAATGCCAAATCAGGCAATTGACGCTTTACCGCAGCCACGGCTTCTTTGAAGTTTCTCGCCATGGCCGTCACCTGATGTCCCGCTTTTTCCAACGTTTCTTTGATGTCGTTGGCCGTAATGACCTCATCCTCAACAATCAATATTTTCAGCATAGCTATTTAATAATCAATGATTTTGCAAATTTTTATTGTACTATTCTATTACCCAAAAATAGATTCCTTCGCAACGGCGAACCGTCGGAATGACAATTAAATCACCCTAAACTTCATCCAAAACACCGCCCCATTTCCCTCCGACTGAAACTGATACGTTCCTTCCAATTGCTCTACCTGCATCTCAATGAGTCTCATGCCAAAGGTTTTGACTGATTTGGGCGAATACACAAAGCCCGAACCGTTGTCGGAGACGGTCAAGGTCAAATAGCCCCCTTTTTGGACGCAGGCAATCCAAAAAGCGGGGGCATCGTTATTGGGAAAAGCGTATTTACAGGCGTTGGTGGCCAATTCGTTGATAATCAATCCCACCCGCAAGGCGTGGTCGGCTTCCATCTCAATCGGCGGGATGTCATACTTAGGATGTATGTCATAATAGCCAAAGCTGTGCAACACCCGCTCGGTCACTTCTACAATAAACTCGTTCAGATATACCCCCACCAACTGCTCGCTGTCGTAGAGGCGACGGTGCAAAATGGCCATCGTTTCTATCCGCGACTGACTTTCGGCTACGGCCTGCTTGGAGGCTTCGTCGTAAAGCCGATTGGACTGCAAACTCAGCAAACTCGACACCACTTGTAGGTTGTTTTTGACGCGGTGGTTTTGCTCTTTGACCAGCTCGGCATTGCGACGGCTGATGCGCTGGTTTTGGCGATAAAGCCGATAAAACACCACAATACCTCCTACTGCCGCCAACAATAAGACCGAAACTGAACCCAAAAACCGCCGTTGATTTTTAAGGTTTTCGGTATTGAGCGCCAGCTCTTTCTGTTGGCTTTTGAGCTGCGCTTCTTTCTTTTCGGTTTCGTATTCTACGCTCAGGCGGCTCACCGCCCCTTCGCGGTCGGCGAGGTAGCGGTTTCTTTCCAAATCGAATGCTTTTTGTTGGTGTTCAAAGGCTTGTTTCCAGTCGCCTATGGCTTGGTAGTAGTGGGTATAAGTACTTTCAAAGCCCCAACGCACACCTTTCGTATTCGAAGGCAACGTTTGCTGCAATTGCTCCGCTTTTATCAAGAGTCCCTTGGCCCGTTGGAACTGCCCAAATTGAATACAAGCATTGGCCAAGGTTAGCATAGCTTTTACTTGCTCGGCCAAATTTTTTTCTTTGATATAAATTTGCAGTGCTTCTTCAAAATAAGCAATCGCTTTCGAATCATTCCGTCTCCCTAATTCTACCCCCATATAGTCATTAACCACTGCCAAATAGATAGGGTCAGGACTTCTGCGGGCCAAGGGTTCAATTTTGTTCAAATAATACAAAACGCTGTCGTAGTTGGGCTTAGGTAAGTTCTTGTGGGTTTGCCCAGGTAGCTGCGACCAGTCGGTTGCGTGCAACCACCTCATGTGAGGATAGGCGCGAAGTAATGCTTTATCAGAACCGATGCGTTGAGCTACCGCCACGGCCAATCGCGCATAACGCAAAACGTCATCGTAATTGTAAAAGGTAAATCCCAAATCTGACAGACGTATGTACAACCGTGATAATTCTTCCGAATCACCGCGTTTCTCCTGAATGCGGAGCGAGCGCATATAGTAGCGTTTTGCCGTTAAGTAATCGCCCGAGGCTTCGTAGATTTTACCGTAGAGATACCATCCCTCTGCCAACTGAAGCGTGTCTTTGGTTTGGAGGGCATTCTTAATGACGGCATTGGCCCATTGTACCTTGTGGGGTTGGAGCGGGAGAAACTTGGGCTGCTGCGCCATGCCACTCCCCACTGCGAATAGAAGCCACATCCAAAGCAATAACAACGGCTGGCGAGCGAGCATCATAAACGAAACAGTGGGATTGGGTTTATGCTTTCAAAAATAGAAAAAATCAGTTTACAGCCAACAAAAAAGTTATCAAACGAAGGTTTTTTTGTCGGCTTCCTAAAGCGAATCACCCATTTCGTAAAACAAATCGCCGATTTTGGAAAGAGTGAAGGGTTGGGGTCTTACTCGTTTAGCCGTTGGTGCGGTATTCTGACCGCCAATCGCTGAGTCTTGTTGGTGAAATAACACCAACAAGGGATAAAAAGGGCTGGCTACCTTTCACCAGGTATGCCACCGCAGCACCAAGCAAATTTTCATTAGGCTTCAATCAGCTGAATTTGAGGCACGTAAAGGCGGAAATTCTTGTCAGAAGATATAATGGGTAGGTTTTCGGCCAAAGCAGTAGCGAGAATAAGTCTGTCGAAAGGGTCACGGTGAATGGGGAGAAGGGGAAGATTATCATAGGCCGCAATATGATTGTTGCTGATTCGCAATATCCCAATTCCGTCATTTTCAATAAGCTCAACAATACGGTTAATAGATAGATCCAATTCAGGCAATTTATTGAGTTTTTGTTTGATAGCAATTTCAAACAAACTTACTTGACTGACCCAAATCTTATTTTGTAAATCAGTCAATAGTTCATAGATACTTGGTTTCAGTCGAGAGTCAACCGCTTGAAACCAAATCAAAACTTGCGTATCAATAAGATAAGTCATTACATATAATCTTTCAAATCTTCAAGTGGTTCGTTGAAATCATCAGGCAAACTGTACTTTTTCCCTTCCATTTCACCTAATCGTTTGAGACTACCCGGAACGCGTTTTTTGGGTAAAGTAGTTTCCACTTCTTCTAAAAAAGTAACCATCACCTTTGTTTTTTTGGTAGTTGGAGGTGTCTCACTGAGAATCAAAACTCCGTTTTCGTAAATCCCATTGACTGTGGTGTACATTGCTTATCGCTTTTTGATTGTTCAACACTTCAAAGATAAAAAACAAATAGCAATTAGCCAACGAAAACCGCTCTGCCCTTGCCTGTTTTGCTCCGTTTTTTGCAAATCTATTTTTGCTTCGTAAAGCGTTTTGCCCATTTCAGAAAGTAAATCGCGGAGTTCGTAAAGTCGAGGAGGCAGGTTTCAAAGAAGTTGCCGAAATTGGGACAACCATAAGCGTTTTCAAACCCCAAAAAATCACCATGACGACGTTTCCCTACCCCTCTTCTCCTCCCTTGGTGCGGTTGTCGCTGTTGGCTGGGCAGTATCAGCTTCTGTTTTCGGATATTGTCTTGTTGGAAGGCCAAGCCAACTACACCCTGTTTTATTGCCACAGCAGACAGCCGATTTTGACCTCCAAATCCCTGAGTTTTTACCAAGACCGCCTTCCCACCTACCTGATGCGGGTACATAAATCGTACTTTGTCAATCTGCATTTTGTGACCGATTTCAACGGCGAAACCCTCTCCCTCTCCGACGGCAGGCGCATTCCCGTTTCGCGACGACGGCGACGCGAGGTACGTGAGTATCTGCAAGCCCAAAAATTTCAATAAATAGATTCAATTTCCAACTCATTGTCGTATGAAAAAAATCTACTTTCCCTTCGCCTTGGTTTCTTTTATAATAAGTTATAGCGCTTGCGTATTTGGCCAAGCTGCTGAGACCACCCCAAACGGCACGCTGATTTCTAACCAAGGCGGCAACGCCGCCATGCCTGCCTCGGCTATTTTGGAAATGCGGAGTACCAACAAAGGAATGCTCCCACCTCGCATGACGACCGCCCAAATCAACGGCATTGCCTCGCCTACCAAGGGGTTGATGGCCTACGATACCGACTTGAATTGCCTAAAGGCGTACGATGGTACCAAATGGGATTGTGTAGGAGCTGATGTAGTAGCCTCCACGCCTTTGAGTTCTTCTTATGCCTATCAATCTATTACTGATAATGATGTATATCCCAAAGCTATTTCAGCCGATAATTCCGGCAATACCGTTTCGGTAGGATCTTTTCGAGGAGCGGTTACTTTTGGGAAAAGTGTCAATAGTATGACACTGACATCTTTGGGTGATTATGACGGTTTTATCGCAAAACATGACCCTGACGGGAATTTATTATGGGCTACTCAGATTGCGGGTAGTGCAAGTATCCAAGATATACTGGATGTAGATGTAGATAATGCAGGTAATGTAGCAGTTGTAGGCTATTTGAAAGGTACTACCACGTTTTATTCCACCAATGGTGCTTCGAGTTCTTACACGACTAATAGTTCATCTTATTATCAAATTTTTGTGGCAAAGTACAATGCGTCAGGCGTTTTACAATGGTTCAAAACCGCCAGTTCTTCGGGAAACTATAACTGTGAAGGCAAAGGAGTAGTATTTGATGGTGCAGGAAATGTGTTCTTCACTGGCTATTATCGAGGAAGCGTTGCCTTTGGTGGACAAACCCTTAGTTCAATCAGCAACACAGAAGATATTTTCATTGCCAAATTAAATA
>JBGAUP010000111.1:0-8971 GCA_044228585.1 Runella sp. | reverse complement strand
TGGATTAAAACTGCCGGTGGCACAAGCAATACAGAAGGAGGCTTTGAATTGGTGTGTGATAATTCAAACAATGTATATCTTCTTGGCTATTATACCGGAACTGCCAATTTTGGAGAAAATGCTTCGGTGGTAAGTTATACTTCCCGAGGAGAAGATGATGTTTTTCTTGCCAAGTACGACCCCAATGGAGGATTGATCTGGGCCAAAACTGCTGGTAGTATTTATAGTGACTACCAAAGAAATTACCAATATAATTTTCATGGCAATATTGCATATTCATCTGTCGCCAATGCTATTTATATATCAGGCAGCTATCGAAGTACGCTCACATTTGGTTCAGGATTAGGGTCGAATCCACTTGCTTCGGTAGGAGGTAATACAGGCTATTACAATGGTTTTCTGGCCAAATATGACTTAAATGGGAATATTCAATGGTCGGTGCGAAATGGTTCTACGAGTAATCGTGATAATTATGCCACAGGTGTTTCTACTGATAATGCAGGTAATCCATACGTAACCGGAAGTTTACAGTATGACAGTTATTTTTATTCTTATAACTCCGCCACTAACTATTACATTCGAGGGGTGGATTATGGCGAGCCATACTTAGCCAAATACAACACTTCTGGAGCTTTACAATGGGTTATAGCTGCCGTAGATGGTTCTGACGAGTTTTTAACTACTGGATTAGTTGTAAAAAACAACACAGCTAATGTATTTGGGAGTTTTAGAGATACCATCAATTTTGGCTATCAGCAGTTGACTTGTAATAATAACAACTACAACGGCAATCTTTTCATTTGGCGATATACGGAGTAGATAATCTATGACCTTTCAGGCAGATAGCGGCACGCAGTTTAGCGTATGGGCGAATGGGTGTAATTGAGAGACGTATTCTAAATCAATCAGTTATGAAGGCAATAGAAGGACAATATCTAAGAATGATTGCAGCGTAACTCGCTGAACAGGAGGAAAAGAAACTAAATCCAAATCACTAAAATGTCCATCATTCGTAACAATATAGTCGGCATTGGCCGCAACAGCAGCATCTACAAATTTATTGTCGTCGGGGTCACGTCGAATCAATTGCCAACGATAATAGACTTCAGCGAGCACTGTATTAGGCTGTCTATCAATCAATTCAAGCAAATTGTAGGCGATTTCAGCGGTCATTTTAAAGCTAAAAATCTCTTCGTATTCGTGCAAGATTTCCGTGGTAACTGCCAGTTCAAACTGTCCGCGACGATAAGCATCAAAAATGGGACGATAGGGAGAAACCTTGGGAATGATGGATAGAAAACAATTGGTATCAATGACAACCCTCATGATTCTGAGGCATAGGGCGTACGAAGGTGTTCACCAAGCCATTGCTCTACAACGGACGCGTCCCAACCCTTTTGCTCAAAGAGATCATCTACGGCAGTATCCAACTCACGGGCAAAGTAATCGGCCAATAGTTGACGAATTTCCAACACCTGTTTTTCATTCACGGGGTGCGAAAACGTCTTAATGAGTTCAATTTGCAGAGGGGTTAATTTGCTCATAACAAGGCAACTTTTTGACAAAAATAACACATTCTTTCGCAAAAAATTATTTTTCAAACGACGAAATCTACAAACTCCAATTTTTTAGCAAATCCAAAATTATAACCATTGAGTCGAATTTTAGAAACCTTTCACCCATCCATCCTTATGAAATCATACCTTTATTTATGTATTGGCTTGTTGTGTTTTCAAGTTGCTTTTGGGCAGAAAAGCGACAAAATCACCCTCGAACAAATCGCTGAAAAATGTAAAGATGCTCCAACGGAACAACGAATGACGATTAAAGTTGAAAAGTTTAGTATAAAGACTACCAAATGTCCAGATGAATTTGACGGAGAAATAAAGGCTATGCTCACCAATGCGCTTCAAAAAGTCAATTGCTTTAGTGTGTTGGAGAGCGACTCCGAAGCGGGTGGTTTTAGCAATCAGGGTGGTGATAATATTGATGCTCAATTGATTGTGACGGGTGAAGTGACTCAGTATTCAGAAAAAAAGACAAAAGTTTTTGGGTTTGAGAACAACAATGTAACTGTTGGATTTATCCTAAAAGTACTGGACTCCCAAACGGGCAGGGTTCTTTTCTCAGAATCAGTTAATGGTCAAGCTACGTCACAGGGTTATTCAAGTAAAATATTTTCAAGTTCAAATCTGACTGGAGCGGTGGCGCAGGCTGTAGAGGAGGCCATTATCAAGGCAGTTGAAATTTTAGCCGACAAAAAAGATAAAATTGAGGCACCCATAATTAAGCCTAAAGTTTTTGACGCATCCAATTGCGCGATGATTCGCAACGGGAAAGGACCCAAAATAATGATTCTGATTCCCGAAGCTCAAACTATTGGTGGTGCCATTGCTGAACAACAAAGTCAGAAAAGTTTGGAACGGGAAAGAGTAGAAGCTCAGAAAGAACAATATAAAGCATTGGGGTCACTTTTCAGAGCGGCTGGCCAGGCACTCAATAAAAATTCACAACCTCAGCAGCAGTCTCCCGTGAATGCCAATGCCGTAAAAAAAACAGTAGTGATAGAGCAGGCGATTGCCGAAAATATCATCATCAACAAGTTTATTGAAGCGGGCTTTCGAGTCATAGATCCCAAAGTGTATGATAAACTTCGTAAGCAAGTAGATACGGTAAGTGATGATGTGTCTAAAATGGCCGCTCTTGGTTTAAAAATGGGAGCCAATATCATTATTACAGGCTACGCTGTAAGTGAGCGTGTGCCTAACCAAGATGGTCGTTTTTCTTTTAGGGGTTCTATTGAATTACGTGCCCTCACCACCGACGATGCCACCATTCTGGCTTCTCAAACCGTGCAAGCAGGAGGAAATGACGCCGCAGAATCCATTGCTTCCAATAAATCACTCAAAAATGCCAGCTTTAAAATGGCAAATTACATGATGGAGCAGCTTTGTAAAAGAAATATGACCTTTGCCGATACAGGAGGAGGAAATACAGCCTCTACCGCTCGTGCAGGAGGTGTCACTGCCAACGCATCTACTGCGACCAATATCACCACCATTGCCGCCACCAACGCCAACTTCACTAAACTCAAAGCCTTATCTGACGCACTACGTAAAAGTCCCAAAGTTAAAGAGGTAAAAAGTACGCTGAAAGAAGGTGCAGGCACACTCACCATCGAACACACGGGCTCTGCCGACGACCTTGCAGATTTGATGTCCAAATTATCTGCTCCCAAGTTTGAAATTACAGGGATGGAGGGGAGTCAGGTGACAATAACGATGCAGTAAGTAACAAACACTAACTTTTCACAATACTTTAAACAGCATTAAAGGAGTTGGCGGTGTTCTCACCGCCAACTTTAGCTGGGTTATCATTCTCAAACGAACTACTGGCTAAAAAACTGGTAAATTTCAGCCCCTCATACACCACCTGCCTAATGGTGGTAATTTTAGAAATCATTCTTTCTCTTGCTCTAAAATTATTACAAAGTCCCGTTTTTGTTGTGGTAATACTTCTGTAATCACTTGCCAAACCGCCCAAATATCCACACCCATGTAGTCATGTATAAGTTTATCTCGTAAGCCTGCCATACGTCGCCAAGGTATGTGTGGATACTTGTTTCTGAACGAATCCTCAATTTGTTTGGTGGCTTCTCCTATTACTTCAAAGTTTCTCAAAACCGCGTCTTAAACGAGTTTATTATTCAGAAATGACTCCTCATTCATCCCTTTTGTATATTCCAAAATAGAATGAATACAAGTCAAAATATGACCAACATACAAAAACGGTTCTTTGCTCATAAAATCAATTGTAAGTCTTTTTCGATGTAGGGGCGTAGGGAGGGCAATACAGATTGCTCAGTTATCAAATCCACTTTTACACCCAACAAATCAGTTAGTTCTAATTCTACACCAATCAAATCGAGTAAATTCAGGTTTTTTTCAAATCGAACCAAGATGTCTAAGTCGCTCTCGGGGCGTTGTTCGTTGCGAGCATACGAACCAAAAATACCAACCTTAACAGGGTGGTAAGGCCTCAGATGGTTGAGGATTTGTTGCTTTTGAACTTCTTTAATCATGTCAGAAAGTGTTTTTACAAATATACCCAACAAAACCTACATCACATCCCGTAGCAACTCCTCTACCGCTCGGCGGCTGGATTCCATCGCTCCATGAACTGTACCACTGTGGCCGCCGTAGTGGGTGGCCTCACCCGCAAAATAGAGTTTGCGCTGCACGGGTTGCGAAAGTGCCTGACGGGTAAGCAGCCCACCGCCCCCTACCATTGGGTACGAATACGCCCCCCTGATAAAAGGCTCTTTGCTCCAATCCATGATGCGGGCATTAATCAACGCCCCCGTGGCTACGCCTTTTCCGAAGAGGGTGTCCAAGTCTTTCAGGATGTTTTGAATGGCAGTGGCGGTAGGCTGCGCACTCAAAACCTCCGCTTTCTCACCCATCACAAAGCCCGTCAGTACAAACGACTTCGTACTGCGGCCATTAGAACTATCCAAATATTCGGGAACTAAGCCAGAAGTATATATTGAACCCGTGGCAGCATCCCAAAAACGACGATTGAACACCAAAACAACTTTCATCCCTGCCCCCATTCCGATGCTTTTGATGGCAGTTGTCTTTGCTTCTGGCAAAGAGGGAGTAAACTGTAAATCGTTGGATTGGAGAACCGTAAGGGGAACCGTGATGATGACTTTATCCACAAAACGGCGCTGCACCTGCGCGTCTTCCAATACGATCCGTTCGTTACTGAAATCTATTCTTTTGATTTGTTTGTTTAAGCTTACCTTCGGAATCACGCTTTTGCACTTTTCTTCTAACACCGACAATAACGAGCGATTGGTCAAAGCATAACTTCCATTGCCCGCACTCCGCGTTTGGTTTTCTTCTGCAAATCCTCTCACACTCAGCCTACTGGCCGACGTACCATATTTATTGGCCACCAATGCCTCGGTAATGTGCCTTACTGGTGGTGCTAAGTTTGTGCTTTGCATGAGTTGTAGCAGACTTACATCAGTACCTGTATAGTTACGGGTCTGCTCGGTCAAAAGCATCGCCAAACGAAAATCAAGATTAGAATTCCATTGAGTAGCTGTTTGGAGAAAAGTACCAATTTGATAAAAATCAGTGGAATTGTCGGGGACAAAACCTGCCCCTGATTCTTTTGCCCAATCATACCAAACGGATCGGTTTCCGTAAATTTTTTCGGCGCCAAGTTCGATATCGAAATCAGCGAAACCTTTCAACGATCGGATTCGCCCGCCGATTTGGTCCGACGCTTCAAAAATAGTGTAGTTAGCTCCTTTTTCTTCCAACAACGCCCCTGCATACAAGCCTGCTGCCCCTGCGCCGATAATCGCAATCTGGCCTTCGTATTTTCGTTCATTGTACGGGTCTTTTTCTTGGCAACTTCCCAAAGCTGCCGCCCCCGTAGCAAAAACTGTATTTTTGATAAAATCGCGACGCTGCATTCTTTTCGAGCTATTTGTGGATTTGTAAAATTAAATAAAGTTTACTCTGGTTCAAAAACGCTAACAACTCCTTCGTCGGTACAAGTTTGTAGCAATTCTTGACTGGTTTTCTTTAAAATTGGGTGTACAAAATCTGGGGCGGTTTCGGCCAAAGGCACCAATGTAAAACGCCGTTCATGTAACCTTGGATGAGGCAAATGTAAATCTGGGGTTTCTAAAATCATATCGCCATAATACAGCAAATCAATGTCTATTATGCGAGCACCCCAACGCAGCCGCCGCTCTCGCCCCAGCTGTTTTTCTATTTTAAGTGTCTTTATCAACACATCCGAAGGGGTAAGTTTTGTCTCAATTTTGATAACTTGATTTAAGAAAGAGGGTTGATTGGTGACTCCCCAAGGAGCTGTTTCGTACAACCGTGATTGTGCCACCACGGGCGCAATTTGTTCCGAAATCAACTCAATCGCTTTGGCTAACGTAACCGCTCGATTCCCAAGATTGGCTCCCAACAACAAAAAAACGGGATATTGTTTCATCTTACAAAGGTAGGTAAGTAACTGAAAAATAATAAACCGAAAAATGTAAAACATAAAAGCATTGATAATCAGCACAATAGATAATTTTCCAAACAGACCAGCAAAAAAATGCAGTTCGTGCCTTTTAAAAATGTTCTTTTTGAAGCATCCTCCTAACTGTACCAATATGTTCAAAAGTACCTTTACCACTCTGTTTATCTCCCTTTTCTGCCTCGTGAGCTTCGGACAGCAAGAAATTCCGTTGTATTCTACCTCCATTCCTAACGCAAAAGAAACCGCCAACGAAGAAAAACGCACTATTTCTCAAGTGGTTTCAAATGTATCGGTGCCTACGTTGACGGTTTTTCTCCCTCCCAAAGAAAAGGCTACGGGTGCGGCGGTGATTATTTGCCCTGGCGGTGGCTATGGCGTTTTGGTCATCAAAAGAGAAGGGTACGATGTAGCCGAGGCATTTACCAAACAAGGCATCGCTGCTTTTGTGCTGAAATACCGCCTTCCGAGCAAAAAAACAATGATTGACCCTTCCATAGGTCCTTTGCAAGACGCCCAACAAGCCATAAAAATAGTGCGACAACGAGCCACTGAGTGGAATATTAGCCCGCAAAAAATTGGCATCATGGGCTTTTCGGCGGGTGGTCACTTAGCTTCTACAGCGGGTACGCATTTTAAACAAAATGTACTCCCTAATGCCGAAGGGGTTAGCCTGCGCCCTGATTTTATGATTTTAGTCTATCCTGTCATAAGTTTTATGGAGGGTATTGGCCATAAAGGTTCGGGAATGAATCTGTTAGGAAAATCGGCTACTGTCGAACAAACCAAGTTGTATTCAAACGACCTACAAGTTACCTCAAACACTCCTCCCGCTTTTATCACTCACGCCAGTGACGATACCGTTGTACCTGTCAAAAATAGCTTACTTTTTTACGAAGCCTTACAAAAAAACCGCATCCCCAGCGAACTGCACATTTATGCCAAAGGCGAACATGGCTACCTGAAAGTACCTGCTTTTGACGATTGGTTTGGCCGCTGCCTGCACTGGATGGCTACGGCAGGGCTTGTTCCTAAGTAAATTGGGGCAGTAACATTCCTACCTCGACATTCAATACGCCGCACTCTACCTACTCATTCTGTTTTTTGGGGTTTTTATGTACTTTTGTCGAATCAACTTTCCGCCTTCTCATCCGATTTGACAATGAATTACATTAAAGCTTTTGCCCCAGCTACTGTTGCCAATGTAGCTTGCGGGTTTGATATTTTTGGATTTGCTCTCGACCAACCTGGCGACATCGTAGAACTTCGCAAACGCGACGACCCAGGGGTAGTGATTAAAGACATCATCGGCGATAATGGCCGCCTCCCCCGCGACCCCGAACGCAATGCCGTGACGGTCGTAATGCTCAAGTTTTTGCAACACATCGGTTCCAACCAAGGAGTAGAGGTAATTTTACATAAAAATATGCCATTGGGTAGCGGAATGGGTTCAAGTTCGGCAAGTTCAGTAGTAGGGGTATTTGCCATCAACGAACTTTTAGGAAGCCCGCTTTCTCGCCAAGAGTTGCTACCGTTTGCAATGGAAGGCGAACGCATTGCCTGTGGCGCTGCCCATGCCGACAACGTTGGACCTTCGCTGTTAGGCGGCTTTGTCGTCATTCGTAGTTATTCTCCTCTCGACGTTTTTAAGGTAAAAGTTCCCGATGAACTATACTGCACGCTCGTTCACCCCGATGTGGAAGTCAACACCAAAGACGCCCGTTACATTTTACGCAACGAGGTTTCGCTCAAAAATACCATTTCTCAAATGGGCAACGTAGCGGGTTTGATTGCGGGTTTGATGCAAGAAGACTATGACTTAGTGAGTCGTTCTATGGTGGATGTGATTATCGAACCCGTACGCTCGATTCTCATTCCTGAATTTGACCACGTAAAACAAGCCGCCCTCGACAACGGCGCTTTGGGTTGCAGTATTTCGGGAGCGGGTCCTTCGATGTTTGCTTTGAGCCGTGGCCGCGAAACCGCCGACCGTGTTGCCAAAGCCATGAGTGAAGCGTTCGGAAGTGTCGGTATCACTACCAAAAGCTACGTTTCTCAAATCAACCAAGACGGGCCCAAGATTTTGGAAAGTGCATAAATAAACCAATCATCAACATACATTTCTATGCGTTTTAGTAGTAAAAGCACAGCCATTTTGTTTGCCTTGGCGTCGCAATTCGCGATAGCACAAGCCCCCAAAAAGTTACCCGAAACCCAATATCCTCGGGCGGAAGTTGAAATGCACATGCGCTTTTTAGCTTCGGACGAACTACAAGGCCGACGAACGGGCGAACAGGGAAATTTGGTAGCATCGCGCTACATCGCCGAGCAATTTCGCGTTTTAGGCATCAAACCCGCTCCTGGCCAAACTGATTATTTACAGTCGGTTCCTTTTGCCATTCAGAAATCAGCGAAAGAGGGCGTACTCATTGCCAACAACGACACCTTACGGGTCAACAAAGAATTTGTGATTTTGGGAAGTGCACCTGCCAACCTCACCGCCGACATTGTTTTTGTAGGCTATGGCTTAGCCGACGACTATAAAACCGATGTAAAAGGCAAAATTGTGGTGGCTCAGATTGGAACGCCCGACTCAAAAACACCCCAAGAACTTTTTACTGCTTCCAACGAAAAACGAAAACTATCAACGCAAAAAGGAGCCGCATTGTTGATTGAATTGTTTACGGCACAAATCCCATGGTCGTTTGCTTCTCGCTATTTTGGGGGTGAAAAAACCAGCCTTGACAATGGCTTAGGCGACGCTGTGGCGCACGTATGGGTCAATGGACAACAGAAAAAATATGCCGATTTGTTTAAAAGTGGCGCTACTCAAGCTACCTTCAAAACCACTGGACGTGAGCAAACTTCCGTCAAATCGCACAATGTAGTAGGCGTAATTGAAGGTACTGACCCTGTC
>JBGAUP010000110.1:0-17325 GCA_044228585.1 Runella sp. | reverse complement strand
GGGTACCTTCGTAGGTAATGACCGACTCGAGGTTCATGATGTGGCGCATGATGGGATAATCGCCCGTAATGCCCATTCCACCCAGCATCTGCCGCGCTTCGCGGGCAATGGTCAAGGCCATATCCACGTTGTTACGCTTCGCCATCGAAATTTGGGCCGTTGTAGCACGCCCTTCGTTTTTAAGCGTTCCTAATCGCCATGCCAACAATTGCGCTTTGGTAATTTCGGTCAGCATTTCGGCCAATTTTTTCTGTTGAAGTTGGAAGCCCGCAATGGGCTTACCAAACTGAACACGCTCTAAAGCATACTGACGGGCGGTTTCGTAACAATCCATTGCAGCGCCGATGGCTCCCCATGCAATACCGTAGCGGGCATTGTCCAAACATCCCAGCGGCCCGCGCAACCCTTCCACATTGGGCAAAATATTGGCTTTAGGTACTTTCACATTATCAAAAACCAGTTCGCCCGTAGCACTCGCACGAAGCGACCATTTATTATGAATTTCGGGCGTCGTAAAACCTTCCATTCCGCGCTCTACAATCAAACCCTGAATCCGTCCTTGCTCGTTTTTTGCCCAAACTACCGCCACATGCGCCACGGGCGAATTGGTAATCCACATTTTTGAACCGTTCAAAATCACATGGTCGCCAGCATCCGTAAAATGCGTCAACATTCCTCCAGGATTAGATCCGTGATTGGGTTCGGTCAAGCCAAAACAGCCAATCATTTCGCCTGACGCCAAACGAGGTAAATATTTTTGGCGTTGCTCTTCCGAACCATAAGCAAAAATAGGCCACATGACCAGCGAACTCTGTACCGATACAGTAGAGCGCATTCCCGAATCGCAGCGTTCAATTTCCTGGGTCATCAGTCCATAAGAAATATAATCCAAGCCCCCGCCACCGTACTCAACGGGGAGTGTGGGACCAAAAGCTCCAATTTCGGCAAAATTTTTGATGAGATGGGCAGGAAACTCACCGCGTTGGGCGTATTCTTCAATAATAGGCCGCACATCGCGATTCATCATTTGTTGCACCGCCTCTCGTACCAGCTTGTGTTCTTCGGTTAGTAAGTCATCAATTTGATAAAAGTCGGTATTGGTCGTCGTTGTGGATGAAGTAGTACTCATGATTTTTGGATAAAAAATGTACGGGGTTAAACGCTTATTTTATGCTTGATGAAGTATCGGCTCAAAATTACCACAAAATCCACCCAAAACCACAAAATATCACACAAAGCTGTAACCAAACGCTTGTCATAAACGTTAACAAGTGGTACTTTTGAGATAATCCCAATACCACTCTATTTTTGTGGAAACCTTCTTAATTATCCTTCTGCTCATCCCCTATCTGGTTATAAGATACCATTTAGCCGACCACGATACGCCTACCGACAAAGAACGCAAAAGGCTATCGGAGGGAATTGAGTTATTCAACCAACAAGCTTATCCTGAAGCCTACGCTTACTTTGACAAAAAAATCAAAGAGTACCGAAAGTCCGCGATTGCCTATGCCTACCGAGGAAAATGCAACCTCAAAGAAGACAATTTGTATTCGGCCCTTTACGATTTCTCAGAGGCATTGAGTTTCGATAATACGCTACCCGACGTGCATTTAGATAAAGGCATTACGCAGTACCGCTTAGGCAAGTACGACAACGCCTTTTTGTCTTTTGACAAAGCCGTCTGGTTTTCACGCGGCGAAGAGCCTCATTCTCTCCGCTGGCGAGCATTAGCCCGACTGAAGTTACACCAACTTACCCAAGCGGAGCAAGACCTCTCAAAGGCCGTAAAACTGGGCGACGAAAACGCCGCTTATGTCCTCAGCCAACCCCCTTTTCGTCGAAAAGTACAGGTCTAAAAACAAGATTTTCAGTATATATGTACAGTAGGGGGCTTCCTATTTGTATCATATCTATTTACACAAATCTTGCACTATGAAACGGCTGTTTATACTGTTCAGTCTTTTTTCTTACGTTACTTTTGCGCAAACTCCCCCCCCTAAGATTTTTCTAAACTGTCAAAATGTTCGCTGCTACGACGACTACATCCGTACCGAATTATCTTTTTTCGATTTTGTGAGAGATCGTCTTCAATCAGATATTGAGATTCTGGTCATTAGCCAAACCACAGGCGCAGGAGGACGCACTTATACCCTCCATTTTTTAGGGCATAATCAATACAATACCAAATCAGATACCTTAACTTTCAGTACCCGTCAAACAGATACGGAAGATATGATTCGTAAAGCCTTATTAAAAAATATCAAACAAGGCTTGGTTCCTTATTTGATTGACACCGATTTTTTTCAACAGGTCAGCATCAATTTCCCCAAACGAAAATTACAAGACACCAAACCCGAACGTGATAGGTGGAATTATTGGGTCTTCAACCTCGGTGGTAGCGGTTCGCTTAGTGGCGAAAGTAATAAAAGCTATTTATCGCTTGCCAGTAATTTCCGCGTGAGTCGGGTGTCTCCTGCCTCAAAGTTTATTTTTTCGGGCTATCACAACGAAAACCGTAGCCGCTTTACGGTTGATGAAGAGGAAATCAAAGTGTCAAGTATCAATTATGGATTTTCAGCCTTGTACGTCAAAGGTTTTTCAGAACATTGGTCGGCGGGAGGATTTTACCGTGGTTTTCACTCCATTTATCAAAATACCAGATACTCCCACAGCGTAGCTCCTGCCTTGGAGTACAGCGTGTTTCCCATTTCACAAATTACGCGCCGACAGTTCCGTTGGGTATATCAGGCAGGCATTCGCGACGTTGATTACATCGAAACCACTATTTTTGATAAGATGAACGAGTTACTTCCTTACCACCAAATCACGGGAATTTTTGGAGTGACGGTAATGGGGGTAACTTTAGTTCAGAAGTCAGCACCTACCAATACCTCCACGATACGTCCAAATATCGGTTTAGTCTTGAATTGGATTTTTCTTGGCGGGTATTAGAAGGTCTTTTTCTTCGTTTCTCGGGCAATGCCAGTTTAATAAAAAACCAAATTTCACTGGCTAAATCCACAGGAACTGCCGAAGAAATACTCCTCAGTGGCAGGCAGTTACCCACCAGTTTTAGATATGGCTCTTCTTTTGGACTCAATTATACTTTCGGTTCTATCAACAATAACGTAGTAAATCCACGTTTTTCAGGAGTTGATTAAGTCAACTTTTTTGATGGGTTTGTTGTTTATTTTAGCGTATTTACTGGTTTTTAGTCAAAATCTCTTAAAATAAAACCTCAATCTCAGTAATAAAAAATGCTCGAAGTAACTCCCGACAACCAACTCAAACGTCTCATTATTGTGGGCGACCGCGTACTTATTCGTCCCAAAAACCCCGTTGACCAAACCCCCACAGGGCTATACCTACCTCCCACCGTTACCGAAAAAGAACAAGTGCAAAGTGGCTACGTCATCAAAGTAGGGCCTGGTTATCCTATCCCCGCACCCGTAGAAGATGAACCTTGGAAAGAAACCGAAGAAAAAGTAAAATACATGCCGCTGCAAGCCCAAGAGGGAGATTTGGCTATTTATCTCCAACGCAACGCCATTGATGTAGTTTACAACAATGAGAAGTACGTCATTGTACCACAAGCCTCGATATTGATGCTGGAAAGAACAGAAGATTTATTCAACTAACGAGCTAACGCTGACAGGGTTTTGAACCCTGTCAGCGTTGATATACATTTCTCATTCTTCTCCCCGCATCCATTTCATTTTTTCGTAGGGAATATCCTGCTCAATTTCTTTTCGTACTCGTTCAACAATTTCCTCTACACTCAGCGATGGATCAAATTGAATGGGGGCTTTAAATCGCACGGTCAGCGTCGTATTTCGTTTTTTAAAGCGAAGTCCTTTCTTGTCAAACGCCCGTCGGAAACCATTGATTACTTCTGGAACAACGATGGGGTGATTGTCTTGAATCAAATGCCCAGTCCCTTTCCGAAGCGGTGCATACGGGCTGGTAGTTCCTTGCGGAAAACTCACCACCCAACCATGGGCAAGGGCTTGTGCCACCTTATCTCCCGCTGATGTATCCCGAGAGCGTTTCACATTTTGTCCTTCGGCTCGCCACGAACGCTCTACCGTGAGTGCCCCCCCCAATCCAAACAATTTAGGAACGATACCCGCTTTCATCGTTTCACTGGCGGCGATATAATAACTACGAGCCCGCGGGGCAAGTAAGTACAACGGCGGCACAATCGTACTTTTAAACCCCCACTTGACGCTCGAAAAAATATGGTAAAAAGAGATGACGTCGGCAAAATAAGTTTGATGATTCGACAAGAACAAAACATCATGATCGGGAAGGTTTTCCAAGTGTTCAATCCCCTCAATCTGCGTTTTGTTGACCACCGTAAACCTCCAGTACGTAAACCAGCCAATGACAGAAATCAATAAGCGTTTGATAAGCAGCGAGTTTCCAAATGGGTCTTTTTCAAATAAGCCCAAAAAATCGAGCCAAGCGAGCCATTGGGGGAGATAACTATACCGAGTAGCAGGTCGGTCGGGTGTCATATCATACGGGGTTGGAATAATTTCAACCCCGTAAAAGTAATAGAAGCCCTTAAAATTGCAAGAAAAAAGTCGCTATCTTGAAGATTAGCGACTTTTGAACGATTTAAGCAATCAATTAAGCCAGTTCTGCAATGGCGTGTTTTGCCAAAAACTGGTCAAGCAACTCATTAAAGCGTTCGGGATGCTCCATCATGGGAGCATGGCTACATTTATCAATGAAGTATAATTCAGAATTAGAAATTAAACGGTTGAACTCATGGGCAACGTGCGGCGGCGTTATGGTATCATTTAAACCCCACACCAACAGCGTCGGGGCTTCAATTTTATGCAAGTCCTTCGCTACGTTGTTTCGCTGAGCCGATTTGGCTATTCCAACAATACTCATGCACTTAGGAATACTCGATGTCGTTTCAAACACTTCATCAATCAGCTCTTTGGTAGCCACTTTAGGGTCATAAAACGTATAAGCTACCCGTTCAGCGATGTATTCATAACTACCTCGTTTGGGGTAAGAGCCGCCCATGCCATTTTCAAACAGTCCTGAGCTACCCGTCAATACCAAACGTTTTACTTGCTCAGGATGCGTAAGGGTATATAGAATTGCAATATGCCCACCGAGGGAATTTCCGATGAGGGTCATATCATTCAATTTTTGAGAAGCCACAAATCCTTCCGTAAAAGCTACCAATGCTTCCAAACCTGCCTCGCGGGGGTTCATTTCATAAATGGGAAGCATAGGAATCATAATGCGATAATTCTTACTAAAATGTGAAATTACCCCATCCCAGTTGCTCAATGCGCCAAAAAGCCCGTGCAACAGTAACAATACATCGCCTTGACCTTCGTCAATGTATCGGTAGCCATCAGATTCTTTTATCAAGTAGCTCATAATCAATGGATAAGGTTTGTTTTATTGGATAAATCAAAGGAAAAATAAAATATTTAGGTTAGTTTTTCAACGCGATACTGGCAAATATAAAATATAAAAATTAACCTATTTATAATATTTTCGCTAAACAAGGAATAATACCACACTTTCTAAACGAAAGTCAAATTTTGCAACTATTTGTAAATAAAGGCTTTAAAGAAATGAATTCTTTAGTATGCAAACATAACAAAATTGTACTTTTCTGATTCATTATTCCCTAAAAATATTTTTGGGTGAGCTTTTAGCTAAAATAAAAAATGGCCGTGTTTCCACCGCCATTTCGTTCTCTGTGATCCGTTTTTCGCTTTTTAAGCTTTCGCCTCAGGCAACAAGTTTTTTTGTTTCAAAATACGCTCAAAAAGTCGCAAATCATGATCCGAATTAAATACCGACGTCGGGAAGTGTAAAAACTGCCCACGGGCCATGACCAAAACGTAAGCATCTTTGTCTTTGTAGGCACTTTTGATTTGCTCCCACTGCATGATACCCCCTTCTTTCGGGTTGGTTTTCACCAAAATCTGACGGCTATCAATTTCGTATAAGTATTTGTCAAACAACTGCTTGTATTGTTCTAACTGCGTTACACCCGTAAACTGTACCCACCAAAAACCTACGTACAATGCTGCTCCCAAAATGACAACAATATATATCCAAATGTTAGGATATACGCCCGTAAGTTTCAAAATCGCATTGAGAAGTAAAAGTCCTAAAGGAACAAGTGTCCAGACTTTTTGCTGCTCCCACGTCTGACGCAACGCGATGCGAACGTACTCTTTTTTGTCTAACGCAAACTTTTTGGTCTTCACCGCAAGTGGTGAAGTGGGCATTTGATAAACGGGTTGGTGTTTATTAACTGGAACTTTTGCCATATTTGAAGAATAATTCGATTGATTTTGTTTTTAAACGATTCGCAAAATTAGGAAATAAAATGAAACCGATTCTCTTTTTATTGCTGCTAAATCTGTCTGCACTCTCCGCCCAAACGCCCAATGATTCCCTCCTACTCCACCAAGCCCAATGGAATGTACAGGAAATAGGTGGGGGGATTCGGTGGAAAAGTATCCATTTTCAAAACCGTGAATTATTCGACGCCAACCAAAGCATCAACGTATTGGAAATTCCGCGCCGAAGCCGCCGCCTAAAATGGGGCATTGCTACCGCCGACTCGTTAAATAAAAAAGACAAAACCAAAGGCCAATTGCGCCCTACAAGCAAAATTGCCCAAGAAAACAATGCTCTCGTGGCAGTCAATGGCGGTTTTTTTGACGTAAAAAACGGCGGTTCGGTTGATTTTATCAAAGTCAACGGCCAAGTCACCGACACTACTCGTGCCAAAGTAGGTACAAAGGCTACCTTCCACGGCCAAGCTGCCATCGTCCTGCACCGAAACCGCCTTCGTATTCTCAAAGGGCAACCGACGGTGGGTTGGGAATATGTACTGCCTTACGACAATGTGCTGCTTTCGGGCCCTTTACTGATGTTGGATGACAAAAGTGAAGTTCTACCCAAGAATGCTTTCAACGACAACCGCCACCCACGAACCTGCGCCTGCGTGACGCATGACAAAAAAGTACTGCTCCTAACCATAGACGGCCGCACCCCCAAATCCTACGGCCTGAATCTGACCGAACTGACCTTTTTAGCCAGACAACTCGGCTGCCGCGATGCTGTTAACTTAGACGGCGGCGGCTCTACCACGATGTGGATTGCCGAAAGGGGCGTGGTGAATTACCCCTGTGATAACAAAAAGTTTGACCACGAAGGCGAACGATCCGTAAGTAATACGCTGATAGTGAGGAAAAAGTGAGTTGTATAACCACCACGGGTTTTGACCAAATAAAAACCCCGTCAGATAAGTTGGATATTTGAGCAAAAGTTTTTTTATTTGATAAAGCACAATGACCACTTACCCATCAGACGCCATATCATCCACCCCCAAACGGTTAAAAAGCATTTGTTATCGGCGGAGTGGCGTAAATAAATTCGTTATAGCCAATCCTAACTTTGAAGCTACTTCATAAAAAAATAAGTGCAATGAAAAGAACAATAGTAAACCCAATAATTAAAGATACTGTAACATTTTTACATACGTCCGAAGAGACGAGTGGAAAAATGACAGAGGCTGAAATTACATTAATGCCTGGAGGAGGTAATCCATTACATTACCATAAGACCTATTCGGAAACATTTATGGCAATTGACGGTGAATTGGGCATTAAGCTCGGAAAGAATAATTCAAAAATATTAAGACCTGGAGAATCTTATACCGTTGCACCAATGGCATTGCATGGTTTTTTCAATCCGACAGACAAAGAAATAAAATTCAATGTCAGATTGAGTCCTGGGCATACCGGATTTGAAAATTCACTAAGAATAATTTACGGATTAGCCAGTGACGGTCTTACCGATAAAAATACAATTCCCAAAAGTATTAAGCATACTGCAATCGTAGTGCTTATGAGCGATATGAACCTTCCAGGATTATTTACAATCCTATTTCCAGTTTTAAAATTTATTGCTAAACGAGCAAAAGCAAATGGAGAGGAACAAAAGCTTATTGACAAATATTGTGTATAGACAGCCCCCGTTGTGGCCGTGAGTAACGTGTTCGTGGTAATTAAGGGAAGAGGTTGATAAAAAACACTAACCTTAGCATGAAAAGTTTGACCCCAAAGGCAGACGGGTCAAATATGGTAATACTATTTATACTTAGGAATAAGTTTTATAGTAAATTACTAAATCTGAAAAATAGAAATGGAAAGTTATTTCAAACCAAAAATATTTGAATTATATCGTAATCAAACCATTTACGAATTTATAGGCATTAAAATTTATAAAAAATACTTACCTACAACAGGCGATATTGCAAGGAGATACAGAAATATCGTTCAGATTAAACTTGTTAAATCCAATAGAATAAATGAATTGTATAAATACGAAAAGCAAACAAGAAACTATGAGTTACGACATATCATAGGTATTGCTGGATTTGTTACCCTAATTTTCATAATTGACAAAAAATTGAGTTTTTTTGACACAGCCTTTTTAACAGCATTGAACCTTTATATTAACATTTACCCTATTTTTTTACAGCGATACAACAGAATACGAATTATTAAAGTTTTACTAAAAAATGGTCAAAAAAGCCCTTATGACAAATAGGACAAGCACCAACAGCAAGGAAAGAGCCATTTAATCCCACCCTTCCTAAACATTTTTCCGTTGCAGTCAACCAAGCCAGACAAACAACAACCAGACAAAACGAACAATAAAATGAAAAACATATATTTAATTTTCATGGGCTAACATCTTGACTTTAAACTAATTACACTTTTTCATAACAAGCAAAAAATAATAATTTGACAAATACAAAAAACAAAGCATTATGAAATTAGGAGCATTCTCAATTAGTCTTAGTGTAAAAGACCTTAAAACATCAAAAGAGTTTTACGAAAAAGTAGGATTTCATGTTTTCGCAGGAAGTATGGAACGACATTATGTGATCATGAAAAACGGCAACGCTCTTATCGGACTTTTTCAAGGAATGTTTCAAGGTAACATTTTGACATTTAATCCAGGGTGGGACGAAAACGCAAAAAACGTTGACAACTTTGACGACATCCGTAAAATTCAACAACAACTAAAAAGCAACGGACTTAGCTTAACAAGCGAAGCTGACGAAAACACCTCAGGACCTGCAAATCTTATGTTGACAGACCCAGACGGAAACGTAATTCTAATTGACCAACATCGTTAAAAACAAAAAGCCCCCAGTTGTACGGGGTCTTCCGAAGGATTCCCCGTACAAAAAAGAAACAGAATGTTTGTAACACGGCAAGCGCCAAGCCAATTTATAGCATTGTCAACTACCCATTACATTCATGCACGTTTTTACTTCCTTTTGAGCCTTTTGGTACTTTATTTACACAAGGAAACTACATTTCTTCATTCAAATAATAGGAAGCAACATATTCACGCATCATAGCGTAGATAGGGGTCATGGTATCTATTTCACAGGAAGTTGCGGTAAGGGTGTAGGTAGTTTCAAAATCTTCGACCGTAGCGGCACGCCAGAGCCTGCCCTGGAGATCTATGACAAGCGAAAAGCCAATTCCGCCCCGAAATATACGTGAACCGTCAGTACCAGTGTGTAAATAACACATCCAAGACTTATTAATATCTTCATAAACAGCATTTTTCTGGATGTATTCTACCAATTTCTCAAATAAAGCGGCACGTGTGTCGGGTGGGGCTTGTAAGGTCAATCTAATGGCTTTTCTAAACATCACAGAGCCATCATCAGGGATGATAAGCTTAAACACACTTTAGATGGATTTTATAGTTAAAAAAATTATCTAAGGCACACGATTAAACACAAACAAATCCGCAAATACCCATTTTCCTTCTTTCTGATTGCCGCGTTGAATCACCAATTGGTTTTCACTGCGTTTTTCATAGATAATCCGGACCGACCCATCTTGTTTTTCAAAAAGGGCTTGGTCTTTTTTTGCTTCAATAAAGCGGTAGCGGTCTGATACTTCTTTTTCTTCTACGGCAATCAGTCCTGGTTTAAAGTGCTTAACCAGTACGATGGGCCCTTGCTCGGTTTGTTCAAAAACCAGCATTTCGTACATGGTCACTTTATTGTCGCGCATCATGCGCATAAACCCCGTGAGGTTGTCGCCCGCAGGCGCGGCCCAAAATGCTTCGATGGGACCTCCGTTAAACGTTCCTAACCAATGCCCTTTCATAAAGGCAACATCAGCCAAGGAAGCATTTTGGGCTTGTCCCGAAAAACCAACGAATACGCAAGCAAAAAAGAAAACAAAGGAGCGGAGGTAGTGAGCCATGTTCATGGAGGGATGACAAAAATTAGCGTTTGATTTGACATGATAAGTTCAAAAATCACTAAAATTACTTTTAAATTTACTGAAATAACTAAGCACCAAGAAAAAACAAATCCATTCTACGATTCCCCATTATTTATGACTCATTTAGTGAAGTATTGTTACCTTTCTATCTTCCTTGCGCTTTCTGTCCAAGCGCAGCAAGCCAACGAAATGAAGCGTTTTCAACTGGCGGAGGTAAAGCAAGGAGTGGCCGTGGATGCCACCCATTTTTACGTTATCAACAACACGTCTATCACCAAACACACCAAAACCGACGGAAAACAGGTGACAGCTTGGAAAGACACCACAGGTTTGTTGAAACACCTCAACAGCGGTGTAGTGATTGGCAATAAGCTATACTGTGCTCATTCCAACTACCCCGATAAACCCATGGCAAGTTCGATAGAGATATTTGAAACCACATCCCTTCGCCACCTCGATTCCCATAGTTTTGGGCTTTTTCCAGGTTCGGCTACTTGGATAGATTTGCACCAAGGTTCTTGGTGGGTAGCTTTTGCCAATTATTCCGACAAAAATTCTGACGGTGGCCGCGACAATCGTTGGACTACGTTGGTTCAATTCAATATGCAGTGGCAACAAGTCCAATCGTGGGCATTCCCTCCAAAAGTTTTGGAATCTTTCGCGACTAAAAGTACCTCAGGAGGCGCGTGGGGGAAAGACGGACTACTTTATTGTACAGGTCACGACAAGCCCGAATTGTACGTTCTCAAACTGCCAGACCGAGGCCCTATTTTGCAGTTCATCAAAGCCATTCCAACGCCGAGCGAGGGACAAGGGTTTGCCTTTGACCGCAGTAAAAAAGATAAATTTGTACTCTATGGCATTACCCGTAATGACAATTATGTGGTGGTGTCTTCGATCGAGATGAACAAAACAAATTAAGGCTTTGTTGTACTGGCAGCAAGTCACATCAAGCCATGAGAATCATCTTTCTGTTCTTCTTTCTTTTATTGGCAGAAACGGCGGTATGGGCGCAAAAAGATAAACTATGGCGTACTGACACTCGTCAAGTATTAAGCTCATACGACCAAGTCGTCACCTTTCACGACAAGAAAAAACGCTTTGCTACCGTAAAAATCATTGATAAATCGGGGATATTACGGAGTGAAACAAATTTTCGAGACGAATTAAAGCACGGATATGAACAGGTTTTCTATCCAGATGGTAGCCTTTACTGGAAGTCTGATTACCGAGACAACCTGCCCAATGGAATTTTTATGGTTTATTATCCCGATGGCACACTAAAGCGAAAAGAAAAATACCGAAATGGCTACCGAAAAGAGGGCTTTTGTTATGATTCTTTGGGCAATGTGGCTTCTTACTTTCCCTTCAAAACCGAGCCAGTGTATAAAAACGGTGCGTATGACTTACAGCGGTATTTTCGGGACAAATGGCCAGCTACTTTAAAGGGGAATATGGCTGGTTGGGTGTTTATGGAAATGAACCTCCTCATCGGCCCCGATAGCATTGCGCGGGTCTCTTCCTTCAAGGTAGAAGATACTGAACACAGAAAAGCCCTTTTGAAAGCGGTAACAGAAATGCCCAAATGGATTCCTGGTACTTTCGACGGAAAAGTAACGGAAGTAGGTCATAAAGTTTCGCTCATCTTAACTCCCGAAGGGCTCTATTTGGCAGAATTAATGAATACGAGAAGAAGTATTGCCCCGATAAATTCGCCCAATAGCAACAACCGAAGCTACTCACCACGCTTTTGAATAAACTTTTCCAGTCCCGCAGCCGCCTGCGCCTGTACTTTTTCTTCCAAAAAGCGGCTCCAACCAAACAATTTTCCCGTGATTCCCAAAGCTTGAGAAGACCACTGGTAAAAACTGAAAGTATCGTCGTGGCGCGCGATTAAATCATCTCTAAACAAAAATTCCGCGTGGATAACATTACGTACCAAACGCCCCGTGGCTGAAAAGGTGTAAATAGCTTCCCAGTCGCAGCTACCACTACGGTAGTCGGCTTGCACATTGCTAAACGTAATTTGTAGGTCTTTCCCCCGCGTGAGGAGCATTTCCCACATAAGTCCTGCTTGTGGGCCTTTCAATTTAGGGAAAACAGGGTCCGAAAATCGTATCTCGGGGTGATAGCATTGCTGCATCGTACGAAAATCTTTCTGCTGAAAAGCCGTATAAAAACGCTCAATAAGAGTTTGATTGGGGTGCATTTGTAGTGTAAGATTAAGCAGTCATCAACCCACCATCCAGAACCAAGGTATGCCCCGTCATAAATGAAGAAGCCGACGAAGCCGCGTACAAAATAGCATCAGCAATTTCCTCTGGCTTGCCAAAACGTTTCATTGGAATGGCATTTTGCAGTGCCTCTAAATAATTGGTATCGTCGTTGACCATCGCGGTTTCGAGCATGGGGGTAAGGGTAAACGCAGGACAAACTGCATTGATGCGGATTCCGTGTTTGGCGTATTCGAGTGCTGCCGAGCGCGTCATACCCACCACGGCGTGTTTGCTGGCCGAATAACCAATATGACTGGCAAACCCATTCAATCCCGCAACGGAGGCAATATTAACGATATTCCCACTCTTTTTGCTCAAAAAATGGGGTAAGACCGCTTGCATACAATAAAACAGCCCCATGACATTGACTTCCATTACTTTCTTGAACTCTTCGATAGGATAGCGTTCGGTACGGGCTCGTGGCCCTACAATGCCCGCACTATTGACAAGTACGTTTATTTCGCCAAATCGCAACACACAGTCAGCCACCATGCGTTCTACATCTTCCGCATCCGTAACGTCAATACGGGCAAAGGCCGCTTCGGCGCCCGTTTTTTCTAATTCTTCTACCAAGTCATCCCCTGCTTTTTCGGATAAATCGGCTAAGAAAATTTTGGCTCCTTCTTGAGCAAATCGAAACGCTGCTGCCCGTCCAATACCCGAGCAACCGCCAGTGATAATCACTACTTGGTTTTGAAAAATCATTTGAAACAATGAATTAGTGAAAAGGGTTTATAACGCAAATAAAATGCAATTGAGGCATTGTTTATTACGGTTTAATCTTCTTTTTTGACTTTCTGTGTATTGATACAAGTAAGCTTGAATATTAGGCGTAATTTTACGGCACGCATTTTGGTTATTTTTTTGCTGTAAAACAAATTTATTCACCCATAAACGCGAAACCGCCGCCCCCAATACAATTATGCCAGCGCCGCAACCCAACAACGAGCACGACGGACTACCTCCTTTTATCAAAAGTTGGCCACAAATGTACGCCATCGTCATTGGTACACTGTTTGTACTGATATTATTGTTTTATGCGATGATGCGCTATTTTGCGTAATCTATTCCCATTTACCCTAACTTTTAACCTTTAATCTCTCGCCTAATGAGTCTTATTGACTGGATTGTTCTGATAGGAACGCTCGGATTTATTGTCATTTACGGAGTTTATCGCAGCCGTGGAAAACAAGACATAGACGATTACCTTATTGCGGGTCAGTCACTTCCTTGGTACCACGTATGTTTTTCAGTCATGGCCACGCAGGCAAGTGCCATTACTTTTCTATCTGCTCCTGGTCAAGGATTTGCCGACGGAATGCGATTTGTCCAGTTTTATTTCGGATTACCGCTCGCCATGGTCGTATTGAGTATCACATTCGTACCTATTTTTCACCGACTCAAAGTTTTTACCGCTTACGAATACCTCGAAACTCGCTTCGACGCCCGCGTGCGAATGTTTACCGTAGCCCTCTTTTTACTCTCACGCGGACTTTCTACGGGGCTTTCCATTTATGCCCCTTCTATTATTTTGGCCACCATTTTGGGTTGGGATCTGACTTGGACCAATATCATCATGGGGTCGGTCGTGTTAATTTACACGGTTTCGGGCGGAACTAAGGCGATTTCGCACACCCACGTGCAGCAAATGCTCATTGTCACGATTGCCATGTTTACCGCAGGCTACATGGTGGTACACTTGCTCCCTGCCGATGTCGGGTTTGTGGATGCGCTCAAAATTGCGGGCAAGGCAGGACGCCTCAATACCATAGATTTTCATTTTGATCCCAATAGCCGCTACAATATTTGGTCGGGGCTGATTGGGGGCTTCTTCTTGCAACTTTCTTATTTTGGCACCGACCAATCGCAAGTAGGACGGTATCTGACGGGCGAATCAATCGGACAGAGTCGTTTAGGACTGATGATGAACGGATTGCTAAAAATCCCCATGCAGTTTTTGATTTTGTTGGTTGGCGTATTGGTATTCGTGTATTATCAATATAATCCAGCCCCTGTGTTTTTCAACAAAGTAGAAACCGACAAACTAAAAAATAGTGAATACGCAACTGACTATCAATTGATTGAAGAGAAGCACCAAATAGCGGTAAGTAGTCAGAAGTTGGCAGTCAATGGTTTGGCCAAAGCAATGGAAGCAGGCCAGGAAGAAGAAGTAAAACAATGGCAAGCCAAACTCAAGGAATCGGACGAAACCCGAAAATCGCTCAAGAAAGAGGCGGTTGAACTCATCAAAAAGAACAACCCAACGGCAGATACAAGCGATGTCAATTACGTATTTCTACGATTTGTATTAGACCGTTTGCCCATTGGGTTGATTGGCCTACTCATTGCCGTCATTTTTAGTGCTTCGATGGGTTCTATTGCCGCCGCTTACAACTCCTTGGCTTCCACCACCGTGGTTGATATTTACAAACGCATTATCCAAACCGATGCTTCCGAAGCTCATTATTTGATGGCTTCTCGGGTCTCGACCATTGGCTGGGGGATATTCTGTATTTTTGTGGCACAATACGCCAGTAAGTTGGGCAGCATGATTGAAGCCGTAAATATCTTAGGTTCTTTGTTTTACGGGGTTATTCTGGGAATCTTTCTGGTGGCATTTTACTTCAAAAACATCGGTGGCAAGGCCACGTTTTGGGGTTCTATTATCGCCGAAATCGCCGTTGTACTGTGTTGGTGGTTTGAACTGACCGCTTTCCTGTGGCTCAACGTCATCGGTTGTTTATTGGTGATTGGTTTTGCGTGGATTGCTCAATCGTTAGGAAACCGTTCAAGCACAGCTTAATTTTCGCCTTCCGACCTTACCTGAAAGAGTCGTTTGAGCCAACTCTGCTTTTCGGTTTCCTCCTCTTTTTGCGCTTGCTCATCGGGCGCAAAAGAGGCTAATGCCGTCAAATCAGGTTGACCCGCATCCACCCAACAAGTAAACCAAAAATCACCCACCATCTTGACCGAAGCCCGCATTTGTCGCTCTACTTGCTGATTGAGCATTTGGTGGTATCGCTTCGCAAACTCCCTTGAATACGTCTTCACAATTAGGCCATTTCGGTCTTCGAGAACGTACTTCTGCTCGGGTTTCATCCGGAGCGATAACTCCCGCTCAAACCGCAACACGCTATCCAAGGCGGCATTGGCTTGACGAACGGCCCGCCAAGCACGGAAAGCGATTTTTTCTTCGTAGATAGCTGCTCCGACAAACATGTCATATTCTTCGGCAAAGAGTTCGGTAATCCGTGACTCCCAAAAGGCGTGAATTCCTTCTTGTCCAGAGAGCTGTCCATTGTAGTTACGAGTGGTATGGAGCGGCACATTGGCATCGGCAATGTAATGGCCCAAATCAGCCGCTACGCGCAAGATACGGCGGGCATTTTTTTGGCGGAAAGCTTCCGTCAATTGAAATTTATACTGTTGAATAGCCCACGGAACGGTTCCGTTTAGGGCAAGCGTGTCTTCACCGTAGCGTTTTACTGCATCACTCCAATAAAAAGGGAGTTTATATAAAGCGCTATCGCCGTACGCTTCGGCATCAATATAATGCCGCGGTGCTTCCCCTACGACCGCATAACGTCGCTTGTCGGGGTTGACGGCATTTTCGGTTAAATAGTCAATTTGCTTTTTGAAAAAAACTTGCATTTCGGGGGGAAGCGTAAATACCGCCAAACGGTTGATGCGCTGATGTGCCCAAAAGCCCCACTTAATTTCCCGCGCTCTTCCCAAAATCGGCATTAAAAGCAGAAGAATTGAAAAAATAGTAAGCCTCCCTTTCTCTTCTAAACCCCAAAAATAGACACACTTACCAAATATAATTTGGTTTAGGTGTTTTATTCGTTTTTGCAATATTCTCTTCATTAAGCTCTAAAAATAGATTCCGCACCTTTTTTATTTGTAGAATACCGAAAAATAAGTTGAATGAACAGGGGAGTTCACTCAAAAAATAGGTAAAAACCGTACAATTATACTTAAAACCCATCAAATCAGCTAAATAAGCTTGTTTTGTCACAATTCTTAGCTACCTAATTTGATTTGGCAAAAAGACATTTTTTCAGAATTATTACAATTTTTTATTAAAAATGTACAATTTTTAAAATTTATTCGTTAATTTTGCAGCGTATTCTAAAAATCAAAATTGTCAGTCAGCAATCGTTAAATATAATTAATACCAATGGACAAGAAAAAAATCATCGGATATATCAAACCTATCTTTGGGCTTTGCGTGTTTATGCTCATTATTTACGGAGCTTATACCCCCAGCCAAAATGCAGAAATCCAAAAAATTGTCTGCATTAAGTTCAAAGCAGATGCTTCGGCAGCCGACGTAGAGCGTCACATGAACGAGTTTGCGCAATTGCGCCGCGAAATTCCCCAAATGGTGGCTTATTCAGGTGGGAAAACCTTGAATGTAGCAGGTACATCAGAATACGATGCCATGCACTACTTGACTTTCCGCACCAAAGACGACATTCTTACTTTTCAGAACCACCCCAAGTATCAAGCCTTTGTGAAAAACAATCAGGCGACGTGGGAAAAGGAATTGGTGATTGATGCCAATATTCTCAAGTAAGAAGTTTCCATTAATTTGGTTTAGACACAAAAAAGACGCTGCAATCAGTAGCGTCTTTTTTGTATCTTGTATATTGCAAAGTTGCTATCCTGCCACTTTTCCCATTACATACAACTCCTCCAAATGAGGCGTAGGACTTCCCCCGCGTTTT
>JBGAUP010000109.1:2075-17309 GCA_044228585.1 Runella sp. | reverse complement strand
ATCGAGCGTATTTGGAAAAAATACGTACAAAATGTACCATTCGACTACGAATTTATTGACCAACAATACGGCAATAAGTTCAAGGCCGAAGAGCGCATAGGTAAGCTGTCGTTCTATTTTTCGGTATTGGCTATTTTGATTTCGTGTTTGGGCTTATTTGGCATGGCAAGTTTTGTGGCCGAGCAGCGCACCAAAGAAATCGGGATTCGGAAGGTACTGGGAGCAAGTGTTAGCAATCTTTGGCAATTACTCTCAAAAGACTTCGTGATTTTAGTTGTGTTCTCTTGCTTGATTGCCTCCCCGATAGCCTACCATTACCTCAATGATTGGCTCAAAGGTTACGATTATCGAGTTGATATTTCGTGGTGGGTTTTTGCAGCCGCTGCGGTCGGGGCATTGGCCATTACACTCCTGACAGTTAGTTTCCAAGCTATTAAAGCCGCGCTAATGAATCCTGTCAAATCTTTGAAAACAGAATAGGTCTCATTTCGTCTATACAAGTAAGTGCCGTCATTCAAAATGTGTTTTTTATTGTCCATAAATGAACTAAAAATGTCCGTTTATGGACATTTTTTTAGTCTTACCATTTTTCAATTTATTGATTTTCAGTAGATTAACTTTTAGGTATAGCATTTGGGAAGATGATTAACACAAAACCCGTACAGCCTTTTCAGCCATGCTTAAAAACTATTTCAAAATTGCAGTCCGAAGTCTTTTGAAAGATAAGAGCTATAGTGCTCTTAATATTTTAGGACTAACCATCGGGCTAATCAGCTACGACCGCTACCACGAAAAAGCCGACCGTATTTACCGAATCGGTGCTGCTATCAAAGAACCCGAACGGGCGGATAAAGTAGCAGTTACCCAGTTTCCATTAGCCCCAACCCTCAAAAAAGATTATCCCGAAGTAGAACAAGCCGTACGTTTTGTAGGGCGTGGTGATAAAACTTTATTTAAAAAAGGAGATACCCAATTTTTTGAAGAAAAGGTCTTTTTTGCCGACAGCAACTTGTTTGATGTCTTTACTTATAAATTCATTGCTGGCGACCCCAAAAGAGCCTTAACAGCGCCGAATTCACTTGTCTTGACCCAATCAGTAGCAGAAAAGTATTTTCAGACAACAGCCAATGTAGTGGGAAAATCCTTACAAGGACGCGAAAACGAAACTTACACCATCACGGCTGTCATTGAAGATGTACCCCAAAATTCACACCTGCGCTTTAACGCCCTTATGTCAGTGGCAAGTCTTGGTAAAAACTTTGGTACGAGCTGGGGAAATTTTGGCTTTTATACCTACGTGTTGCTAAACAAAAATGTAGATGTCAAAGCCTTTGAAAAGAAACTGTTGCCGATGTATGACAAATACATGGCTTCTATCTTTTCTCCGTACAATGTCAAAATAAATTATCTGGCGCAAGCCATTACCGACATTCATTTAAAATCTGACCTGAACAACGAACCCGAAGAGTTGGGGAGCATGTCGTACATCTATACGTTTTCGGCGGTAGCGTTGTTTATGATTTTGATTGCCTGTATCAATTACATGAATCTGACTACGGCGCGTTCGGCCCGGCGCGCCAAGGAAATCGGCGTGAGAAAAGTGTCGGGTTCCATGCAAGGACATTTGATTGCACAGTTCTTGACCGAATCTACCGTTCTAACCCTTGTTTCACTTTTCTTGAGTCTGATTCTGATTGCAGCTTTACTTCCTGTATTTAATGATATTTCAGGTAAAACGTTTACGCTGAGTACAATCTTACAGCCTGTTACGCTATTGAGTATCTTAGGCATTGTACTGTTGGTGGGATTAATAGGGGGCAGTTATCCTGCTTTTTACCTCGCCAAATTCAATCCCATGGTAGTTCTGAAAGGGAATTTAGCCAAAGCATCTACCAACGCACCGCTGCGCCAAACACTCGTGGTGTTGCAGTTTACTGTTTCGATGGTGATGCTCATCAGCACATGGGTAGTATATGACCAACTTAATTTTATGAAAAACAAAGACTTGGGATACAGCAAAGACCAAGTGTTGGTGATTAATATGCCGCCTATCAATCGGGATGGGCGCAATGAAATCAAATTGATGAAAACTGAATTTCTGAAAAACCCGAAGGTGGTTTCGGCAAGTTCTGCTTGGTACACGCCTAACAGCAACGGACAGAACTTTAACCTAATGGAAATTGAAGGCAAAACGGGTTTTGTCAATTTGGGGGTGGAGGTTTATGGTATTGACCCAGATTATCTCAAAACGTTGGGCATCAAGCTCAGCAAAGGGCGTAATTTTACGGAATTAGACCGAGCCGATTCGTTACGCCGAATGATTGTCAACGAAGCCCTACTCAAAAAAATGGGCTGGAGCGATGCCTTGGGCAAGAAAATACGCTTTGCTGGCGATACCACCCACTTAGCCGAAGTAGTAGGTGTATTCAAAGATTTTCACCAAAAATCGTTATACAATCCCATCGAACCATTGATTTTAATGTACCGTGAAAACAACGGTTCGGTACAAGTGAAAATTAGCCCTGATGATATTCCCAGCACGTTAGCCTATTTGGAAAAATCATACAAAAAGGTATTTCCCGAGCATTCGTTTCAATATAATTTTCTGGACCAGGACTTTCAATCGCAGTTTGCGGCTGACCAAAAGCGTGGCACTATTTTTACGGCGTTTTCTTCGCTGACAGTATTGATTGCCTGCCTTGGCTTGTTGGGCTTGGTCGCCTTTACAACCGAACAACGCCGCAAAGAAATCAGCGTTCGGAAAGTGATGGGGGCCGAAACCAGCCACATCGTTACGCTGATTTCCAAAGGCTTTCTGTATTTGGTCGGAGTGTCGTGTGTGATTGCCTTTCCTATTGCGTGGTATTTTATGAATCAGTGGTTGGAACCCTTCCCGTACAAAACCGATATGAGTCCGTTTACTTTCTTGTTGTCGGCGGGCCTTGTCTTGTTGATTACGTTATTGACCGTCAGTTTTCATACGATCAAAGCGGCTTTAATGAACCCTGTGAAAGCGTTGAAAAGTGAATAAAAGCCCCCTAACTCCCGAAGGGGGAATTTTAATAATACTTCGGGGAAAACAGAATTATGGAAACATCGAACAATTACTCCTCTTTCGAGGGTTGGAGGGCTGGTATGGTGGCTAATTACCTCAAAATCGCTTGGAGAAATCTCCTCAAAAACAAGCTTTATAGCTTTATCAATATTTTTGGTCTGGCCATTGGACTCACTTGTTTTTTATTGATTTCGCTCTACGTCCTGGATGAATTGAGCTACGACCGACATTTTGCCGATGCCGACCGCATTTATCGTATTAATTCAGGCATAAAATTTGGCGGTGCCGAAATGAAGCTGGCCGTCAGTTCCGACCCGTTTGGCCCAACTCTCAAAAAAGATTATGCCGAAATAGAGCAGTATGTAAGGCTCTATGCCAACAATAGCCGAAGGTTTATCAAAAAGGGCAACGAATTTTTAGTAGAAAACAATTGCTTTCATGCCGATTCTACTTTCTTCGACGTATTCTCGTTGAAAGTTATCGAAGGAAATCCCAAAACCGCCCTGACCGAACCAAACACGATTGCTATCAGTAAGACTGCCGCCCAAAAATACTTTGGCAATGCGCCCGCTTTGGGTCAAACCCTCCGCATTGGGGTACAAAATACGGCTTCCTATAAAGTCTCGGCAGTTTTTGAAGATATGCCCATCAATTCTCACTTTCGGACAAACCTCATTTTTCCTTTTCAAAATATTACGGATTACAATTTCGGGAGTTTTCTCAGTCATAATTTCCACACGTACATCAAACTGAAAGAAGGAGTTGACTATAAACAATTTGAAAAAAAGTTTGATGTAGTAATTGATAAATATGTATTGCCTCAAGCTAAACAATTTATGCAAATCAATAGCATGGATGATTTCAGAAAAACGGGCAATTACCTCATATACTCGCTTATTCCTTTACTTGATATTTATCTAAAATCCGACAGAATTTATGAATTAGACACCCATGGTAACATCCAATACGTCTATATTTTTTCGATAGTAGCTTTGTTTTTACTGCTCATTGCTTGCATCAATTTCATGAATCTCAGCACTGCACGCTCGGCCAATCGTGCCAAAGAAGTAGGAATTCGGAAAGTGATGGGTACACCACGCCAGAGCCTTATTACGCAATTTATGGCCGAATCTACCCTTACAAGTTATTTGGCTTTTGGGTTAGCATTGCTTTTCACCATTCTTCTGATTCCTTATTTTAATGAGGTAGCAGGGAAAGAATTTACGTTCAAAACCCTCTTTCAACCCCAGTATTTACCTTTTTTATTGGTTTTGCCCTTGTTGGTGGGTCTGTTGGCGGGTTATTATCCTTCTTTCTTTTTGTCTTCTTTCAAGCCAATTGAGGTGTTGAAAAGTAAACTTAACGCCAGTTTTAAGCAGAGTAGTTTTCGCAATGCCTTGGTTACGTTTCAGTTTGTTACTTCCTTGGTGTTAGTCATCTCGACTTTTATCATTTACAAACAGCTCAACTATATCCAAAGCAAAAACTTAGGTTTCTCCAAAGACCAAGTGTTGGTAGTGACTGGCACTTCCTCGTTGCGCGACAACAACGATGTTTTCAAAGAAGAAGTCAAAAAAATGGCCGGCGTAAAAAGTGCCACCTTTGCGGGGTATTTGCCCGTGGCCAATTCTTCGAGAAATGATAACACCTTCTCAAAAGAAACCGTCATGGACGCTAAAAATGGCTTTAATATGCAGGTTTGGACCATTGATGAGGATTATATACCTACGTTAGGAATAGAACTCATTAAGGGACGTAACTTTTCAAAAGCCTTTGGTACCGATTCTTCGGCAATTATCATCAATGAAGAAACGGCTAAAATCTTGGGAACTGGTAATCCCATCGGTAAACAACTTTATACAAGTGATGGGAACGACAGTAAACAAACCATCACCCTAACGGTAGTAGGAGTTGTCAAAAACTTTCATTTTTCTTCGCTGCGCGAAAATGTAGGGCCGTTGTGTTTTCGCTTCGGGCGCAGTGCGTGGGTAACAGCCTTCAAAATAAATACCCATAATACTCCTCATCTTATTAACCAAATCGAAGCCAAATGGAAGCAACTGGCCCCAGAAATGCCTTTCAATTATCATTTTTTGGACGAGTCGTTCGATGAAATGTACCGAGCCGAACAGCGAATTGGCAAGGTGGCCTTGATTTTTGCCGCACTTACGGTTTTGATAGCATGTTTGGGTCTATTTGGGCTAATCACCTATATCGCTGAGCAACGTACCAAAGAAATTGGGGTCAGAAAAGTGCTTGGTGCCAGCATTTGGAGTATCGTGCAGCTTTTGTCAAAAGACTTTTTAAAATTGGTACTGATTGCTTTCGTCATTGCTGCCCCGTTGGCATATTATACCATGAGCAGTTGGCTCAAAGATTTTGCTTTCCGTACCCAGATTTCTGGTTGGATATTTGTGATAGCGGGCGGTATCACGGTACTAATCGCTTTATTTACTATAAGTTATCAATCTATCAAAGCCGCTTTGATGAACCCGATCAATTCGCTGAAATCAGAATAATTTAAATAGATTGTCCGCCTACGAACAAAAGGTGTCCGATTCCGTACAATTATACTACCAGATACATGCATAATTTACTGATAATCAATCCATTTTGTTTCTGGTACAAGGTTTGAGCTATTTTGAGGAAGTCTTATCTTAATCTCCTGTCAGTCATGGTCAAAACCTACCTCAAAATAGCTCTTCGCAACCTGACAAAATACAAAGTGAATACCTTCATCAATGTGATAGGATTATCCATCGGGATGGCCTGTTGTCTATTGATTGTCTTGTATGTCACTGACGAACTCAGTTACGACCGTTTTTGGCCACACGGAGAACGTATCTACCGCATGGCGTTGGAACGAAAATACCCTAATAGAAGCACCAAATATGCGATTATCCCTCCATCGTATGCCCAGTCGGTGAAGAAAGAAATTCCTGAAATAGAGCAAACGACACGTATCCTCAATTTTGGTGGAGACGGGGCTACTTTACTTCGTGTGGATAATCAGGTGAGGGAAGAAAAACGATTTCTTTTTGCCGATTCTACCTTTTTTGAGGTTTTTGATATTCAAATGATGGCAGGTCAGCTTCAAAAAGCACTGAACCGCCCCAATACGGTCGTGATAACCCAACAAACCGCCCAGCGGTTATTTGGAAAAGCCAATCCTATTGGAAAAGTAATAGAAGTAGTGCAAGGTCCCAAATTGGAAGTGACGGGTGTATGTGCCGATTTGCCTGACAATACCCACTTTACTTTCGACTTTTTAGCGTCAACCACAGGCTTTCAGCCCGCCCAACAGCTGAATCACATTAGCTTTATGGCGCATACCTATCTACTGCTGAAGCCTCATACACAGGCCGCTGCCGTAGAGGCAAAACTACCTGCCATAGTAGAAAAGTACGCAGCGGGAGAGGTCGAACGCAATTTTGGGGTATCTTTTAAAGAGTATCTAAAAGCAGGAAATGGTTATTTTTATTTCTTACAACCAGTCCAAAATATTCACTTGGATTCGCAATTAGAAGCCGAGTTTCAGGCCAACGGAAGTCGCACGTTGGTGTATATATTTTCGGTCATTGCCGTGTTTATTCTGGTCATTGCTTGCATCAATTTTATCAACTTGGCCACCGCGCGCTCGGCAGAGCGTGCCAAAGAAGTGGGAATTCGCAAAACCCTGGGTTCTACCCAACCCCAATTAGCTGCACAATTTTTGACAGAATCCATCTTAGTAAGTTTGTTTAGTTTTGTTACAGCGTTGGTAGTAGTGATGCTTTCCCTTCCTTTTTTCAACAATCTTTCGGGCAAATCACTTTCGCTTTTTCCTTTCTTACACTGGTACACCTTTCCTGGACTGATTCTATTGGCAGTTGCCATTGGAATTATAGCGGGGTTGTACCCGGCGGGAGTGCTTTCCTCGTTTGAACCTATCAAAGTATTGAAAGGGAAATTTTCAACCACCCAGCAAGGACACTTACTGCGCGATGGATTGGTGGTGTTTCAATTTGCGATTTCTATCATTTTGATTGTCAGTACAATTATTGTGTATCGGCAACTCAACTATATCCAAACCAAAGACTTAGGTTTTAGTAAAGAAGCGGTGATTCATGTGCAAGGTGCAGGATTTTTGGCCGACAAAACAAAGACGTTTAAGGAAGAAATTCGAGCGATTTCGGGCATCGTGAGCGTGGCGAGTGCCAGTACTTCCCCTGCCAACAAACAGGCAGGCTACTTTGGGGTAACTTTCCGAAAAGACGGCGAAAACGAAACCGTGACAGGTCGAGGGGCGGTAGTGGATGAACACTACTTAGAAGCGATGAAGATAACGCTCTTGGCGGGGCGTTCTTTTGATAAAAACTTTAACGATTCGCTGTCGGTCATTCTCAACGAAGAGGCCGTGCGAGAGTTAGGGCTGAAAGACCCCATCGGAAAAACCGTCATTACGCCCGACAATTTTGCGCAACGCAACGGCTCTCCTGTGTTTCATAAAGTAATTGGCGTGGTCAAAAACTTTCATATCAGCTCATTACGCGATAAAATTGCCCCCTTGTTTTTACTTAATGACCGCCTATTTGGACAGGCAAACAACGAATTGGTACTTAAAGTTGAATCGCAAAACCCGCAAGCCATTATTGCTCAGGTGAGTCAAGTATGGAAGCGGTACTTGCCCGACCAACCCTTTCATTACTCGTTTTTAGATGCCGATTGGAATGCCTTGTATCAGTCGGAGCAAGTTTCTCAACAGATTTTTGGGGTGTTTGCGTTGCTTGCCATTTTTATTGCTTGCATGGGGTTATTAGGATTAGCCGTTTATATCATCCAACAGCGCACCAAAGAAATTGGTATCCGAAAAGTACTGGGGGCTTCGGTGTTGAGTATCACGGCGTTGCTTTCCAAAGATTTTATCCGACTGGTGATTATTTCTATCCTTTTGGCTGTTCCTGTGGCTTGGTATGCAGTATATATATGGCTCAACAATTTCGTCTATCGTATCGAAATCGAATGGTGGGTATTTGTGGTAGCCGCCCTTGTCGCGGTATTTATCGCTATTGCCACGGTTTCTTTCCAGTCGGTGAAGGCCGCTTTGATAAATCCTATAAAAAGTTTAAAAACGGAATAGCCCCATCAGGCTTAAAGAGCTACTATGCTAAGAAACTACATCAATATCGCTTTTCGACAAATCAGCAAAAACAAACTCTTTTCCTTTGTCAATTTCGCTGGATTGGCCATAGGATTGACGTTCTGTTTTTTAACCTTCATTTGGTATCGTTTTGAGCACTCTTACGACCAACACTATCCTACGGTTGACCGACTTTATCGGATGAATTACGAAGTCAATTTTACAGGAAGTGCTTTTACACTCACTCGTACGCCTGCTCCTTTTGCCCCGTTGCTTAGTTCTTATTTTCCTGAAATAGAACAAACGACCCGCCTGTATCCCCGAAGCATCAGCGTGCGTATCGCGGGTAAAGACCGCGATTTTGAAGCAGAGAACGCTTTTTTTGCTGACTCGACAACGATGCAAGTTTTTGGGTTTGAAACCTTACAGGGTAATCCTGACTTGGCCTTGCACACCCCATTTTCGGTGGTTTTGACTGACGAAACAGCCTTGCGTTTCTTTGGAAAAGAGGATTGCGTGGGCAAACAATTACTATTGGCCAACCGAGGACCTTTTACGGTGGGGGGAGTGGTACGTGCCATGCCTGAGAACGCACACTTTACGTTCGATTTTCTCGCTCCTTTTCGGAATATCCCCGATGTTGAACCCGATTTTGCACGCGAAGGTATTTTGAATGTGCTTGAAGCCAACAAAATGGCCTCCTACGCTCACACCTATGTATTATTGAAAAAAGGGTCAAAATCCGCGTCTGTCAATGCCCGATTCAAGGAGTTTGTGATGAAAAACGGCATGAAGGAAATGCGTGATAAACAAAATTTTGCGCTTTTTCCCGTACAGGATATACACCTAAAATCAACCTCACAAGACGAGGCCGTTCCGCCTGCCAATCCCGCTTTCTTACAGCTATTTGCACTGATTGGCCTTCTTATTTTGGCCATTGCCATTGTCAATTTTGTCAATCTTAGCACGGCATCTCAGTTGAGCCGCGCCAAAGAGGTGGGCGTACGGAAAGCCCTTGGGTCACAATCTTGGCAAATTGTCGGGCAATTGTTGGCCGAGACGTTTATGCTGGGGCTTCCTGCTTTTTTGTTGGCTTTGCTGCTTACTCAGCAGTTTTTAGGTCAAATGGAAACGTTTTTTGGCCGACGACCCAACTTCTCTTTTGGTCAAAATATAGAAATGCTGCTCTTGTTTTTTGGCGTTTTTGTGATGGCCTGTTTATTAGCAGGCATTTACCCTGCCTTTTTTGCTTCTCGTTTTAAGTCCGTTGATATTTTTAGAGGCGCTGCCACGGGGCGTGGCAAAGGAGGCAATTGGCTCACCAAAAGCCTGATTACCTTGCAATTTACGGTAGCCGTGGCTCTATTGGTGGGGGCTGGTATTGTGTTAAGTCAGATTGACTTTTTGAAAAATAGACCGTTGGGCTTCAACCGCGACATGACCTTGGCGATACCCCTGTTCAGCCAAAACATGAACAATTTGTTTTCGCCAGGCGACCAACAGCTTCGGAATAAGACCAATGCTTTTGAGGAAAAATTGTTACAAAATCCACAGGTGAAGGCTGTAACGCTGGCTTCCAACTTGCCAGGCATGGGCAATGCGCGCCACCCCGTAGCTACCGATAAAATCCGAATAGAAGATGGGGTAGTACTCCCTGCCGTTTCGGTAGATTATGATTTTATCAAAGCCTTTGATTTGAAAATCGTAGCAGGGCGTGATTTCGATAAGGCTTACGGAACTGACCATATCGAAGGTTTCATCATCAACGAGCAGGCTGTAAAAGCCCTAAATTTTGGAACACCCAATCGGGCGATTGGGCAGAACATCCAACGAGGAGGTAAAAAAGGGAAAGTGGTGGGCGTAGTAAATGATTTTCATACCGAAAGCCTCCGTACGGGCCTGACACCTTTGTTGATGGAAGTAAGCCCGGGGACATTTTCGCAGTTTGCGGTCAAAATTACGGGTCAAAACACGCCCGAAACGTTGGCTTTTATTGAAAAAACGTGGCAAGAATTTTTTCCAGAAAAAGTTTTTGAACATCGTTTTTTAGATGAAAGCATTGCCGATACTTATCAAGAAGAAAGTCGTTTTGCTTCACTTATAGGGCTTTTTGCAGGGGTAGCTATTTTTCTCTCCTGCTTCGGCTTGTTCGGTATGATTGCCTTTGTTGTACGCCAACGCACCAAAGAAATCGGTATTCGTAAGGTATTAGGGGCAAGCGTCGAGAGTGTTGTTACGCTATTATCTAAAGATTTTCTCCAACTTATCTTCGTTGCCATCTTGATTGCCAGTCCTATTGCTTATTATTTCTTAGATAAATGGCTCGCTGATTTTGCCTATCGTGTTGAGATTCAATGGTGGATTTTTGTAGCAGCAGGGCTTTTAGCGGTGGCTGTTGCCTTGATTACCATTAGTTTTCACAGCATCAAAGCCGCATTGGTGAATCCAGTAAAGTCATTAAAAACGGAGTAGGAATGGGACAGAGGAGGAAGGTAAGAACGAAAAACGTACCTGTTCCTTAATTTCTTATTCCGTTCTCCCTTTTTCCGTGTTCCTTTTTTCCAGTAAATTTATGTTACGAAGTTATTTCAAAATCGCTTTTAGAAGCCTGTTAAACAATAAGGTTTTTTCCTTGATAAACATTCTGGGACTGGCGCTGGGCATTTCCTGTTTTATCTTATTGTCGTTGTTTATTTTCAACGAACTGAGTTATGATTCTTTTCATAAAAACGCCGCTCAGATTTATCGAGTGTATGTTCATTCAAATATTAACGGTAAGGAGACCAACAGTTCCAAATCCACAGCCCCGCTGGGCCCTACTCTGGTAAAGGATTTTCCTGAAGTTCAGGCTTATACACGTGTTGGTTATTTTGGTACCTATAATTTTCGATACAAAGATAAAACCTTCCGAGAGCGCCACGTCTATACTGTTGATTCCTCCTATTTCTCCATTTTTTCTTTTCCTTTTCTATACGGCAATCCGCAGGCGGCATTAACCAAACCCAATAGTATTGTTTTGACTGAAACGGTAGCGAAACGGTATTTCGGCAACGAAAATCCCGTTGGTAAATCGTTCCTCGTTGATGGGAGGCGGTCGTTTTTAATTACAGGAGTAATGCAGGATTTCCCACCGAAAACTCATTTCAGTTGTGAATTTCTTTTGTCGATGTCTACATATCCTGAGGCCAACACCAACTACTGGCTTAACCTTCATTATACGACCTATCTCGTCTTAAAAAAAGGAGCCGATCCGAATGCGCTGACGTTGAAAATGAAAAAGACGGTAAAAGATTACGTGGGTCCGCAGGCGGCAAAGATTCTTGGAATTTCCATGGAGAAGTTTTTGGCCAAAGGCAACGCCTATGATTTTCATCTGCAACCTTTGACTTCCATTTACCTGTACTCCAAAACCAAGTATGGCATTGACAGCAATACAGAATGGGGTGACCTCAAGACCAGCGACGTGACCTACGTGTACATTTTCGGATTTGTAGCATCGTTTATTTTGCTGATTGCCTGCATTAACTTCATGAATCTGAGCACTGCCCGCTCCGAAAAACGCGCTAAAGAGGTTGGCATCAAAAAAGCCCTCGGTTCCAAAAGAGCAGCCATCATCGGTCAATTTATCAGCGAATCGGTGCTGATGACCACCATTGCCGTCCTTTTTTCCATCATTATAGTACAGCTTATACTGCCGCAATTTAATGCCCTCACCAACAGGCATATTACACTTGATTTTTCCAAAAATATTTATACGATTCCTTTACTTATTTTCTTTACGCTGGCCGTGGGCTTTCTGGCAGGCAGCTATCCAGCTTTTGTCCTTTCGGCGTTCAAACCCATTGAAATTTTAAAATCTGGGATTAAAAAACGTAAGTTGTGGTTACAAAATGTACTCGTCATTACTCAATTCGCCATTTCAATCTCGCTCATCATCGGCATGATTGTCATTCGCAGTCAGCTAAGCTACATCCAACATAAAGATCTTGGTTTTTCAAAAGAACACCTGCTTTCCATTGATAATGCTACCGTTCTGGGAGACAAAATAAAGGTATTCAAACAGGAATTGTTGAAAAACCCTAAAATTATAGCCGTTACTAATGCTTCGCTTATGTTTGCGCCTGGTATTCCGGGAAATGGCTATTTGTTTAACAAACATTCAGGGACGGATCTGATTTCCTTTCAATTCCTGGATGTAGATTATGATTTTGCCAAAACCTTTGACCTGAAATTAACGCAGGGGCGATTTTTTTCAAATGGATTTTCGACCGACAGCACTGCCGTTATTATTAATGAAGCTGCTTTAAAAGAGTGCCCCACTGTTGACGTGCTCAACAAAACCATTACCAAAGTCAGCAATGAGGAAGGCTCAAAAACCTACACTATTGTAGGCGTGGTAAAGGATTTTAATTACGAATCATTGCATAAGGAAATTCGCCCATTGGTCTTTCATTTGAGTGCCGTACGGCAGGCTTCGAGCATTTTAAATATTCGTATTCATCCCGACAATGCCTCCGCAACGCTCAGATACATCGAAGACACTTGGCACACGTTTACCCAAGAGGAAAAATGCCGCTATAATTTTTTAGACCAAAATTTGACTCGTCTGTATGAAACGGAACGCAAAGTCAGTGTCATCACCACTGTTTTTTCGTTTTTGGCCATCTTCATTGCCTGTTTGGGGTTGTTTGGCTTGGCTGTTTTGGTGGCTGAGTAACGCACCAAAGAAATCGGCATTCGAAAGATATTAGGCGCATCGCTAACAGAAATTGTCTTTACTATTTCGAAGCAATTTGTGCTATGGGTTGTCATTGCCAACCTCATTGCGTGGCCGATTACTTATTATATCATGCACAACTGGCTGAATAACTTCGCCTTTAAAATCGAAATGAGCTGGTGGATGTTTGCGGCGGCGGGGGCCTTAGTGCTGGTTATTGCCCTTGCCACTATCAGTACCCAAAGCATCAAAGCCGCATTGGTGAATCCAGTAAAGTCATTGAAATCAGAATAGCCAGCCTTCTTATGACTTTGAAATAAAACTCCCCGATAAGCAGACAAGTTATCGGGGAGTTGGCATCTATGTTCAAGCTAAGTTTATACTTTGAATTAACCATCAAATTTCTTCTTGCGCGTATTCTTCTGTGGGCAAGCAAGCACAAACCAAGTTACGATCACCATAAGCCGAATCAATGCGGCTTACGCTCGGCCAAAACTTATTGAAGCGCAAATGTGGCATTGGGAAAACCGCTTTTTCGCGACTGTAAGGACGCTCCCAGTTTTCGGTCAATACTACACGGGCAGTGTGAGGAGCATTTTTTAGCACGTTATTGACTTTGTCGGCTATACCTTCTTCTACTTCTCGGATTTCGGCCCGAATGCTGAGAAGTGCATCACAAAAACGATCTAATTCTGCCTTAGATTCTGACTCCGTAGGCTCAATCATCAACGTTCCTGCTACTGGAAACGAAAGCGTTGGTGCGTGAAAACCATAATCCATTAAGCGTTTTGCCAAATCTTCGGCTTCTACTCCTACGGCTTTGAACAGGCGGCAATCTACAATCATTTCGTGGGCACAACGTCCGTTTGTTCCCGTGTATAGAATTTCAAATTGACCTTCACCCGACAAGCGTTGCTTAATATAATTGGCATTTAGAATAGCCATTTTGGTAGCATTAGTTAGCCCTTCACCTCCCATCATGGCAATGTAAGCGTGAGAAATAGTGAGAATACTGGCCGAGCCGTAGGGAGCGGCAGACACAGCCCCCTTGCCCCCAATGGGGGTATCAATTGTTCCCCCATTGGGGGCAAGGGGGCTGTTAACGTGTCCTGGCAAATAGGGTACCAAATGAGCCGCTACACCGATAGGACCCATACCTGGACCACCGCCACCGTGAGGAATACAGAAGGTTTTGTGTAAATTGAGGTGACAAACGTCTGCACCAATGGTAGCAGGGCTGGTCAAGCCTACTTGAGCGTTCATGTTTGCACCATCCATATATACTTGTCCACCGTGACTGTGGATAACTTCGCAAATTTCAATAATACTTTCTTCAAACACCCCGTGCGTAGAAGGATAAGTCACCATCAAACAGGCCAATTCGTTGCTGTACTGTTCTGCTTTGGCTTTCAAGTCGGCTACGTCAATATTTCCGCGTTCGTCGCATTTGGTCACCACCACTTTCATCCCCGCCATCACAGCCGAGGCGGGGTTTGTACCATGTGCCGACGACGGAATCAGGGCAATATTGCGGTGGCTATCTCCACGGGCTTCGTGATAAGCTCGAATCACCATCAAGCCCGCGTATTCGCCTTGCGCACCAGAATTAGGTTGAAGCGACATGGCCGCAAAACCCGTAATTTCACACAGCCAATCATTTAAGTGCTTGAATAACAATTGATACCCCGCCGTTTGGTTGGCAGGAGCAAACGGGTGCATTTTACCAAACTCAGGCCACGTCACGGGAATCATCTCGGCAGTCGCGTTGAGTTTCATGGTACAGCTTCCCAACGAAATCATGGAATGAACCAAAGATAAGTCTTTGTTTTCCAATGACTTCAAATAACGAAGCATATCGTGTTCGGTATGATAGGTACTAAACACAGGATGGGTCAAATACTCCGACTGACGTGCTAAGTTTTCGGGGAATGACACTTCTACTTCATTGGGTACGCTCATTTCGATACCTTCGCCCGAAGCCGTCGCAAACAGATCCAAGAGGCCAATCAAGTCACCAAAAGATTTTGCTTCATCAAAAGAAACCCCCACGCTGCCATTGGCATTATAGCGTAAATTGATACCCCGTTTTAGGGCTTCTTCTTGTAAATTTTCGGCATTGCCGATTTGTACTGTAACGGTATCAAAATAGTTCTGGGTCTGTACTTCATAACCCATTTGGGTGATTGATTCGGCAAAAGCTTTGGTCAAGCCATGAATCTTAGCAGCAATGCTTTTTAAGCCTTCGGGGCCATGATATACGGCATAAGAAGCGGCCATTACAGAAAGCAAAACTTGAGCAGTACAGATATTGGACGTAGCCTTTTCGCGACGAATATGCTGCTC
>JBGAUP010000109.1:0-2069 GCA_044228585.1 Runella sp. | reverse complement strand
GCGGGTTTGTAAGGCCATTCGCAATGCACGATTGCCTTCAGCATCAATAGATACTCCAATAATGCGCCCTGGAATTTGACGTTTGAAGGCATCTTTTGTTGCAAAAAATGCGGCATGTGGCCCACCAAAACCCATCGGAACACCAAAACGTTGGGCCGAACCTACCACCACATCAGCGCCCATTTCGCCTGGTGCTTTGAGCAATGTAAGACTCAACAAATCGGCAGCTACGGCCACAAATACGTTGAGTTCGTGGGCGGCGGCAATAAAATCAGTATAATCAATGACCTCGCCGTCGGTGGCAGGATATTGTACCAATACCCCAAAAATGGCGGGGTCGGTCAAATCCACTTTGGAATGGTCACCTACCACCACATTGATATTCAGCGGAGTAGCACGCGTATAAATCAAGTCAATCGTCTGTGGATGACAACGGTCTGATACAAAAAACGTCTCTGCTTTCTTCTTGGCCGCAGGCCGTAAGCTGTGCAACATCGTCATGGCTTCGGCAGCAGCCGTTGCTTCGTCCAACAACGACGCGTTGGCTATTTCCATGCCCGTCAAATCAATAACGGCGGTTTGGAAGTTAAGCAACATCTCCAAACGCCCCTGTGCGATTTCGGCCTGATAAGGCGTGTAGGCCGTGTACCAAGCGGGGTTTTCCAAAATATTACGCAAAATCACGTTGGGGACAATTGTATCGTAATAGCCCGTTCCGATGTACGATTGAGCAATGCGGTTTTGGCGCGCTACTTTTTTCAAATCGCTTAAATAGTCAAACTCTGACTTAGGGGCGGGTAAATTTAACGGTTGTGCCAGACGGATAGCGGCTGGAACGGTTTGCTCAATCAACTCGTCGAGTGTACTGACACCGACAGTTTTTAGCATTTCTTGTAAATCTTTGGGGCTTTGGCCGTGGTGACGGCGCTCGAAGGATTCTTGTTGGTGAAGACTGATTTTCATCCGATGATCAGAGCGATATATGTGTGTAAGAATTCGCAAAAATAGTCAAAAAAAAGGCTGCTTGTTGCGGCCTTTTCTTGGAAAAACAAAATTCGGGTAGTAAAGTTTAAGGAATCCTTCTTATTAGAAATAAATGTGTTTGCCAAGTTGACAGAGCCCAAGTTACAATTTGTACTTTTTATTGCTCAAAAAATGAAAAATCTACCTCTTATCAGTATTCTCATTTTATGCTTGTACTCATGGAGTACTTGGGGGCAGAAAGCCACTTTGACAGTTGATTTCAGCAAAGAAATTGCTTCAATGCAGCCTGCTTGGGCGTGGTTTGGGTACGACGAGCCTAATTATACCTATATGAAAGATGGTAAAAAACTGCTGTCTGAAATTTCGGCACTTAGCCCAGTCCCTGTGTATGTACGTGCTCACAACCTACTCACTACGGGCGACGGAACACCCGCCCTGAAGTGGGGTTCAACCAATGCCTACACCGAAGACGCGCAGGGAAATCCAAAATACGATTGGACGATTGTGGATAAAATCTTCGATACGTACATCGAGCGCGGCATGAAACCGCTTGCCCAAATCGGCTTTATGCCCGAGGCGCTTTCGACCAAACCGCAGCCCTATCGCCACAATTGGGTGCCCGGACAACCTTACAATACTATCTACACGGGTTGGACATACCCACCCAAAGACTATAAAAAATGGGCCGAGTTAGTGTATCAATGGGTCAAACATTCCGTTGAACGATATGGCAAAAAAGAAGTGGAAAGCTGGTATTGGGAACTGTGGAACGAACCCGACAGTCCTTATTGGAGCGGTACAGTACAAGAATATTGCAAATTGTACGATTACTCTGCCGACGCGGTTCGACGGGCGTTGCCCACGGCCAAAATCGGCGGCCCGCACGTAACTGGCCCAGCGGGACGAAGAGGTGGAAATTTTCTGAAAACCTTTTTGAAACACTGCACCCAAGATACCAACTACGTGACGGGCAAAATCGGCTCACCGCTGGATTTTGTGGCTTTTCACGCCAAAGGCGCACCCAAACTCGTGAATGGCCACGTGCAAATGAACATGGGAATCCAGTTGCGGGATATTTCGTCGGG
>JBGAUP010000484.1:0-2092 GCA_044228585.1 Runella sp. | reverse complement strand
ATTTACCAAAAACGAATAAACTATTTAGTATATCGGACACTATTCACACTCAACCTTACGACTTGGGGGTAAGTTGCTTCACGGGTTTTCGACGCGAACTTGCTCATTGACCTGCTGTACGCGGGTGTTCATAATGGTGGCAATGCTGTAAGCACGGTACTTGACATCGTCGGCTTTTTCACCTTCAAAAAGCTCATCGACATTTTGAAAAAAAATCGCCAGCCATCGGTCAAAGTGCTCAGGCGTGAGGGTGTATTTGGTCGTCAGGCGGAAGTGCGGCGGCATAGGTCGGCCGTTGTAATTGAGTGTTCCGAAGAGAATCCCTTCCCAAAAATCATACATTTTGGGTAAATGCAATTCCCACGACACCTGTGCAACCTCATCGAAGATAGGGCCAAGCTCGGCATCTTCTCGTATTTTTTGGTAGAAACTATTCACTAACAGTTCTACATCAGCTCGGTTTTCAAGTTGTTTTCGCATAATTTTTCTAAACAAATGGGTCACAAAATAGGTGCCTGTGTCGCGAAACAGCTATGACAAAAATCAGGGTTCGCTACAAGTTTGGGGAGATAACTAGCTCACTATCATTTGTTTTAAAAATCAAAATATTTCGTTATCAAATAACTTTTCGTCTCATTTATTTGGTAACAACCCGATAACCGCGTATTTTTCAACCGTATTTGAATCACAAACCAAACCTAATTTTCTAAAAACCAAATTTATATGAGTAACTCTATTTGGCGTAAAAAGCCCCTATCAGCCTTTGAAGCTGATGTTAAAAACAACCAACTAAAACGTGTACTGGGGAGGTGGGAACTTACCTCACTTGGCATAGGGGCGGTTATTGGTGGGGGTATCTTTGTACTTACAGGTATTGCCGCTAACCAGTTTGCTGGACCTGCTTTGGCACTTTCTTTCGTGATTGCTGGCATTGGCTGTACGTTTGCGGCTCTTTGTTATGCCGAATTTGCCTCTATTTTGCCCGTTGAAGGCTCCGCTTATGCGTATTCCTATGGTACAGTGGGCGAATTTTTTGCGTGGTTTATTGGCTGGAACTTAATTCTGGAATACATGATGGGAGCCACTACCGTAGCCGTAAGTTGGTCGGGCTATCTAGAAAAATTCCTTCATCTTTTTAATGTTCATTTGCCCGTTTGGCTTGTCAATGATCCCGTCACGGCTGCTTCTAAAGGCTACGAAGGCGGATTCTCTTGTAACTTACCTGCTTTTTTGATTGCTTGGGTGGTATCATTGTAGCTATCAAAACCACTGCCGTTATCTTTGTAATTGTAGTAGGGGCTTTTTACGTGGATCCTACCAATTGGACTCCCTTCATCCCTGAGCGTGTAATCGACGACGCTGGACAAGGTCACTATGGTTTACAAGGTGTAGTAACCGCTGCCAGTATTATTTTCTTTGCTTACATTGGTTTTGATGCCGTTTCCACTTCAGCTGGTGAGGCTAAAAACCCCACTAAAGACGTCCCATTTGCGATTATTGCTTCATTGGTTATTTGTACCATTCTTTATATCTTGGTTTCGTTGGTACTCACAGGAATGGTTAAATTTGACCAACTTGACTTGAAAGCACCTGTGGCACAAGCTTTTGCTGATAATGGCATTACATGGGCGGTATATATTATTACTATTGCAGCCTTAGCGGGTTTAACTTCGGTAATGCTCGTCATGATGTATTCTCAAACCCGTATCTTCTTGGGTATGGCTAAAGACGGCTTATTGCCTAAAAGCTTCTTTGCGGCCATACACCCTACTTTTAAAACCCCTTGGAAAAGTACTATCTTAGTAGGATTTGTAGTCTCTTGTGTAGCAGCATTTACTCCCATTGACAAAGTATCAGAATTAACTAGTTCAGGTACTCTTTTGGCCTTTGCAATGATTTGTGGAGCGGTTTGGTTGTTGCGCGTACGTGAACCAAACATCGAACGTCCGTATAAAGCTCCTGCTTTACCAGTCATTGCGACACTTGGTATTTTGACAAACCTATACTTGATGTATAACTTACGCTCTGATACTATCATCGCTTTCTTTGTTTGGGGAGCCTTGGGGGTAGTGATTTACTTTTTATACAGTCG
>JBGAUP010000483.1:0-2106 GCA_044228585.1 Runella sp. | reverse complement strand
AATTGGCAACCTTAACGACGAACAGAAACTACTCGTCACTCAGATTCAGGAAGATAGCCAGCGTTTGCTCAAAATTACGGGAGAGTTGCTCGACCTATCGCAAGTTGAAACTGGAAATCTTCAACTCAACTTTAGGACTATTTTTCCTGCCGAAATCGTCACCCCTGCCGTAGAAGCACTTCAATTTTTTGCCGCCCAAAAACAAATAGGTTTTGAAATCAATCTCCCTGAAAATCTACCTACAATTTATGCTGATTCGGACAAAACTACTTGGGTTTTACTCAATTTCCTCTCGAATGCTATTCGCTATAGCCCCGAACAATCAATCATTGAGGTAAGTGTCGTACCAGTTCCGAAGGCAAACTTTCTTGAATTTTCGGTCAAAGATGAAGGAAAAGGAATTGACCTTAAATACCAGCAACGCGTTTTTGAACGCTACTTTCAAGTGCCTACCCACGGACAAAGCAAAGCGGGCACAGGACTTGGTTTAGCCATTTCCAAAGAGTTTATCGAAGCTCAAAAAGGGCGTATCGGAGTGGAAAGTGAAATTGGGTTGGGAAGCCGTTTTTGGTTTCAGCTACCCGTGGCATAACTATAAAAAAGCTATGCTACTGAATCAAAATCTTTATACACCAACCCTATCTCACTTCGGACAGCATCCAAGAGCGAAATCAAATTGATGCTATCGTTTAATGACCAACTTTGGCTTTCTAATTTACCCGCTGCCAAACAAGCATTCACTTCCTCAATTTCGTATTGATAACCCCAGGTAGGGCGGTCAAAGAAAAAAGTTTCGGTAGTTTCATCTTCATATTCAACGGTCAGTACCCTGCTTTCGTGCCAACGTGGATGAATCCGAATTGTACCTTTTTCGCCATATACAAAGGCTTCACAGGTAGTTTTTGTCATAAAAGTAGCATCTAAAAAAGCAAACGTACCCTCCTCATACGTTAGCGTCATACCTATTGACTCATCTACGTTAGTTTCGCCAAAAATAGCCTGTGCCTTGATTTTGGCAGGTTTTCCGAGCATTAAATACGAAAAAAACAGGGGATAAATCCCTATATCGAGCAATGCCCCCCCACCCAATTCTTTATTAAAAGTGCGTTTTGTGACATCGTAAGGAGCTTTAAAGCCAAAGTCCGCTTTCACACCCAGCACCTTTCCTATTGCTCCTGACTCAATAATCTCAAGGGCTTTGAGCGTCGTCGGCAAAAAACGAGTCCACAAAGCTTCCATCAAAAACACATTTTTGCTCCTTGCTACGTGAATCATCTCGCTTACTTGTGCCGTATTCATGGCAAAAGGTTTTTCGCACAGCACCGCAATCCCCTCATTAAGGCACAAAAGCGTGTGTTCAAAATGCCCAATGTGGGGTGAAGCAATATATACTGCGTCTAATTCAGGACAATTCACTATTTCCTCGTAGCTGCCGTAAGTGTAAGTAGCACCGTATTCCTGCGCAAAAGCCTGCGCCCGTCCCAAATCCCGCGAGGCTACGGCGGTGAGCTTGGCATCGGCTACTTGCATCAAGTCTTGGGCAAATTTATGCGCAATGCGCCCTGGCCCAATGATTCCCCAACGTGTCATGTTCATTCTTGTTTATGTGTTTAGGCAAATTAACACTTAGCCAAGCACAAATTCTAAATAATTAGCAGAATTAATCACGACGGTACTCACTACGGGGTAGTTTTGGGTGAAGATTTGCGACAGTTATAGAAGGTGAAGATTTGCGACAGTTATAGAAAAGGTATCACTTTTCTGGATTGTAATCTAAAATTATTATGATATTTCTCGATTAGACCGCAAAAATGGCTTTAAAAAGCAACTAACTCTTTAGCAACAAAAACGGGCGAGAAGCCAAAGCCCCCGCCCAGAATGTTCTCACTACGGTAAAACCTTATTGTGAGTCGCTTTCAAAAAGTTCGTGTTGTAAACCTAAAGAATGTTTTTTACTTTTCCAAAAACATGGCTTTGTTGCAACGGAGGAATAATATAAGAAAAAAGGGGTTGTTAGGTTAGCTTTGTAGCGACAAAACTATAAAAGCAAATGGAAACCACTCAGCTAACAACCCCAAGCAAAGATAGCTATAAATTAAAAAACTG
>JBGAUP010000108.1:0-17790 GCA_044228585.1 Runella sp. | reverse complement strand
CTTTCGCTTTTTCAGCATAAGGTTTTCCCGTTTGCCACAGTACTTGGTAACCCGAATCAATAATCATTTTGAGACCAGCCTCAATACTTTCATTGATGGTTTTAGCACCCAAACTTCCACCAATGACCAGCAATGTTTTATGATTGGGTTGCAGATTGAAACGTGTGTAGGCTTGTTCTCGCTTGTGAGTTATATCTAAAATATCGTTGCGAACAGGATTCCCAGTTAATTTGAGCTTGTTTTTTGGAAAGAAAGCATCCATGTTGGGGTAAGCTACACAGATGGCTTTGGCACGTTTTGCAAGTAGTTTATTGGTAATACCTGCGTAAGAATTTTGCTCTTGAATTAAAGTTGGAATACCCATAAGAGACGCAATCATCAACAATGGCCCGCTGGCAAACCCTCCTACCCCAATCGCTATATCTGGTTTGAAACTTTTCAGAATAGTGCGAGCTTTTAGTAAACTACGAGTAAGCTTGAATGGGAACGAAAGGTTATCCAATGACAACTCTCGTTTTATCCCAGCAATGGGTAAACCGATAATTTCGTATCCAGCCTTTGGTACTTTTTCCATTTCCATTTTTCCCAGTGCCCCAACAAATAAAATTTGAATAGTAGGGTCTATGGCTTTGAGTGCATTTGCAATGGCAATGGCAGGATAAATATGTCCGCCTGTTCCACCACCGCTAATAATAACTTTTTTCATAGAAATTAAATATTACTTTCGTCAGCTTCTCCTCTACTGACGCTGAGAATGATGCCGAGCGATATACAAGTGAATAACACAGACGTTCCGCCCATACTAAGTAAAGGGAGTGGTTGACCCGTTACGGGAAAAATTCCTACTGCCACAGCCATATTTGTAAATGCCTGTAAACCAATGCTTAATGTAAGGCCAGCAGATAAAAGTCCACCAAAAGCTCGATTGGTTTCATTAATATTCTGTACACCACGCATGAGTAAAATGGAATACAAAAGCATAACAAAAACCCCTCCGATGAGACCATATTCTTCGATGATGATGGCATAAATAAAATCAGAATACGCTTGAGTAAGATAGTTTCGCTGATGACTATTTCCGAGTCCTTGCCCGAGTGTACCACCATTTGCGATGGCAATAAACCCTTGTTTGGCTTGGTATTCGTCTTTATTGATGAATCGCTCAATTCGTCCTTTGGCGGTTTCGAGACGTTGACCTGCTATAAGACCCAAAGCACCTGTCAGGCCAATGGCCACAATCATCATCATCAAATATTTGGTAGGCACTCGTCCAATGTATAACATCAGAAAGCACGAAATTCCCAACAAAACGGCGGTAGATGTACTGGTAAGGGCAATGAAAAAACAGATAATACCTACCCATAAAATCATTTTTCCGAAAATTTGCCAATCGTATTGCACCCGCTGCCGTTTGGCAAGCATGGCCGCGAGATTTGCAATGAGAGCTAAACGGGCAAAATCGGCGGGTTGGACAGTAAGACCTGTACCTGGAATGGCCAACCAACGGGTAGCTCCATTGATGGTTACTCCTGCTACTTTGACCAAAATCAGTAAAGGGATAGAAATCAGTAAAGCTGCCCGCGAAAGACGCGAAAAATAGGTATAATTGATACGATGAACCCCCCACATCACAAATAGCCCAATACCAGTATAAAAGATGTGCTTGAATAGAAAGGTTTCAGGATAACCTCCCCCGCGTTGATAGGCCAGCGTGCCAGTTGCACTATATACAATGAGCATACTAATGAGCGAAAGAACGGCTACAACCACCCAAATGACGACATCGCCTTTTAGATTTTGACGTAGCCAATCTTTGGCGTTTTGCCATCGGTCTGTAGGTAGTTTAAAGCCTGATTGGGAGTCAGAAGCATTCATCTCGTGGTTATTCATCGTTTTTACAAAGATTAGGGTACAAAACTTCGGACAGTCGCTTTGAACTGATCGCCGCGATCTTCGTAATTTTTGAACAAGTCGAAACTGGCGCAAGCAGGGGATAGCAGCACTATATCGTGGGGTTGACCCAACAATAATGCCTGCCGCACCGCCTCCTTTACATCCTGTGTCTCAACGACAATGGGAACGATAGGGGTAAAAAACGAGAGAAGTTTGCTATTGTCTTTGCCCAGACAGATAAGGGCTTTTACTTTTTGGCGCACCAAAGACTCGATTTGGGTATAATCATTGCCTTTGTCCAGTCCGCCAGCTATCCAAATTATTGGGGTATCATAACTATTAAGTGCGTAGAAAACCGAATCAACATTGGTTGCCTTTGAGTCATTGATAAACTGAAGGCCGTTGATTTCTGCTACGGGTTCTAACCTATGGGCTACGTTTTGAAAAGTCAACAAACCATTCCTAATCTGTTCATCGGTTAGTCCAACAGCCATTGCTGCCAAGATGGCTGCCATGGCATTAATAGCATTATGAGGGCCTTTGATTGGTAGTTCACTCGCACTTATGTCAAAAGTACGGGTATCACGCGTTAGATGCAATACTCCGTCGTGAAAAAATCCACCATTAATTTCTTTTTTTAAGAAAGAAATGGGTAAGTGGTTGACTTTGAATGATTTCTTTGCTAACTCTAAACTGATGGCTTCGTTGTCAATAAAATAAATAAAATCGTCGGCTGGTTGCATGTTTTGCAGTATCCGAAACTTTGAATTGACGTAATTTTGGAAAATATACTCGTAGCGGTCGAGGTGGTCGGGAGTGATATTCAACAAAACTCCCACGTCAGCTTTGAATTTGTACATATTGTCCAGTTGAAAACTACTCAATTCCAGCACAAACCAATCAAATTTGTCATCAATGACTTGCTTAGCGAAACTTTCTCCGATGTTGCCCGCTAATCCAACGTTTACTCCTGCTGACTTCAACAAATGATAGGTAAGTAGGGTGGTCGTAGTTTTACCATTGCTACCCGTAATCGCTATTTTTTTTGTTTTGGTATAACGAGCGGCAAATTCAATTTCGGAAATAATAGGCGTTCCTTGTTCGTATAGCTTTTTCACAAGCGGTACTTTATCGGGGATTCCTGGGCTTTTAATGACTTCGTCAGCGGATAGAATTTGTTCTTCCGTGTGTTGACCCTCTTCAAAGGGGATATTGTTTGTGTGAAGTATAGTACGATATTCCTCGGATAGCGTACCTCTATCAGACAGAAATACATCAAAACCTTTTGCTTGGGCCAGCAATGCTGCACCTACGCCACTTTCGCCTCCGCCTAAAACGACGATTTTGAAGGAGTCTTGGGAGTTCATTTATAAACAGTAGGGTAAAGCCAAAAAATAAAAATTCAAGCCAAAATAAGGCTTTTTTACAGGAAATTGCAAAGAAAAGAAAACGCTATTGTTTGACATATAGTGGATATATGTTTAATATCGGGCTTCAAATGTTTTTATAATCTCTCCTTATGGCACATATCATTGACCTTTCCAAACCCATTCGTTACAACGCTGAAGACCCGTGGTTTATGCGGGTTAAAATCAAGCATAAGCCACACGCTGCGGCTAAGTGGCTTATCCGTTTTTTAGGGTTACCGTTTAGGTTGTTTCCAAAGGATTTTGTAGGCTGGGCTGATGATACCATCAAGCACATGGGTGTACATTCTACCACGCACATAGACGCACCTTGGCACTACTACCCTACCGTAGCTGGTCAACCTGCCAAAACCATTGACCAAATTCCGTTGGAATGGTGCTACGGAGATGGCGTAGTGTTAGATATGACACATAGAGCTGACTTTGAAGTGATTACGGTAGATGATATTCAAAAAGGTTTGGCAAAAATAGGCGTTGTTTTGAAAGCAGGAATGATTGTCCTAATAAAAACGGGTCGCGATAAATTTAACGGAACGAAGCAGTTTGCCGAAGTCGGAACTGGCATGAGCAAAGAGGCCACCGAATGGCTCATTGACCAAGGTATCAAAGTAATGGGTATAGACCAATGGGGCTGGGATTTACCCATGCGTCACATGATTCGGAAAGCCAAGGAGTCCAACGACCGCGATTTGTTTTGGCAGGCACACTTGGTAGGGCGCGAAAAAGAGTACTGTCATATTGAACAACTCGTTAATCTGGACGCTTTACCGCCATTTGGCTTTAAAATTTGCGTTTTTCCACTCAAAATAGTGGGTGCATCAGCTGCGCCTGCGCGAGTAGTGGCGATATTGGAGGGTTGATTACTTCTTTTTTGCTTCCTCTGGTTGAGGTGCTGTTTCTCCTGCTTTGATAAATTCGGCTATTTGTTGCTCGTTAATACCCATAGTAATATCCAAATTGGGTTTGGCTTGTTTTAATGCGGTCACACCTGCCTCGGTTACTTTCGATTGCCAAACGTAAAGACTTAATAAACTTTTTGTGGTTGTAAGCTCTTTTATACCTGCGTCCGTTACTTGAGTATTGACCAGATTTAAGTATTCTAAATAGGGTAAAGCTTTGATTTGGCGTATAGTAGCATCTGTAATAGCTGTATTTTCCAAATGTAACTTTTGGAGATTTTTTAGCTTAGAAACAGTCGTTGCGGCTTGGTCCGTGATTTTGGTATCTCCGATTTTTAGCCAAATAATTTGTTCTTTCAGCGGTTCGAGTAAAGCCATTTGAGCATCTGTAAGTGAACCCACATTGACGGCATTTACTTCCAATAAATTGCTTCCATTGGCAATCGGCATCACCAGCAAACCTGCTTTTTTCAATGCCTCTATTGCTTTTGTGTCGGGAGCAGGTACTTTCAAACTTAATACGGGGGATTCACGTCTCTCACCTCCTGATGGTGGAGTATTTTGTTGTGTTCCCAGTGATGCCAAAACAGGTTTTATGGCATCTGTCGCTTTGAGTTCAGCAACTTTTTTATCGAAAGGTGCTCCTTGGTCAATCCACCATGATAAAATAGCGACTTGTCCTTCGGTAAGCTGGGTTTTGCCTTTTGGTGGCATGTGGTCTTCATCTTCGAGCGGGAGTAGGCAGCGTTTAATGAGTTCGCTTTCTTCTCCTTTTCCAGCCACAAACACGGGCCCGTTTTCTCCGCCTTTTTTCAGAAATTCAATACCGTCCATGCGTAAGTCGCCTTTGGCTTTATTGGCATTGTGGCACTGTACGCAACGGGCTTTGAGAATAGGGTTTACCACGTCTTGAAATACCAAAGCGTTGTTGACATCCGCAATAGGTTTGATTTCGCCTGCGCCTTTTTCTGGTTTGGGTTCCATGCCCAACCAACCACGGAAAGGCTCAGGCGTTTCTTGGGTTAAATAACCTTCTCCGTGGGTCAAAGACCCGCCGTGATGACCTGCTATCATCGTAAAAAAGCTACCTACTACCAGTCCAGGCAAATATAAGAGACTTATTAAGGGCATTTTGTTAATCACTAACTCTGACTTGGCACCCCAAGCTATCCACGACGCTACAGCCACCCAAATCCCCTGCCATTTGTGTTTTTCCAATAAGGTAGCTTCGTAGCCGCCTCCCAAAGACAACAAATAGCCTGCAATACACGAAAAAGTAGCACCAATCGCCGACCAAAAAAGGACAAAAGAAATCGTGGATTCTTTGACTTCGATTTGTGGGTCAATCGGCTTCATTTCGATAAAACCAGCTAAAATTAAAAAAGCCAATGGGTAAGTGTACCAAAATAGGATGGAAACGACCAATAAACGCGGCCCAATCAGAAAAAGCTTGTAACAGAATCATGGTTTGATTTCTACAATCGAATGAATAGCAAGTTTGCTTATTGTAAAGGTTAATTCTCCATTTTTATACGCAAACGGTAGTGGTTTATTTTCAGGTTGGAGCAATACTTGGCGTGGGCGTTGAGACACTTTAACCATTACGTTTAAGTTATAAATTGGCGGTATTTCGTCGTAGGCATGAATGGCTTTGTTGGCGTGATTTCAACCATATTGATAAGGTTTAAGTAGGTTATGCCCTTCTTTTGATTCAGAGCTACATTGACAAATTTAGAGCCATTGACCGAGACTTTTGGGCTGAATAATTGTTTGGCTAATACTGCCATAAAATCGTGTCCCATGTAGGTTTCTCGCTTGAAATGTTGTTCACCAAAATTAAAATAAACGCCTGCGATTTTGCCTTTACCGAAATTGGTTATAGAGGCGATAGGTCCTTCGGCATAACGAACATCACCTCCCGAAAACCAGGTTCCAAAAGTTTGTGTATTGGCCAAAGGTTCAAATGAGCGCAAGGTGGCTTTATGTATGTTAACAGGTTATTAAAGCCCCAATTGGAGATAGGTTTTGTTGTCGTGCTGAGCTTTACACCCAGTTGATTTTCAAATAATTTGACCGTTTCGGGGCCTATTACCAACAAATTTCCCCCTTGCTGTACATATTCAATCAGTTCGTTTTGAAGTTCTTTGTTGATTTTTTTCCATTCAGGAATTACGATGAGCGGATAGTCTTGGGTATGTCCTTTAAGATGATGTTCTTGTAAAATTTCGGTGGGTAATTGGCTGTATAATAGTGCATTCAATGTGCCTATCATTGGTTATGCTTACCATCGCCAGTGTTGTAAACAGTCATGAGTTCAAGCGCATAACCTGTATTTGAGTAAAGTAAGGCTACTTGTGGAGCGGGTTTGGTAGTTTGGGTAAATGCTTGACGTTGGCGACAAAATTTGGCTAATTCACTCATTGTACGATACGAAAACGTGGGCAAGCTACCGTCTCGGTTTTGTGTCCAGTAGGCTTGATAGCCGCCACCCATCGAAATCACTTGGGCTGCTTCTTGGGCAAGTTGAGCCGCGTTTTTGGGAGATTTTACTTGGTCTTCCCAACCATACCCAAAACTCCACGACATCAAATCCCACGGTTTGCCTTGCGGAGCCAAACACCGTGCTTGAAATGCTGATTGGTTGGCTCCATTGAGCGGTTCAGTATCACCCGACAGAAAATCAACGTTGATGTCAACCTTCTCAGGCATCATCGCCGAAAAAGACCAATTGCTGGCTACCTGAAAACGAGGATTATAGGCATGGAGAGCGTCGGTATATTTTCGTACGTACCGACGAAACGCATCGCGGTGAAACTCCAGCCATTTGTCGTAGTGGGGTCGGTTTTACGAGGAATGTCTTTAATGCCCGTTACAAACCGAAATTCATCCATAGCTGCTGTGCAATAATCGGGATTGGTAGCCCAGCAATCGCCATCTACCCAGACTCCATCCACGCCATAATCGCTGATTTCTTTGAGTTGAGGAATCAATAAACTATCAGAATACGCACTCCAAAGGGAGGTTTTTTGTGGGTCAATTTTATCAGCAGCATCTATTCTTGCCCAATTGGGGTGGTGTTTTACAGCTTGGTTGTCCCATACACCAGAGTAATGTACATACAATGCCACTCCATGACGGCGAGTAACTTCCGGAAAAAGCTTCAGAATGTCTTTCTCAAAGCGTTTGGGGGTATGCCCAACTTTAGTCGGATAGCTTGTTACCCCCTCATGTCCCTTGCAATCTACTTGAATAAAATCAGGTTTTACCTTCGTCAAAAGCGAATCTATCATCTTGTCAGTAAGTGTTTTTACCGATGGTGTATCTTCCAAAACTGCACACTGAAAATCAAAATGTAGCCCAAAGACTTTCGAGCGTCGAAGCAGTGTTTGGGCAAAAAGGTGTGAAACCAAAAAACAAGGAAAAAATACAAGTGGACGAAGCGGTTTCATATTGATTGAGGGCTTTTTTTGTCATACATCCAAAGTGTTTATAAAGGCTATTCTCCTATTTCTTTCGGAATAAAAAGAAATGAAAACGAACATGTTAGCTCAGAAAAACTTGTAAAGTAACTTTGGTATTTCGCATAATTTATGTTTTCGTATTATCTTGCACGCCTAAACGAAAAGCTTCAACAAACCATGACATTCCCAGCAGAGCTTAAATACACCAAAGACCACGAATGGATTCGCTTCGAGGGCGATGATACCGCCGTAGTAGGAGTTACTGATTTTGCCCAAAAAGAATTGGGTGATATTGTTTACGTGGATATTACTACCGTGGGCCAAACCATCGAAGAAGGCGAATGTTTGGTTCGGTCGAAGCCAAAAGACCGTTTCAGATCTTTTATTCCGTATCGGGCGAAATTCTCGAATTCAACGCAGAATTAGAATCAGCTCCCGAGTTGGTCAATGAAGACCCCTACGGCAAAGGTTGGATGGTGCGTATCAAGATTAAAGGTTCTACCGATAGTTTTACTTTCAGTGGAAGCCTACAAGGAATTGATTGGCGAATAAACAGAAGCTCCGAAAGGAGCTTTTTTTAGCCCCTAATGCTAAAGGAATTAGAAAGCTGACTAAAACCATGTTACTAATTCGTGCCGTAAAAATTATAGATGTTCGTTCGCCTTATAATGGGCAAACGAAAGATATTTTGCTGAAACGGGAAAATCACCCGTATCGAAGACCAAATTGAAGCCCAAGGTGCCGATGTTTTGACGGGAGTAAATTGGCATATTTCTCCTGGTTGGGTAGATATGCGGGTATCAGCCCACGATCCAGGGCATGAACATAAAGAAGACTTAGCTACAACCTGCAAAGCTGCGTCGGCTGGTGGTTTTACCGAAATCGCCGTTTTGCCTAATACAAAACCTGCGCTCGATTCAAAAGACACGCTGGTTTATGTGAAACACAAAGCCCGCAGACAAGTCGTAAATGTACATCCTATTGGTGCCGTGACCAAAAGCTGTGAAGGTAAGGACTTTACAGAAATGATAGACCTTACGCAAGCAGGTGCAGTAGCTTTTTCGGATGGAATTCATTCGATTCATAACACTCATATTCTCCTAAAATCACTCCAATATTTACAGCAAGTTGACCGTGTGTTGATGAATCGCCCCGAAGATTTTGATTTAACGGTCTTTGGACAAATGAACGAGGGCGAATCGAGTACTTTATTGGGTATGCGAGGTATTCCTACGATTGCAGAGGAGTTAATGATTATGCGAGATTTGAAATTATTGGAATACATGGGCGTAAAAAGTGCCACTCCCCTACTCCACTTTTCTACGATTTCTACGGCTACTTCGGTAGATTTAATGCGTAAGGCAAAAGCCCAGGGCTTACCCGTTTCTTGTGATATTGCCGCCCACCAGATTGCTTTCGATGATACTGTTTTAGGAAATTTTGACACAAATTTCAAGGTAAATCCACCTTTCCGCACTGCCAAAGATATTGCTGCGCTTTGGGATGGACTCGCCGACGGTACGATTGATGCCGTGGTATCAGATCATAACCCACAAGACGAAGAGTCGAAAAACTTAGAGTTTGACCTGGCAGAATTTGGAATAACGGGTCTCGAAACTGCGTTTTCGGTTTTAAATACCTCCAATAAGCATTTGAGTCTTGAGCAATTGGTGGATAAGTTTACACACAATCCGCGTACGATATTGAGACTGCCTATGATGGAAATTTCGGTGGGCAGCTTTGCCAATCTTACCATTTTTGACCCTCATTTGGAATGGGTTTTCTCCGAAACACGTTCTAAATCTAAAAATACCCCATTCTTAGGAAAGCACCTCAGGGGCAAAGCACTTTACGTGCTAAACCGCGAAATGGTGGAAAAGTGTGGATAACTTTGTGGATAACCTATGCGAAATGTGATTAACTTCTTTAATAAGCCATTGCTTAAAATTCCGCTTGCCTTTGGTGTTTTGGCGGGTATTGTTTGTTTCTTGTTTTTTTTATTGGTTCAAAGCCTCGATAAATTTTCGGGTACAAGCCGTGCTTTAGATGTAGGTTTCTTCAGTATCATTATTGCTGCCGCCTGTTGGTATTACCGAAAAAATATTGGTCAAGGCTATATGCACATTTGGGAAGGTATTTCCATTGGCTACGTGGTTTGGCTTACTGGAGCTTTGTTGTGTGGTTATCTGAATTTTGCGTTTTTTTCTTTCTCCCCCAATGCGCTCACTAAATATAAAGGGGTTTTACGCCAGTCTTTGTTGGCTAATCAAGCCGAGGCAATCAAGGTTTGGGGAAAAGAAACTTTTCAGCAAAAATTGGCAGATATTGATCAATTAACTCCTTCAAGTTTCATTTTCGACGAATTTCGCTTCACGCTCTTGCTGATTATCATTGCTATCCTGATTATCTCCCTTATTTTTCGGAGAGCAAAACCCTAAATTTTAAGCAAATGTGTGCCAAAATCATTCAAATTACCAAAGCAAAAGCTGAGCAAACCAAGGGACAGAAAGATTTTAATCGGCTGGTAAAAAAAATAGAGACGCTCGAAAAAAATATTTCGGACTATCGGGGGGCTATGATTAAAATCCAGCAGCGGGTAACCATTGATTTAATGCCTGTTCGTCAACAATACTTTGAGCAGCGGGCTCAATTGGTTTATCGTTTTGACCGTGCGCACGATTCTACATTGTATAAAAAGCCCGAAAAGAAAAAATTGGCGTACTTGATTCAAGACATTGCTTTTGAGGTAATTGACGCGGGTGGAATAGAAGAACTCAAGCCCATTTATGATAAGTACAGCCAAGACGGTGGGTATGATGCCATCAATGAAGAAGCAAATCAGGAAGTGGCCGAGCGTATGAAAAACTTGTTTTCGATGTTTGGAATAGACTTAGGCGACGATGTTGATATGAGTGATCCCGAAAAAATGCAAGAAAAGTTGCATCAAAAAATGGCAGAACAGCAAGCTGTTTTTGAGCAACAAGACCGTGAAAACCAAGAACGCCGAGCCAAACGCCCAAAAACGCAAAAACAAATAGAGCGCGAAGAAAAAAAGGAAATCGAAACCCGAAATATCACCAAAGCGGTACGAACGATTTACATGGATTTGGTGAAAGCCTTTCATCCTGACCGCGAAACGGAGGAGGAAGAGAAAAATCGTAAAACCGAAATTATGCAACGGGTGACGGAAGCCTACGAAAAAAATGATGTGTTGGGTTTATTGCGTTTACAATTAAAATTTGAGCGGATAGACCAGTCGCACATTGAATCATTGGCCGAAGACCACCTCAAGTATTACAACAAAATCTTGCGCGAACAAACCAAAGAGTTAGAAGACGAATACGATGGTTTGCAAATGCAAGCCCACGCCATGAGTGGTCAGCCAGTGTATATGGTTTCCAATCCATTTGGCTTGGAATTTGCATTTGAACAGCAAATCAAGGAGTACAAAAAAACCATCAAAGACATCAAGAAAGACCTCAAAGATTTTCAAAATGATGAAGTGTTGAGGGTATTTCTCAAAAGTTTCAAAATTCCGAAACACAATGATAATGACGGCTTTGATTTCTTATTTTGACAATAATCATTATTCGGGAACAACGTTTTTTATTAAAATCGGCAAATAAAACTTAGGCTTTTTTTCTTATTTCTCCACATACCAATGCTTACGGAACTCGGATAGTTCAGTCGAGTTTTTATTGAACCAAAAAGGTATATGCTGCCTCATTTTCGTTCTACTTCGAAGGCACTATATTCTTTTCTATTTGGCATACTTACGGGTGATTTTCTGATGGTTAAACCACTAAGAAAGCTATTTTAATTCTATTTTAATTTTGCTTTAATCATATTCTAACCGTTGTTAGTGCTATTTGCAAACACGATTATAAATGATAATCAATAAGCTATACCTGAATAAGCCAATACCTGCCTAAAAAAATCTATTTTTCGAATAACCAAGTAGTTCTTGAAAGGTCAAGGTGGTATGATTATAGAGCTAATAGCCAACACATTATAAAAAATCGTGCAAAATAATTTTACACACCGCTTCTAAAATTATTTACACCATGATAAAATTACTTAAATCGTTACTCTCGTTATTTATCCTGCTATTGAGTGGATATCTCTACTGTCATGAGGGTATAACTTATACATCTATTGGTATTTCTTCGTCAAATAACAGCAACTATCTTACCAGAGAAAATAGTCAAAATTTCACTATTGAACCTATTTTAGCTACTGCGAAAAGAGAAACAAAACGAAATCACATAATTTATATTGAAGAAAAAGCCAATGAAGTAATTTCTTTTAAAAAGTATTTATTGTTCAGTAATAAAATAATCACACCGTTTTACTCTCAGATAGCCACGCACCTCTTCAGATACACTCAAATAGATTTATTCTTCTTTACGCATTCATCTTTTTATCCATTTTGTAAATCGTTGTACCTGATATTTGAGGTAATGCGAATCTGATTGCTTGTATTAAGCAGGAAAACCCCAATTTTCCATCTATCTATTTTGCCGTATTTATTACCAATAGCCATAAAGATGTGCTATACAGAATAAAAAAGTATGTGGTAATAAAGGCATATACTTTCGGGAAAATAATTATCAACAACCCATATTCTATTTAATCACAAATACTATCATGAAGAAAGTTCTCATGCTCATGGGCTTGTGTGCGCTGTTATGCCAAACAGGCTGTGAATCTAAAAAAGAAGAAAAAGAAGAAGAAGTCCATTTTTTGGTTACCAGTCCTCTGAAAAAAGATACGACTATTACCAAAGAGTACGTAAGCCAGATCCGTGCTATAAGCCATATTGAGTTGAGAGCATTGGAGAAAGGTTATCTGCAGAAAATCTTCGTTGACGAAGGACAGTTTGTACGAAAGGGGCAACCCATGTTTCAAATCATGCCCATGTTGTATGAGGCAGAACAGCAAAAAGCACAGGCAGAAGCCAATTTTGCCGAAATAGAGTATCGTAACACTAAAGCATTGGCCGACAGCAACGTCGTATCCAAAAATGAATTGGCGTTGGCAAAGGCCAAATGGGACAAGGCCAAAGCGGAGTTGTCGCTTGCCCAAGTTCACTTAGGTTTTACTGATATCAGAGCACCTTTCGATGGCATCATGGATCATTTTCAGGTTCGCCTTGGAAGCCTTGTAGGTGAAGGCGATTTGTTGACTACACTCTCAGATAATAGTAAAATGTGGGTTTACTTCAACGTTCCAGAGGCGGAATATTTGGATTATAAAACCCGCTCAGAAAAGGAAGGTATGTTGAAAGTAGGGTTGCGTATGGCAAACAATAAGTTGTTCGATTACTCTGGTGTTGTCGAAACGATTGAAGCTGACTTTAACAACCAGACGGGTAACATTGCATTTAGAGCGACATTTCCGAACCCTAAAAAACTGCTGAGACACGGAGAAACGGGCAATATTCAAGTGGTACAGTCCCTTAAAGATGCTATGATCATTCCTCAAAAAGCCACCTTTGAAGTACTGGAGAAAAAATATGTCTATGTGATAGACAAAAACAATGTGATTCGATCAAGAGAGGTCACGATAGCGGCAGAACTGCCACATATTTTTGTGGTTCAATCTGGACTGAAAATGGATGATAAAATCTTGCTGGAAGGCTTACGGCAGGTACACGAAAACGAAAAAATCCATTATAAGTTTGTACAGCCCGCTTCTGTGATCTCTAATTTAAGTCTATACGCCGAATAATCAGGCATTCCAAACATCACTAAGATATGTTTAATCAATTCATACGCAGACCCGTATTTGCTATCGTAATATCGGTCCTGATCGTCTTTATCGGGATACTGGCGATTGAGAAATTGCCCATTTCTCAATTCCCAGACATTGCCCCTACGACAGTAAACATTTTTATCGCTTATCCCGGTGCCAGTGCCGACGTATTGGTTAAATCCACGTTGATTACGTTGGAACAGGCAATCAACGGGGTTCAGGATATGCGATACATTGCCACCGATGCCACCAGTGCCGGTGAAGCTACGCTCAGGATTATTTTTGAACCAGGGACAGACCCCAATGATGCCGTTATTCGGGTAAAAACAAGGGTGGATCAGGTGATGCCTCTTTTGCCAGAACTGGTTCAGCGCGAAGGGGTTATCATCACACCTATCCAGCCCAGTATGTTGATGTACGTTAACCTTTATTCTAAAGAAAAGAGCATTGACGAAAAATTCCTCTTCAACTACGCCACCGTTAAAATGATTCCTGAACTACAACGGACCAAAGGGGTAGCGAGGGCGCAAATATTGGGTAGTCGGAGATATGCGATGCGTATTTGGTTAAATCCAGACCGTATGCGTGCTTATAACATCTCCACGGAAGAAGTAATGAAGGCGGTGGGCGAGCAAAGTATCATAGGTCGTCCGGGTCGGATTGGGCAAAGTTCTGGTATTGAGGCACAGTCGTTGGAATATGTGCTTACCTACAAAGGAAGATACAGCGACCCGAAAGAGTATGAAGATATTATTATCCGGGCCAATTCAGAGGGAGAAAGCATCCACCTGAAAGATATTGCCCACGTTGAATTGGGAAGTGAATTCTTTGATATTTACTCCAATTTGGATGGGAAAGCATCGGCTGCCATTGTAATGCGTCAAAACTACGGCAGTAATGCCAGTGAGGTTATTGAACAGGTAAAAGCGAAACTGGAAGTAATGAAAAAATCCTTTCCTCCGGGGGTGGATTACAAGATTAGCTATGACGTGTCTCAATTTTTGGATGCGTCTATTGAGCAGGTAATTGATACGCTGCGAGATGCGTTTATTCTGGTGGCGTTGGTGGTTTTTATTTTCTTGGGCGATTGGCGTTCGACTTTGATACCGATCCTTGCGGTACCGGTGTCGTTGATTGGAGCATTCTTTGTGATTCAGGCGTTTGGGCTTTCGATTAACCTAATTACACTCTTTGCGTTGGTATTGGCCATTGGTATTGTGGTGGATGATGCCATTGTGGTGGTGGAAGCGGTACACGCCAAAATGGAGGAATTCCCGCATCTGTCTCCTTATGCTGCGGTCAAAAAAGTGCTTGGTGAAATCAGTGGAGCCATTATCGCTATCACGGCTGTGATGGTGTCGGTTTTTCTGCCTATTTCGTTTATGTCGGGTCCAGTCGGTACGTTTTACCGACAGTTCTCCATTACAATGGCCAGCTCTATCGTGATTTCGGCCTTAATCGCCTTAACACTTACTCCAGTGTTATGTGCCATGTTGTTGAAAAATCATCTGGGCGGCACTCCGCATGGACATCCTGCTAAGAAGAAAGGTCTGCTAACCAAAGCACTCGACAGTTTCAACCGCGGGTTTGAAAAAATGACTGGAAAATATGTGGGTCTCTTAAAGATGATTGTGAGCCGAAGAGTTCTTACTTTCCTCATATTAGCTGCTTTTTGCGTAGGAATAGCCTACGAAAATAAAATTCTGCCGGCAGGTTTTATTCCCAACGAAGACCAAAGTACTATTTATGCGATTATTCAGACGCCTCCGGGTTCTACATTGGAGAAAACCAACGAAGTTTCCCGACGCTTGCAGAAGATTTGCGAAGAAGTGGAGGGAATAGAATCGGTGTCTTCTTTAGCTGGTTATGAGATTATGACGGAAGGACGCGGTTCTAATGCTGGTACCTGTCTCATCAACCTCAAACCTTGGTCGGAGCGCGAACACAACGTGAAGGAAATCATGGAAGAACTGGAAGTGGCTTCGAAAGGACTTGGCGCTACGGTCGAATTCTTTGAACCACCGGCCATTCCTGGCTTTGGTACTTCTGGTGGTTTTTCCATGCGATTATTGGATAAAACAACCGATACAGATTACCGTGAGTTTGACAAAATCAACAAGGAGTTCATGGAGAATTTAGGAAAACGGAAAGAACTCACGGGTTTGTTTACCTTTTTTGCCGCGAACTATCCTCAGTATGAACTGGAGATTGATAATAAACTGGCCATGCAAAAAGGCGTATCTATCGGAAAAGCGATGGATAACCTTAACATCATGATTGGTAGTACGTACGAACAAGGCTTTATTAAGTTCAACCAGTTCTTCAAGGTATATGTACAATCCGATCCCAGTTTCAGAAGACTTCCAACGGATCTTTTAAAGCTTTTTGTTAAAAACGAAGAAGGAGAAATGGTGCCTTACTCGTCATTCATGAGCCTTAAAAAAGGGCAAGGGCCCAATGAAATTACCCGATTCAATCTGTATAATTCCGCTGCGATTCAGGGGCTTCCAGCAAAAGGATATACCACAGCCGAAGCCATTCAAGCCATACGGGAGGTGGCAGCTAAGACGCTTCCAAATGGCTATGACATTGCTTTTGAAGGTCTTTCGTACGACGAAGCCAACCGCGGAAATGAAGCTCTTTACGTGTTTCTGATTGTATTGGCCTTTGTCTATTTCGTGTTAGCCGCCCAGTACGAAAGCTTTATTATTCCTTTAGCCGTTGTATTTTCGCTGCCAGTTGGGGTGTTCGGCTCTTTCCTGTTGCTGAAATTAATGGGCTTAGAAAACAACATTTATGCCCAAATCGGACTCATCATGTTGGTAGGTTTGTTGGGAAAAAATGCCGTATTGATTGTTGAGTTTGCTGTCCAGAAACGACACGAAGGAGAAACCATTCTAAACGCCGCTATTGAAGGTGCAAAGGTTCGTTTCCGTCCTATCTTAATGACTTCCTTTGCGTTTGTGGCTGGGTTGATACCGTTGATTATAGCCAAAGGCGCAGGGGCTATCGGTAATCGTACCATTGGTGCTTCGGCACTTGGCGGTATGTTGTTTGGAACCATTTTTGGGGTCATTATTATCCCGGGATTGTATTACATATTTGGTAGTCTGGCCGACGGTAGAAAACTAATCAAAGATGAGGATGACGGCTCGTTGACCGAAGAATTTGTCCACGCAATAGACCATTTTTCCTACACAGATGAATCCAAAGATAATGCGAAATAAAAAGATATTGAATTATGTCGGGGTAGCGTTCATTGCCCTAACATATACTGCCTGTACGGCGCCAACCTTGGTTCAGAAAACAGAACATAAACTAACGGCTGTGAGTTACAGTAACTCGAAAGGCACTGATTCTATCAATACTGCACAGGTTTCGTGGAAAAATTATTTTACCGATTCTAACCTGATTGCGCTGATAGATACGGCCTTCAAGAATAATCAAGAACTGAACATTACCTTGCAGGAAATAGCCATTGCCCAAAACGAAGTGATGGCCCGAAAGGGGGAATATATGCCTTTTGTGGGGTATGGAGGTACGGCTGGAGTTGAAAAAGCAGCCAGATACACACAAGTGGGTTCAAGCGAAGCAAATATTGAAATAAAGCCGGGACGAGAAACGCCCGAGCCGCTGCCCAACTTTGGAGGCGGATTGTATGCTCGTTGGGAAGTCGATATTTGGCACAAACTGCGTAATGCCAGAAAAGCTGCAGCAACTCGATATTTAGCTTCGGTTGAAGGAAAAAATTTTATGCTAACCAATCTGGTGGCAGAGATAGCTCTCTCTTATTATGAACTAAGAGCGTTGGACAGTCAGCTGGCTATCGTCCAACAAAACATTGAGATTCAGAACAATGCCCTCAAAATAGTCAGATTGGAGAAAGAATCTACGCGGGTGACTGAGTTGGCTGTACGGAGGTTTCAGGCACAAGTACTGAATACTCAAAGCCTGCAATATGGGATTCAGCAGAGAATTGTAGAAACCGAAAACAAAATCAACTTTCTTCTGGGACGATACCCGCAACCCATTCCCAGAGATAAGGGCAATTTTGAAACGTTGACGCCCAATATTGCTCATGCAGGTATTCCGTCTCAATTGTTGGAAAACCGACCCGATATTAAGCAAGCCGAGCTAATGTTGGCTGCCAGCAAAATAGATGTAGAAGTGGCCAGGGCGAATTTCTACCCGTCGTTGAGTCTTTCGGGAAATTTAGGGCTTCAGGCATTTAATCCTGTCTATTTGGCAAAATTACCTCAATCGCTGGTGGCATCGCTGATAGGAGATTTGGCGGGGCCTTTGATTAACAAGAATGCGATTACTGCCACCTATTATAATGCCAACGCCAAACAAATT
>JBGAUP010000107.1:0-17645 GCA_044228585.1 Runella sp. | reverse complement strand
GTAAGCTCGTAGAAAAAACAAATGAAAGAAGGAAAATATTTACCCAACGGTATTTTTTTGACCTGCCCTCGAAGGAGAAGTAATTTTAGACAAAGAAGAGGTAGTGATGGTGGAACCCAAAGGACTGTAGCCGTTTACGCTCTTACCGAAGACTGCCGAATAATAAGCTCACCCTTCATCTTTTGTAGTTCGGGTCGAAAAGTATCTTTATGGATAATATTATCAATTAACATTTTGGCTGCAATTACCCCCATCTGAGACGGAGAATGATGATACACTGTCAAAGAAGGCTCAATCAATGACGCAATCAGCTCATCGCCAAAACCTGCAATCGCCATCTCCGACGGTATTTTGATTTCACGCTTCTTGAGTTCCACAATCATATCAATGGCATTGGCATAATGAACCGCCAAAATACCGTCAGGTTTTTGGGGTAGGTTTAGCCAACCGTCCAAAGCAAGCAACGATTCGCCTTGAATGAAATTAGTGTGATAGACCAATTCTTCTCTCAATGGAATGCCGTACTTAGCCAAGGCTGCTTTATAACCATTCAGACGAGAAATACTGATGAGCAACTCACGAGGCCCAGCACATACGGCGATTCGCCGACATCCCTGTAAAATGAGATGTTCGGTCAGCGTGTAGCTTCCTTCAAAATCCTCCTGAACCACTTTGGCGGTCTCTACTTCATTACACACACGGTCAAAGTGTACAATAGGAAGCCCCTTTTTCAACTGTAGTTTGATATGTTCAAAGGAGGTTGTCTCTTTGGAATGACTAATCAACAAACCATCTACTCGACTTGCTACCAATGCTTGCACGTTGAGCGTTTCGGTTGAGTGCGATTCGTTCGATTGACAAATCATCACCCGATAGCCTGCTTCGGTAGCTACTTTCTGAATCCCTGCCAACACACCCGCAAAAAAAGGTCGCTCAATATTCGGAATTACTACCCCGATGGTATGCGTTTCGCCCCTATTGAGGCTCTGTGCCAGTAAGTTGGGGCGATAATCCATTTCAGAAGCCACCCGGATAATCTCCTGACGCGTTGAGGCATTGATTTCGGTACTGCCATTCAAGGCCCGCGATACGGTCGAAGGGGCTATCCCCAGCGATTTTGCAATGTCAATAATCGTGACTTGTCGGGCAGGTTTATTGACTTCTTTCTGAGGTAATTTAATCGTAAAATATACTTCACACGACTTACAAAAGAGCCGTTGTTGGCCTCTTATAAAACCTGACTTGACTATATTTTCGACCCCACCACATTTAGTACAGGCTATCATGGTTTATTATATTTTATCAAGATTTGACTCAATAGCAGCGTTTTTTACAGGAATCATACTCTTTTTTTAGGCACACAAATATATATAACAAAAGCAAGTTTTAAATAAATACCACAAACGTTTCCGAAAACGAATCCGATATAAAAATCAAAAATTCACTAAAAATAATCAAGAAATACCTTTCAATAGTTCAAAATAAAAGGTATAATTGGATGCTTTTGTACATTTTGTGGTAGTTCTACAAAAAAACAATATTTACCTTCCACAAAAAACAAATTGTACTTTTCTACTATTTATCTACAACCTTAACAACACTTTCTATTTTTATGAATCAAAAATTACTATTCTCGAAAATGCTTTTTGGTGCGCTCATCGTACTGATAAGCATTCAAACGTTTGCTCAAAACATTACGGTGCGAGGCAAAGTCACCGGCGAAGATGGCTCTGGTATGCCTGGCGTCTCTGTATTACTCAAAGGTACTACAATAGGGACTAATACCGACGAAAAAGGAGCTTTCACCATCAACAACGTTTCTTCAAAGGGAACGTTGGTATTCTCTTCGATTGGTTTCACCACCAAAGAAGTACTCATTGGCAACCGTTCCACCATCAATGTGAGCCTTATCGAAGACACCAAAGCCCTGTCGGAAGTCGTAGTTGTAGGGTATGGTACGGTCAAAAAGACTGACTTAACGGGGGCAGTGGCTTCTATCAAAGCAACACAACTCGAAAATGAAAACCCCCGTACTATCCAAGATATGCTTCGTGGTAATGCCGCAGGCTTAGACGTAAGTCTTAATTCTTCAGCAAAAGGAGGAGGAGACTTTTTGGTACGTGGGCGAGCTTCGCTCAATGCTTCCACTGCTCCCTTGATTGTGGTGGACGGGGTCATTTACCCTGGGCAATTGAGCGATATTAACCCCAACGACATTGCGACCGTGGACATTCTAAAAGATGCCAGTTCAGCCGCAGTATTTGGCGCCCGGTCGGCCAACGGAGTCATCTTATTGACTACCAAAAAAGGTAAATCAGGAAAGCCTTTAGTAACATTCAACGTCAATTTTGGTAAGAACAACATTGGCAAATCTCTACCGTTGCTCTCTCCACAAGAATTTTTAGATTGGCGAAACGACGTACTCTGGAGCATGAACGGCCATGACCCCGCCAAAAAATATATGTTCAGAGATCCTCGTACACTTCCTTCTGATATTACTGTAGCTCAATGGATGGCCTTAGGAAACTCTCAAGGCGACCCCGTAGATGTGTGGCTGAGCCGCCTCAGAATGACCGTTGTAGAAGCTAAAAATTACAAAGAAGGGCGTTCGCTTGACTGGGAAAAAGAACTCTATAATTTTAACTCTCTCCAGCAAGACCACACGGCAAGCGTATCGGGAAGTACCGACAACACCAACTATTACGTCTCGTTGGGTTACTTAACCAATCAAGGATTGACCAAAGGTGACTATTTTTCCACCATTAGAGGAAGGGTGAACATAGAGAGCAAGGTGACCAAATTCCTAACTTTAGGCACTAACCTCCAATTTGCCGACCGCGACGAAAGCTCTATTCCGATTGATTTGAACAATATGATTCAAACCACGCCTTACGGACAACTTTACCAAGACGACGGCGTGACCCTCCGCCAAAGCACCAACGACGACGTAGGTAACAACACCAACCCCTACTTAGACCAATACTACAATAGCCGCCTTCGTAAATTTACCAATATGTTTGGGTCAATTTATGTCAAAGGAGATATTGGCTACGGGTTTTCTTATCAAATCAATTATACCCCACGATTTGAGTTTTACACCGGCTTTGACCACGTCTCTTCACAAAAACCAGGCGTTACCACCCGTAACGGTATCACAAGCCGCGTCAATGAGAAAACGTATCAGTGGCAGATTGATAACATTTTGAAATGGAACAAGTCGTTTGGACAACACAATTTTGACGTTACGTTCTTAGCCAACGCCGAAAAATATCAAATTTGGAACACCACCGTCAACGCCGAAAATTACTCACCAAGCGATAACCTCACGTATCACAATTTAGCCGCCGCCACGCTGTATCCAAGTATTTCAAGTAACGACCAGTATCAAACAGGCGATGCGCTCATGGGGCGTATCAACTACAACTTCAATCAAAGATATTACCTTACCGTGACAGCCCGCCGCGACGGTTTCTCGGCGTTTGGACAAGGAAACCCAAGAGCAACCTTCCCCTCATTAGCTTTAGGCTGGGTATTTACCGAAGAAAGCTTTACGAAGGGTCTTAGCAAGTGGTTAGATTATGGTAAACTCCGCTTATCGTACGGTGAAAATGGCAACCGAGAAATTGGACGCTACGCTGCTCTATCAGCACTGACTTCGAGTGTCTATTCTTATACCAATACGGGGGGGACTACTTTTAACGTAGGTGCTGTGCGCACCGCTAACATGAGCAATCCTAACCTACGCTGGGAACGCAACAGTTCCATCAACGTAGGGGTTGACTTTGGGTTCTTAAACAGCAAAATCACTGGTTCGCTTGACTACTACGACCGTAAAACCGTTGATTTGTTGATGAATCGCTCTTTACCCAACATTACGGGTTTTGCGAGTGTTGTGGCCAACTTAGGCCAGGTAAGCAACAACGGTATGGAACTTACCCTCAATACCGAAAACATGAAAAGCACCAATTTTGTGTGGCGAAGCAATTTCTCTTTTTGGACTAACCAAAACAAAATCTTGAAATTGTACGGCCCGGTACCCGTCACGGATGCCGCTGGTAACACGACTATGGTGGACCAAGACGACCGCGCCAACGGTTGGTTTATCGGAAAACCTGTAAACCAAATTTGGGACTATAAAGTACTCGGTGTTTGGCAAGAATCAGAGCGAGATTTGGCAAAATCTTACGGCTTTACCCCTGGCGACTTTAAGCTGGAAGACCTCAATGGCGATGGTAAATACACCATTGACGACCGTCAGTTTCTTGGTCACCAAAACCCCAAATTCTCTTTCAATTTCCGCAATGAATTTAGAATTTATAAAAACTTTGATTTCTCTTTTGCCCTCTATGGCCGAATAGGACAAAATACTCAGTACAATGAAGCCAAAAACGTGGACAAATTCTACGACCGCTCACGAAGACGAATACGGCTCGTCAAAATACCCAGTGCTAATGCAATAGCAAAGTACAACAAAAACATCAATCTGTGGACAAATTCTACGACCGCTCACAATTTTATAAGCGCCCATACTGGACTCCCGAAAACCCCATCAACGACTACGCCAAGATGATGTCGGCAGCGGGAGGATCCGTAGCCTATAATGTATGGCGCAAGTCATCGTTTGTCCGCCTCAACAACATCAGTATCGCTTATAGTTTGCCGCAGTCAGTGTTAAACAAAATCAGGTTCCAGAGCTTGAAAATTTACCTCAATCAACAGAATGCAGCGGTATTTACCCCTTGGGACTACTTTGACCCCGAAAACAAAGGGCTTACCCCTTCTACCACTACCTTAGGGTTAAACATCACTTTCTAATTTTTGAAGTAAAAATCACCTAAATAGCACACAGATGAAGAATAACAATATATTTCGTAAACTGGCGATAGTAAGTGTTTTGCTACTTGCCCTCAATACGGGTTGTAAAGAATCGTGGCTTGAACCCCAACCGCTTTCTTTTTTCACTCCAGAAAACACCTTTACTACCGAAGGAGGTTTCAATTCCGCCTTAGCTTCCTGCGGACTTAACGTTCGGGATGAATTCTACGGCGACGGCCACCCTATCATCACGGAGCTGATTTTCTCCGAAATGGCTGTTGAAGGAACCACCGACAAATTTGGCCCAGCAGTAGATTTGAACGTACTCATTACTCCCGATGCCAACCTAAATAGTGCCGACTTCAACCGCATCGGATATTACTGGGAAAGAGAATGGTTAGGAATCCGTTTGGCCAATACGATTATTGATAGACTACCACAAGCTACTACTATCAAAGAAGACGTTAGAAATGTCATTCTGGGTAAGGCTTATTTCTATCGAGCATTCCAATATTACCGTTTAGTCCATCAATTTGGCGACATTCCAACTTCTTTTAAAGAGTTGGCAGAACCAAAATTGGATTTTGTGACTGTCAAGCGTGAAGCTATTTTACAAAAGATTAAGGCCGATCTTGACTTTGCGATGAAAGTAGTACCTTGGACAAGTTCTAAGGGAGATGTAAACCGAGGGGCGGTCGGTCACTTACTCACAAAGGTAAATCTGGCCCTTGGGCTCTATGACGAAGCCATTGCCGCTGCCGACCAAGTAATCAACAACGGTGCTTATAAACTGATGACATCTCGTTTTGGAGTAGATGCCAGCAACGCCAATAAAAATGTTATCTGGGATTTGCACCGTCCTGCCAATAAGTTTTTGGCCAACAATACCGAAGTGCTTTTCTCCGTCATTGACCGGTATGGTCTTCCCAGCGCTACCACTACGGGGACAACTTCTATGCGTCAGGCAGTACCGTTTTTCTCCGTCAATACCATCTTGACCCCCGACGGCCGACAAGGCATGGTACCCAACCAAGTCGAGATTGATTTAACAACCTTGTATGGACGGGGGATAGGCCGTTGCAGAGCTACCCCCTATAGTAGTAAAGATATTTGGGACGACGATAAAGACCTACGCCACGATACCAAATCAGGAAACTGGATGACCATGGAGAAATTAGTTTACAATAACCCCGCTTTGAAAGGAGTATCGCCTTGGTACGGAAAACCGCTCCAACTACGCGATGCTAACGGGAAATTATTGGTTTCTACTGGCGATACTATCAGAACTTGGTACGATTGGCCTCACTACAAATTATACATCGAAGACCAAATTCGGGTGCCTTATCAAGGAGGAAACACCGATTGGTATATTTTCCGTTTGGCTGAGACCTATTTGCTCCGCGCTGAAGCCCATTGGTTTAAAGGTAACTTGGCCGCTGCTGCCGACGACGTCAATCGAGTTAGAACCAGAGCGGGATGTAGCCCTTATCCTGTTTCAAAAATTGACATTGGAACCATTTTGGACGAACGTGGTCGGGAGTTATATTATGAAGAACCCCGTAAAACGGAACTTACCCGCATCGCCTTCCAAATGGCAAAATCGGGTAAAACCTATAATGGCAAAACGTATTCTGCTACCAATTTCTCAGGGTCTAACTTTTTCTATGATAGAATCATGGACAAAAACATTTTTTACAAAAATAAGGTCAAAAATGTTCGGGGAGATTCTTACACCATGAGCCCGTATCACGTTTTGTGGCCAATACCACGCCCTGCTATTTTGGCAAACAGTTTGGGACAAATCAACCAAAACGTTGGCTATGCTGGTAGCGAAACCAATAAGCCTGCGTTAGACCAAATTCCCGAATAGTCTTAGTGATTGTTACGAACAAGTGAAAGGTTTAGAATGGTCTCAAAATCAAAACTTTATAAAAAACATTTTGAATCATTCTAAACCTTTTTCAATATTAATCAGGAGAAATAAGCTCCTCAATGCCTTATTCCTAAAATAGCTATTTTGAAAAATACACCTCAAAATATAGCAAAACGGCTATGCCACTAATCACTCTATACGAATCACTCCAATCCACTAAATAAAATTATTTCTTATGAAACGTAGAAAATTTTTAGGCCAAACGCTAACTGGCGTAGTTGGCGCCATTGGAATTCCTACCATCGTCCCTGCCTCGGTATTTGGTAAAAACGCCCCCAGCAATAAAATCAACATCGGTCAAATTGGTTGCGGGCGCATTGGCCGCGACCACGATATGGTAGGCACGCTCCAACACGATGTCGCACGCATGATTGCCGTTTGTGACCTCGACAGAAATCGTTTGGAAGACGGTAAAAAATTGGTCGAAAATTACTACGCCAAGAAAACAGGCAATGCCAATTACGTAGAAGCTAAAATGTACGACGATTACCGCGAAATGTTGCTCAACAAAGACATTGATGCCGTTATCATCAGTACTCCCGACCACTGGCACTCACAGCCTGCCATTGAGGCAGCGTTGGCGGGGAAAGATGTGTATTTGCAAAAACCTACGTCGTTGACCATTGCAGAAGGACGAATGCTCAGCGATATTATTCAGAAAAAAGGGACGATTCTCCAAGTTGGGACGCAGCAACGCTCATCAAAACAGTTTCGGATTGCGGCAGAATTAGTACGAAATGGCCGCATTGGAAAGCTCCATACGGTAAAAGTAGGACTTCCAGGTGACCCTTCAGGACCATCGGCACCCGCTATGCCCGTTCCCAAAGGCTTCAACTACGATATGTGGCTCGGCTCTACGCCCGAAGTACCCTATACCGAAATGGGAGTACATCCACAAAAAGGCTATGGCCGCCCAGGTTGGTTGCGCATCGAGCAGTTTGGGGCAGGAATGATTACGGGCTGGGGACAGCACCACTTTGATTCGGCAGCTTGGGGAATGGATACCGAACTCACAGGTCCTATTTCGGTACAAGCCGTAGCCGAATTTCCAAAATCAGGATTATGGAACGTACACGGAGATTTTATGGTCAAAGCCGAATATGCCAATGGTATCACGATGTACACGAGCGGCGGCTTCCCCAACGGTATCCGCTACGAAGGAACTGAAGGCTGGATTTGGGTATCACGCGGGGATTATGTGGCTTCGGCCAGCGACCCCGTATCGGCAGCCAAAAGTAGCAAAGCCCTCGATGCCAGTGACCCTAAAATCCTGACGTCAGTGATTGGCGAAAACGAAATCCATTTGTACAAAAGCGACGAACAACACGGCAACTGGCTGGAGTGTATCAAAACCCGAAAAGCTCCTATTTCGCCCGTAGAAATTGGACACCGTGCGTGTAGTGTATGTTTAATCAGCCACATTGCCATGAAATTACCGCGTAAATTGCAATGGGATCCTAAGACGGAGCGTTTTGTCAACGACAAAGAAGCCAACGCCATGTTGAGTCGTCCACAGCGCAAACCTTACGGTACTACCAATATTAAGATGTAATATTCAAACCTTGATAAGGTTTTGAGCCTTATCAAGGTTAATCTAATAACCAATGAAAAAATCTAATAATCAACGCCGTAACTTCCTCAAAGAATCGGCAGCCTCTACGGCTGGTCTGCTTACTTTACCCCTATTTTCAACCAGCTCATTTGGCCACATAAAAACGGAAAAAGTAGCTCCGTCTCCCATTATCCAATACGATACCCCACGCATTAAGTTTTCGGTGATAGGCATGAACCACGGCCACATCTACGGTCAAGTCGAAGCTGTAATCAGAGGGGGGGGAGAATTGGTTTCATACTACGCCAAAGAACCCGACCTGGTAGCCGCTTTTGCCAAAAGGCACCCCAAAGCCAAACAGGCGTCGAGCGAACAAGAAATTTTGGAAGACAAATCCATTCAATTGGTGTTGAGTTCGGCCATTGCCAACGAACGCGCCCCGCTGGGTGTGAGAGTTATGAAAAGCGGCAAGGATTTTATGTCGGACAAACCTGGTATTACAACCCTCGAACAACTTGCCGAAGTACGCAAAGTCCAGAAACAAACGGGGCGTATTTATTCTATCATGTACAGCGAACGCCTCGAAAACCGGGCGACGGTCAAAGCAGGTGAATTGGTAAAAGCGGGTGCTATCGGCAAGGTCATTCAAACCATCGGAATGGGACCTCACCGCATGAGCCCCAAAACACGCCCCGAGTGGTTTTTCCACAAAGAACAAATTGGGGGAATCATCTGCGATATTGGCTCGCACCAGTTTGACCAATACCTCTATTTTACGGAGTCCACCAAGGCAGATATCGTAGCGGCGCAAGTTGGCAACACACATTACCCTCAATACCCTGACTTTGAAGACTTTGGCGATGTAATGTTGCGCGGCAATGGCGGAATGGGCTATATTCGGGTGGACTGGTTTACCCCCGATGGCCTCAAAACTTGGGGCGATGGTCGTTTGACCATTTTAGGAACCGACGGTTTCATCGAAATTCGTAAAAATATTGACATCGGCGGACGCGAGGGTGGCAATCACCTTTTCTTGACCGACCACAAAGAAACGCGCTACATAGATTGCAAGCAGCAGGAATTACCCTATGGGCGATTATTGGTGGACGATATTCTGAACCGTACCGAAACCGCCATGCCACAAGCGCATTGTTTGTTAGCCGCCGAATTATCTATCAAAGCGCAGAAAAACGCGCAGAAAATTACCTTGTCTAAATAGGGGTTCTGCAAGGTTGCCAAACGCTTAGATTAATCTATTAAATCATCGGTCATAATAGCACACAGATAACACTAATTTTACAGATTCACACCGATTTTTTGTTAAACTTTTCGACTTTATCTGTGACATCAGTTTAATCCGTGTCCTCTGTGTGCCAAAATAAATTCAATGAAAAATACCTACATCTATCCACTTTTGGTAGCGTTTTTAGTGGCGCGTAGCGCCTCTTTGGCACAAACCAAAATCATTGCCACAAAGCATAACTCGAAAATTGACATTACGATTAATAATAACTTTTTCACGAGCTACATTTTTTCGCAAGATGAAAAGTACCCCTTTTTCTTTCCCGTCAATGGCCCCTCCAATGCCAGCGTAACTTCGATGCGCAACGGGAATTATCCCCACCACAGTTCACTGTTTTTTGGGTGTGACCGAGTGAATGAGGGTAATTATTGGCAAGAAGGACTCGAAAAAGGCCAAATTATCCCTCTTCGTACCGATGTGGTACAATCGGGCGGAGAAAAAGTAGTGATTGAAAATGAATGTATTTGGCGACGACCCAATGCCAATTCCCCTATCAAAGATTTTCGTACGATTACGATTACCGCGCCGTCGAAAGATTTGTACCAAATTGATTTTGACGTAACCATGGAAATGCTCATGGACGTAACTATTTTGAAAACCAATCACTCACTTTTTAGTGGGCGAATGGATCCCGATTTGGCGGTTATCAACGGCGGAACGATGATTAATGCCGAAGGCAACACAGGAGAAAAGGGAACATTTGGTGTAAAATCGCCTTGGATAGATTGCTCAGGCAAGCGAGGCGATAAAATAGAAGGGCTGACCATTATGCAGCACCCTTCCAATCCTTGGTATCCATCTCCCTGGTTCACGCGAGATTACGGCTTTTTTTCACCCACTCCCATGTACTGGCCTCAAGATGACAAAGCCACGGTATTGAAAAAAGGCGAAAAGTTATCGTTGCGTTACCGCGTATTGGTTCATTCTGGCGATTACAAAACTGCCAATGTTGCTCAGTTGTTTGAGAAATACAAAGTCGAATAAATCAATTATGGACACAGAGAAACACAAAGTTTTTCACAGAGTACCACTGAGAAAAAACTCTATGACACTCCGTATATTTACTCTGAGGAACTCTGTGTCATAGAAAAATTTAATACCATAAATGACATTCATTCAAACTATGCGTTGGTTTGGCCCCAACGACCCCGTGTCTCTGATGGATATTCGGCAGGCGGGTTGTACGGGGGTGGTTTCGGCGCTGCACCAAATTTCCGTAGGGGAAGTGTGGAGCGTAGAGGAAATTCAACAACGTATTCAGCTGATTGAGGCAGAAAATCACCTTTACACTCCGCTGACGTGGGAGGTCGTAGAGAGTTTGCCCGTACATGAAGACATCAAAAAAGGGCTTCCCAGCCGAGAAAAGTACATCGAAAATTACAAAACGTCGCTGCGCAACTTAGCCGCTTGTGGCATCAAAACAGTGTGTTACAATTTTATGCCTGTGCTCGATTGGTCGCGTACCAATCTGAACTATCAAATGCCCGATGGCTCCTTGGCATTGCGTTTTGTATGGGAAGATTTTGCGGCTTTTGATTTGTGCATTTTACAACGTCCCAATGCGGAGGCCGATTACTCCGAAGCCATTCAGGCAAAAGCCCGTGCTAAGTTTGGCCAAATGAACCCCGAAGAAATAGCTACGCTTCAAAATACCGTACTTTTGGGTTTACCTGGGTCCAATGAAGCGTTTGAGTTGGCTACTTTTCAGGGGTTGTTAGATAATTATAAATACATCGGCGATGCCGAACTTCGGGCTAACCTGTATTATTTTATTCAGCAAGTAGCGCCCGTTGCCCAAGAAGTGGGAGTCAACCTTTGTATTCACCCCGACGATCCTCCTATGCCATTGCTTGGGTTACCGCGTGTAGTGAGTACCGAAAGCGACTTAGCGCAACTCATGGAGGCTTGCGACGTCCAAGCCAACGGTATTACGTTTTGTACAGGTTCATTGGGAATTCGTGCCGACAACGACCTTGCAGGAATCGCGGAGCGATTTGGCCACCGAATCCATTTCGTACATTTGAGAGCCACCAAACGCGAAGCATCCGAAGATAATCAGTTGATATTTCACGAAGCCGACCACCTCACGGGTGATGTGGATATGTATGCTGTGGTGAAGGCATTTGTCATTGAAAGTAAAAAGCGAAATGAATTAGGACGTGCCGATGTGAATATCCCAATGCGCCCTGACCATGGGCATCAAATGTTGGATGACTTGTCAAAAACAGGCAAAGACAAATCGTATCCAGGGTATTCGGCGATTGGTAGGTTGAGAGGGTTAGCGGAGTTGCGAGGATTAGAAATGGCCATTGAAAAAAGCCTCCAGTTTCATGAATTGCCTCCAGCTTTTGAATTGCCTCCAGCTTTAGCTGGAGATAACTAAAAAATCATTGCAAAATGCCCTATATCAAAGTCTGGATTCATTTTGTGTGGTCAACCAAGCGCAGAATTCCCTTTATGAAAACCCGTGAAATGCGGCAAATAATTTTTAATCATATCAGAGAGAATGCCAAAGAAAAGGGAATTTATATTGACTTTATCAATGGTTATACCGACCATGTACATTGTCTGGTATCGCTTGGGATTGATCAAAATATGAGTAAGATTATGCAACTTATCAAAGGAGAATCTGCTTTTTGGATTAATAAGAATGGGATTTGTGAAGAAAAGTTTGAGTGGCAAGATGAATATTTCGCTGTTTCGGTTTCAGAATCGGCAGTAAACCAAGTGCGAGAATACATAAAAAAGCAAGAAGAACACCATCAAAAGAAGACATTCGCTCAAGAATATGAGGAATTTATTGAAAAATATAGATTTCAGGAATTTAATGGCAGATAAGATTTTGGCTAAAGCCAATTGCCTCCAGATGAATTGCCTCCAGCTTCAGCTGGAGATAACCAAAAATAAAAAGAATCAACCAAGGCTTTAGCCAAATGAAATCAATGACAAAATATTTATTTCTATTTCTACTGCTACTCTCTACCAGTGTCCTCGCCGACGATGGCTCTCGGCTTTGGCTTAAGTACGACCTTTTACCCGATGGTCAACAGCGCGCCATGTATGCAAAAATGACGCAGTTTGTAGCGAGCAATTCGTCACACCCAACCCTAAAGGCCGCAGTCCAAGAATTAGAAATAGGCTTAAAAGGACTGCTTGGGAAACCCCCTTTGATTGTTAAAACAGCTACTAAAACCGGGGGAATTGTGCTTAATGTAGCTCCAAGTTCTCCCTCAACTGTTTCAGCAGAAGGTTTTGAACTCTTTTCAGAAAAAGGAAACATAGTTATTTCCTCCAAAACAGAAGCAGGGGTACTATACGGCGTGTTTGAATTGCTCCGCCACATTCAAACGGGCAAAGCATTGACCAATATTTCAATCACGAGCAGTCCCAAGATTAAAATTCGGATGTTGAATCACTGGGACAATGCCAACGGAACCGTAGAACGGGGCTATGCAGGCTCTTCGATGTGGAAATGGAACGAACTACCCCACCGCATTGACCCACGCTATGTAATGTATGCCCGCGCCAATGCCTCCATCGGAATCAACGCCACTTCTATCAACAACGTCAATGCAAGTTCACGCTTTTTAACCGAGGAATATCTTGAAAAAATCAAAGCCGTAGCTGACGTACTTCGCCCGTATGGCATCAAAGTATTTATTTCAGTCAATTTTCGTTCGCCCCGCACTTTGGGAGGGCTAAAAACTTCCGACCCCCTCGACCCTGAAGTGCGCAACTGGTGGAATGAGAAAACCAAAGAAATTCACCGCTACATCCCTGATTTTGGGGGCTATTTGGTCAAAGCAAACTCCGAAGGTGAACCTGGGCCGCAAGATTATGGCCGTACCCACGCCGACGGAGCCAATATGCTGGCCGAAGCCATGCGTCCTTTTAGCGGTATTGTCATTTGGCGAGCCTTTGTTTATAATGCTGACCCCAAAGGCGACCGATTTAAGGAAGGATATGCTCAGTTTAAGCCTTTAGATGGCACGTTTGACCCAAAAGTAATCGTACAGGTCAAAAATGGCCCCATTGATTTTATGCCTCGGGAGCCTTTTCATCCTATGTTTGGTGCTTTTCCAAAAACGACCTTGGGCATGGAGTTTCAGATTACGCAAGAATATCTGGGACAGTCCACTCACCTCACTTACCTTGCGCCTATGTTTAAAGAGTGTTTAGATTCAGACACTTACGCCAAAGGGAAAGGCTCAACCGTAGCCAAAGTAGTGGACGGAAGTTTGTACAATGCTCAGTATTCACTCATGGCGGGTGTAGCCAATACAGGCTCGGATGCCAACTGGTGTGGGCATCCATTCAACCAAAGTAACTGGTACGCCTTTGGCCGCTTGGCTTGGAATCATACGTTATCGTCGGAGCAGATTGCCTCCGAATGGGTACAAATGACGTTGACTCAAGCCTCCAAAACAAAGCAAAAAATTACCGATATAATGATGAAGTCTCACCCGATTTATGTGAGTTACACCTACCCGTTAGGAACATCGCACATGATGGGCGAAGGACATCACTACGGCCCCGAGCCGTGGCTAACCAAAGCCGCCCGTCCCGACTGGACTTCGATTTATTATCACCGTGCCGACTCGATAGGTTTGGGCTTTGACCGTACGGGGAAAGTAAGCAATGCGCTCCAGTTGTATAGCTCTGAAGTACAGAAAGCTTGGGGAAACCCTGATGAGTGTTCGCTCGACTACCTGCTTTGGTTCCATCACGTACCTTGGTCAAAAAAGCTCAGTACAGGCCGTACGCTTTGGGATGAACTATGCTTTCGCTATTACGATGGCGTTACGCAAGTCGGGAGATTACAGGACACTTGGGAAAGCGTAAAGTCTGATATTGACCCCGAAGTGTTTGAAAATGTAAAAGGCCGCCTCAAAATACAGGAAAAAGAAGCGTTGTGGTGGCGTGATGCTTGTGTACTTTATTTTGGAGAACATTCAAAAATGCCTATCCCCAAACCTCTAACGCCTCCGAAAAGAACTTTAGATGAAGTTAAAAAATTAGTAGAAATTTATCACCTAAGATGACAGCAACCGAAAATTCAACCAGCGAAGTGAAGTCCATGAATCAAATCTTTTCATTAGAAGGGAAAATTGCCCTTATTACGGGCGGAGGCAGTGGTATAGGCTACGATATTGCCCAGTGCATGACCCAAGCGGGTGCAACGGTCATTATTACGGGTCGCCGTGAAGTCCCCCTCCAAGAAGCCGTACAAGAATTGGGAAAAAAAGCACATTACGTAGTCAACGATGTCACCGAACTTAATCACCTTGAGGAACTGGTAGAACATATCGAGTCTTCCATTGGTGAAATAGACATTTTGGTCAATAACGCGGGCATCAACATGAAAAAACCCGCCTTAGAAGTAACTGATGCCGATTTTGACCGTATTGTACATACCAATCTCAATGCGGTTTTTGCCCTTACCCGCGCCTGCGCCAAGCGCATGATTGCACGGCAAAAAGGTTCCATTCTGATGATTTCATCCATGGCCGCCTACTACGGTATTGACCGAGTAGTAGCGTAGTATGGTCAAAGTATTAGCCTCAGAATTTTCGAAACACAACGTAAGGGTAAACGCCATTGCGCCAGGGTTTATCGAAACCAGCATGATGAAAACCGCCATGAGTAGCGACCCCGACCGCATGAACAAAGCCTTGAATCGTACTCCCATTGGTTACTTTGGCAAACCCGAAGACATTGGTTGGGCAGCCGTTTATTTGTCATCGGAAGCCGCTCGTTACGTTACGGGAGTGTCTCTCCCAGTGGATGGAGGTAATTCAATTGGGTTTTAAGTGCGTTGTTTTTAGTAACTTTCGCCTCCAATCATTCAAATCGTTTTTCAATTATGCTACTACGTACACTGCTTATCGGATGTTTTGTGTGGGTGAGTCAGGCTTTCGCGCAGCCTAATGCTACCCTTATTACCAAAGATTCTATTGATATTTTTCAACAAGGGGCCGACAATAAAGCGCTGGAGCAGTATAATAGTTTATGGCAAAACAATGACCAAAAAGCCTTTTGGGAAGAATTTCAGCAAAAATTCGCCAGCGATTTCGATACAAAAAAACAGTATGAGCTGCTTTTTTCACAAAACATAGACATCCGAGAAATAGCTTTATTCGGTGCCCGTCGCAAACAAATAGAGTTTTTGAAAACCCATCCCAACTTTTCCAAATTTTCTGAGGCATTTAAGCGATACGTAGAAAACACTGCCCGTTGGAATTACTGGTTTTGGGTACTGAATCATGCCGTAGCTCGCAGCAATAGCGATACTAAAAACCTACAAATGGCATCGCTTCCTACCGTGATGACCGAAGCCCTCGACCCCAAGAAAATAACCGATGAAGAGGCTTTTTTAACAGCCCCGTACCGTGATTTTTTAGTCGTATTTGTCACTTATTTCAACTCACGCGAACACGGCTTTAATAAATACACCGACTTGGGGGCTTCGATGAACGACAAAGCCGCATTTGCCAAAAAATATTTCTCAGGGTCACTCTTACCCTATTACCTGTGTCGGTTGTTGCGCGAAAACTGCATCAACACTCCCAAAGAAGCCGTAGTAAATACGTTGGATATGCTCAAAGGGCTTCCGCAAAGCGAAAAATACGCACGCCTCGCTACTGACAGATGTAATGAAGTCCTCACGCGCAAAGAAGAAAAGAAACCAGTCGAAACTGCCGCCAAAAAAGGGAAAGAAGATGATATTGTCCTGCAAAATATAGAAGGAAAAACGTTCTATCTTTCTGATTTTAAGGGGAAAGTAGTCTATCTTGATTTTTGGGCGAGTTGGTGCGGGCCTTGCCGCGCCGAATTTCCCCATTCAAAAGCGATGCAGGAAAAGCTAACGGAGAAGCAAAAAAAGAAAATTGTGTTTCTCTATGCCTCCATTGACGAAAAAGAAGACGCGTGGAAAAAGGCATTGGAACAACTAAAGTTACAAGGCGAAAATGGTCACGTGAAGCCCGCCGATAATGCCGCTATTTTGCGCAAACTGATGGTGACGAGCATTCCACGGTACGTTATCATTGATAAAAATGGTAAAATCATTGCCCCCGACGCCCCCCGACCAAGCTCACCCAATATACTGAATGAGTTAATAAAATTAGCTGAGAATTAGGCATTTATTGAAGAAACTTAGCGTAAGTAAAACCTTCAGAGGATAGGGGTCGTAACGCTTGTTGGGAATATAGCAAGACTTAAAAAAACCATCATTTCAACCCAATCCTCTGATTATGAACTTATTGCGCTACATTCTATTTCTAATCTGCATCAGTTTTCCCACTTTTGCTCAATTTGGCCTTACGGCTGCCCAGCGAGATAGCCTCAATAAACTCACTGCCGCCGACCATGCCAACATGAAGCAACAATTGGGCATCAAAACCTTGCGACCTGGCCCAAGTGGTAACGAATCTGCTCCCAATCATGCCAATTATGACGAATCAGTGGCCAATCCTTGCCCCGCACTACCTGATATTTTAACCTTGAAAAATGGGAATAAAGTGAGCTCTGCCGAGATATGGCACACACAACGTCGCCCCGAAATCATCGAAGAATTTGAGCGTGAAGTATATGGCAGGCTGCCCAAACACATTCCGAAAGTAACGTGGAAAGTAGAAGCCATTGACAATGAATTTGTGGGGCGTATTCCCGTGACTGCCAAAAAACTGGTAGGCCATGTGGACAACAGCGCTTATCCTTCCATTAAAGTAGATATCAATATGATGTTGGTGACACCTACCAACGTCAAAGGCCCCGTGCCAGTGCTGATGATGTTTGGCAGTCCGTCTTTTCCTTCCCCTGCTCAAACCAACATCGTAGATTTTGTGTAAATCAACGCTGCTTTCATGGATATGCTGATTAAAAGTAATCCCGAAATGAAGGCTATTTTTGACAAATACCCCGCATATAGCCCCGTTTCACGCGCTGCATTGCCCAATTTTTTCGCTCCCCTTCCCAATGGCGACTCCCCTGGCACAGAGCAGTTGTTGGCGGCTGGTTGGGGCTATTGCACCATTGACCCC
>JBGAUP010000106.1:0-17883 GCA_044228585.1 Runella sp. | reverse complement strand
CATGTCGTCCACGAGTGCTTCGGCATACGCCCCAAACCATAGCCCAAATGACGAAGGCATCGCGATTTGCAAGTGCGTATAGCCTGGCAAGAGGTCGTTTTTGTGCTGATTTGAGCGTTTTATGAGCAAATCGAATAGTTTTTTGGAGGCCAACGCTACTTCTTCTAACCTGCTTCTGGTAAAAAGTTTCATGTCCACCAGTACTTGGTCATTGCGTGAGCGGCCACTATGAATTTTCTTGCCTACGTCGCCTAATTTACGCGTCAGCATCAACTCCACCTGTGAGTGTATATCTTCTACGCCATCCTCAATCTCAAACTTTCCTTGTTGGATCTCTTGATAAATGGCTTTCAACTCATTACTCAACACTTTTAACTCATCACTCGTAAGAAGTCCTACACTTTCAAGCATCATCGCATGAGCGATATTACCCAATACGTCGTAAGGAGCCAAATATAAATCCATTTCACGGTCGCGCCCAACGGTAAATTTTTCAATTTTTTCGGAAATAGACGTTGTTTCTTTTTGCCAGAGTTTCATTTTTTGTGTCAACTATTAAGGCACTACATTTCACTAAGGCAATCAGCAAACTACTCATTTACCATCGTTTTAGTGCTTTTCGTGATGTTCTTCTATGTGAAAATTAATAATAAGTAACCCTCAGTGTTTCTTAGTGCCTTAGTGGTTACAAATTCTTGAGAAAGGGCAAAATTACTTCTTTTTGGCAAAAATCTTTGCATCCGTTACCTGTTTGCGGTGTTCTTCCAAAAACATTTTAAACGAATATACTTCCTCTAACTGTCCCCCAAAATCGGCCGAAGCCTCGTAGATTTCCTCATATACTTCCACAAAATCAGTGATTAAGTAGCGCATCTGACGGACCCCCTGAAGGTATAAGGCAGGCAAATAAAAATTTTGATGATCTTGTTGAAAACGGTCAGCCGAATAATGAGAGGTGGTTTTGAGATCAACGGCTTCTTTTTTGCCCAACACATCTACAAACCCATAAATGAGAACATCTCCAATTTGGTATTGACAGTAAGCCTGTATTTTAACAATGGGTTTTGGGAGACGCTGACGAACTGCTTGGAGGATTTGGGCATCAAATTGTTCTTCACCCATGCCCTTTAAAACTGCATCCTCAAACGAAACACCACGATACTGGGCTTCCGTTTGAGGAATAGGTACACGATTGATACGGTCTAATAGCTCTTGCTCACTAATTTTACCCTGCAAAAACCGTGAATAGGTGTTGAGCAATGAAGGATAAAAACGGTAAGCTATTTTGGGAGGCATAAAAATTTGAGAATAAAAAAGGCGGAGATAAAACCCCGCCCTTGTAATTGTTAATTCTTCGCTCCGCCCTGTTGCCCTGCTTTTGGCTGCTGGCTTTGTTGCGCCTCACGCATGGGGTTTGGCCCACGCTGAAAGCCCTGACCACCCTTAAACAATTGAAATTTAGTCGGTTGGGCTGGCTGACGTGGGAAGCTATTGCTCTCTTCATCAATGTCGGCAATCTCACGGAAAGGGTCGAGTGTCCATTGTACTACTTTCTTCTTGGTCGTGATTACCTTTGAAACTTGTTGGTCGTTTAATCGCCAAATCTCCGCGGGGAATCTGGTTACTGAGTCTGTGCCATCCTCAAACTGCATTTTTACAATCACAGGCATAGGCAAACCACCTTTGTTTTTTACTTTCAAGGTGTAAAAATTTAATCCTGATTCTACGAGTTTGCGCTCATCGGGGGTTAAACTTGCTAAGTAAGCTTCGTACTTTTTCTTATCGGCATCGGTTACTTTGTAGGAGTCGTAGGTGTTGTAAAAATCCTTCATATCGGGGTTTTTATCCACTACCGACTCTTTGATGTAATCTTTATCGCGCTGACGGGCTACGGTATTACGTTTGGCTTCGGCTTCTTTTTTGGCTTCGGCTTTGGTGATTTCGGGGTTTTGGGTGTCGAGGGCAAACCATTCTACCTCCACTAAGTCTTGGTCAACGGGTTCAGTAGTATAAAACCATCCTTTCCAGAACCAATCTAAATCCACGCCTGAGGCATCTTCCATGGTACGGAATAAATCGGCAGGAGTGGGTGATTTAAAAGCCCAACGGCGGCTGTATTCTTTGAAGGCGTAGTCAAACAATTCTCTTCCCATAACCGTTTCCCGCAAAATGTTCAATGCCGTGGCAGGCTTGGCATAAGCACTTGCGCCTGCGTTGATGAGATTGTCGGACATGGTCATGATCGGCACTAAGTTTTTGGGGTCTTGTTTCATATAATCCACAATGGCTTGTGGCTCTCCTCGGCGTGTGGGGTAGTCTCTATCCCATTCTTTTTCAGTGAGATACTGTACAAAAGTGTTCAAACCTTCGTCCATCCACATCCACTGACGCTCATCGTTATTGGCAATCATAGGAAAGAAATTGTGCCCTACTTCGTGAATAATTACTGAAATCATCCCATATTTGGTTGCTTCAGAGTAAGTTCCATCTGCTTCAGGGCGACCGCCGTTGAAACAAATCATCGGATACTCCATACCACCTACGGGGCCGTGGCACGAAATAGCGACGGGATAAGGATAATCCACCGAAAATTTTGAATAGGTTTTAATCGTATGCGCTACGACTTCAGTCGAATATTTCCCCCACAACGGATTTCCTTCTTTGGGATAAAACGACATACACAAAACTTTTTTACCCGCGACCTCCTGCATTTTTCCATCCCAGATATACTTTCGAGAAGTGGCAAACGCTACATCCCGCACATTATCTGCCTTGAAAATCCACGTTTTTTTACCCGTAGGCTTTCCTTTTTCGGCTTTTTCACGTTCTTCTTGCGTAGCTATCACTACTACTTTATCAGAGGTTTTGGCGCGTTCAAAGTTTTTGAGTTGTGTTGGAGTAAGTACTTGTGCTGCGTTTTGAAGCTCGCCAGTTGCGCCCAAAATGTGGTCGTCGGGAACAGTAATAGCCATTTTAAAATTTCCAAAACTCAAAGCAAATTCCCCTTGGCTGTAATATTGCTTATGTTGCCAACCCGTAACATCATCATAAACGCACAAGCGAGGATAAAACTGCGCAATTTCATACACATTGTTTCCGTCTTTAAAAGCCTCAAATCCAGTGCGTCGTCCTCCTTTTGAAAACTCCACAATGCGGTAATTCCAATCAATAGAAAACGAATAGCTTTGTTTAGATTGAATTGGCTGGGGCAAATCAACCCGCATCATGGTTTGATTAATGGTGTAGCGGAGGGGTTTGCCCGTTTTTACATCTTTTACCGACATGATATTATAACCATAATCAGCATTGGAATAGTGCATATCAGTAATCGTAGCTAAACTCGCCATGCTGGTCTGATTGCCAAGGTCACCCGTACGAGAAATAGGCCCAGGAGAATTTTTGGCAAAAAGGTTTTGGTCTAACTGAATCCATACATAAGGGAGCGCATCGGGCGACTGATTAAAATACGTAATAGTTTCGGTTCCGATAATTTTGTTGTTCGGTTCGTCGAGTTCTACTTTAATGTCGTAATCGGCGCGTTGTTGCCAATAATCTTTTCCAGGCGCACCAGAAGCTGTGCGGTAAGTGTTGGGGGTAGGTAGTCCTGTGCCTAATTGTTCAAAACGATTGTTGGCGTGATAATTGGGCGGCGTTGGGGCTTGAGCTAACGTCAATGCTGACCAAAATAATAAAATGATGAAGGATAATTTTCTCATGGGTAAATAGAAATTTGGTTTTAACCCAAAAATACAAAAAACGTTTTGGGGAAAGCAAGGAAAGATACTTAGAGGGTAGATTTTGAGATAAATCTGGTGAGTTTCGCTTTCTTGAATAAAAAATGCCTCTCTCGAATCGAGAGAGGCATTTTTTATTCTCTATAAAGCCCGCGTAGCTTAGGCAGCTGGCACGTTATTCATTACTTCTGTTTGCTTACGGATAGAAGCCATGTGAATCAGTTCAAACAATTCTTCTACAAAATCAGGATACAAGTTCATTTGTTTGCCTAAATCAGCGCGGCTTTTACGCAATTGTCTCCAACGATCCATTTGTAAAACAGCTACGTTGTTGTCACGCTTGTACTCGCCCAATTGTTCTACCAACGACATACGTGTGCCCAAGATTTCGAGCAATTCGCGATCAAGGTTATCCAATTTACTGCGAAGATTTTCCAATTGGCCTTGGTAATCGGTACCGTATTGTGGCTTACGAACGTGCAACTCGTGCAACATTTCGCCCAAAGCGTGAGGAGTCAATTGCTGAGAAGCATCCGACCAAGCTTTTTCTGGGTCGCGGTGCGATTCGATAATCAACCCGTCGTAGTTTAAGTCTAACGCACGTTGAGCTAACTCAAACAAATAGGCGCGTTTACCCGCCATGTGGCTTGGGTCACCAATCATCGGAAGCTCAGGAAACATTGTCTTAAGCTCAATGGCGATATTCCACATAGGTGAGTTACGATATTTTGTTTCTTGGGCATTAGAGAAACCACGGTGAATTGCCCCTAATTTCTTGATACCTGCGCGGTTGATACGCTCAAATGCCCCAATCCACAACGCTAAGTCAGGGTTTACAGGGTTTTTGATAAGTACAGGGATATCTATTCCTTGAAGCGCATCTGCCAAATCTTGTACGTTAAATGGGTTAACGGTAGTACGCGCCCCTATCCACAAAATATCAATGCCATATTTAAGTGCAAGCTCAATGTGCTGTGGAGTAGCTACTTCTACGGCAATGGGCAATCCAGTTTCTTGTTTAGCATCTACCAACCAAGGCAATGCTGCTTCCCCCATTCCATCAAAGCTACCAGGACGAGTACGGGGTTTCCATACGCCAGCACGAATTACGTGGGCATATCCTTCTGCTTTAATTTGGCGAACGGTCTCCCGAACTTGCTCTTCTGTTTCGGCACTGCAAGGCCCTGCGATGACGAGCGGCTTCCCTCCCGTATCAACCCACGTGCTCATCGGTAAAATTTCTAAGGTGGCACTCATAACTGAGAAAAATTAATTAGTACAACAATCTTAATATTAACAATTTGAAAGCGATTAAAACTTCGTAATTTTGCATCCGTTTCGGCAATCCTATGATTCGTTTTATCAACAAAATATTAAAACTATGCCTATAAGTGTTTCTCCACCCCAATCGGGTGTTTCATTTGAAGACACTTCGGTTGCATTTTCGTCCAAGTCCAACTTTCAACTCAAGAAAACCTACTGGTTATTCTCAATGATGAATCAAGTTTGGCTTGTAAAATTAGGAACTTTTTTTATAAAACTTGCGCTTTTATTGCGATTACCGGTCAAGAAACTTATAAAAGCTGGTTTGTTTGGCCAATTTTGTGGGGGTGAAGACATTCAAGAATGTGACAAAACCATACAAAATTTGGCAAAATCAGGTGTTGGAACTATTTTGGACTACTCAGTAGAGGGAGAAGATGATGAGCGTAGCTTTGAGAAAACTACATCTGAAGTTTTGCTTACTATCCAAAAAGCAAGTCAAGCTGATGCCATCCCTTTTTCTGTCTTCAAAGTGACAGGCGTAGGTTCTACTCCTCTGATGGAAAAAATTCAAGCGGGAGAGTCGCTGAATAAAGATGAACAGGAGGCATACGAGCGTATGCAAAAAAGAGTAGAGAGATTGTGCCAAAAGGCCAATGAGTTGGGTGTGAAGATTTTTGTAGATGCGGAAGAAAGTTGGATTCAAAATGTAATTGACCAATTGGCTTACAAAGCCATGCAAAAATATAATACTCAACAGCCGATTGTGTATAATACATTTCAAATGTATCGCCATGATATGCTTGAAAATCTCAAAAAAGCTACTCGTGAGGCCAAATTAGGAGGATATTTTTTAGGTGTGAAGTTGGTGAGGGGGGCTTATTTTGAGAAAGAACGCCTAAGAGCATACGAAAATGAGTATCAAGACCCTATTCACGCTACTAAAGAAGATACTGACCGTGACTTTAACAAAGCAATTGAGTTTTGCCTTGAAAACCGAGATGTAATATCCTTCTGCTTGGGGACTCACAATGAATACAGTTGTCAATATTGTATTGAGCTAATGAATAAGTTAAACATACCACACAATGACCCACACGTGTGGTTTGCACAACTACTGGGTATGAGCGATAACATTTCTTATAACTTGGCTAATGCAGGTTACAACGTCGCTAAATACGTGCCTTATGGACCCGTAGAGGCTGTAATGCCCTATTTATTTCGCCGTGCCGAAGAAAATAAATCCATTGCTGGGCAGAGCAGTAGGGAGTTTTTACTTATCAAACGAGAAGTGGAGCGTCGTCATAAACAGAATATTGTCCGTTAACCGTTATTGTAACAGTGCCGTAAGGGGCGATACCGAGTCGTCAATATAGACTTCATGAACAGTAAACAATCAAAGATTAACCGATAATTGAATGACGAGTCATACCGCTAAAAACCCTTTTAAATTTTTTCTCTTTGCTCTCCTGCTCATTGGGATAGACCAAGCTTCCAAAATGCTGGTACACCAGTACATGTCCCCTGGCTTTGCAGGTCAGATTCGTATCATCGGAGATTGGCTAAAACTCTACTACGTGACCAATCCTGGTATGGCGTTTGGAATGCAGATAGACCACGAATATGGTAAATTATTCTTAACCACCTTTCGACTGGGAGCAATGGTTTTCATTGCTTGGTATATGGTACGTTTGGCAACGCGAGGTGCTTCAAGTGGCTTACTTTGGGCTATGGCAATGATTTTGGCTGGAGCCATCGGAAATCTAATTGATAGTATTTTTTACGGCGTTTTGATTGGTAATGCCCCGTATGGGTCGCCTACACCGTGGTTTCATGGACAAGTTATTGACATGGTATTTGTAGATTTTTGGGAGGGATTTGTTCCAGATTGGATACCCGTGTGGGGAGGGCAGTATTATACCACGCCGATTTTTAATTTTGCTGATGCCTGTATTTTCGTAGGGGTATGTGTTATTTTGATGTTTCAGGGTACGTTTTTTCCACGTTTGGAAGAACCGCATGATCATTTGGAAGCCGAATCAAATGAAGATGAAAAATTAGAGGATAATTTAGATGGAGAAGAGGCGATTGAAATAGCTCCTGAAAATCCAGTAAAGATTGATGAACCAGAAGATAACGTCAGTACAGATGAAGTCATTACTGAGCCAACATTAAATAATCCTCCAAAGGAAGATTCCCTAAATTAAGATTTCTTTTTAAAATTCAAGGCTGAGCTTGATTTGTGGTGGAATATTGAGCAAGAAAAATGTATTATGCTAATCTTCTCACAATCAAGCCTTTCACTAACTCATAAAAAGGCTGTGGCTGCATGGTACGCCAATTATCGAGGTGCAGCGTTCCCCCAAAATTGAGGTAGTAGTCCAATCGGTAGCGTTTCCATTCGCGCTCGGTGTGATCTCGCGAGCCTACTACGGCAATCCAACCGTCTTCGATTTCATCAAACCATTCGGCATAGTATTCATCATCTGAGCCGTGAAAATTGAGAATATTTTCGGCAATCAAAATGAATTGGTTGATACCTTGGGCTAACAAATGGTCAATAACGTTACGTTTGAAATACATAATGTCGTTGTGAAGCGTATCGTTCCACTCCCCAAATAGCTCAATCACCACAAATTTTTTTTTGTAATCAGCAAAAAGAATCTTCACGTACAGGGTTTCGGAGTCAATCTCGTCCCAGAGGGGGTGAATATAATAGCCGTAAATATCATGTTCGTACTGATTCATATTGTAGTCACGGCCATAAAACGGGGATTTACGGTCGTTGGCGGCTACGTAGTGTTTTTCCCAATTATAAAAAGGCTCAATCTCGTGCATGTCTTAAACATTCAACTTCTAAAGACAAATATACAAAGGTGGATTGTTGGTAAAGGGTGTTGGAAAGAATTTCTTACTAACTTGCATCTTTAAGTTTTCGCAGAGATATGCCCACTGAGACAATACAATACAATTACAAACCCGAACACCTCAACGTTTCAGAACCCAGTAAATACACGGCTGAGAACCTGAAATCGGAAGAGATGGTGATTAATCTGGGACCCCAACACCCTTCTACGCACGGGGTGCTGCGACTTGAAGTAGTGTCTGATGGAGAAATTATTGTGGACGTGGTTCCTCACATTGGCTATTTACACCGTTGTTTTGAAAAACATGCGGAATCATTGCCTTTTAATCAAATTATACCCTACGTAGATCGCATGGATTACGTGGCGGCGATGAACTCCGAACATGCCTACGCGATGGGCGTAGAGCGAATGTTGGGCATTGATAAGGATATACCCAAACGTGTTGAATACATTCGGGTATTGGTGGCGGAATTGAACAGATTGGCCTCTCACTTTGTCGCGATTGGTACCTACGCCATGGATATTGGAGCTTATACTCCTTTCTTATGGATGATGCGTGACCGCGAGCATATTTTACGGATGCTCGAATGGCTGTCGGGTGCTCGTATGCTTTACAACTATGTTTGGGTGGGTGGCTTGTTTTATGACTTACCCGTCGGCTTTGAGGAGCGTTGTCAAGAGTTTATCAATCATCTAAAACCAAAATTAAAGGAGCTTCAGGGATTGGTGATTGATAATAAAATTTTCATTCAACGCACTGCCAATGTAGGGGTGTTACCATTGGCAGTGGCCATCAATTATGGTTGCTCTGGGCCGGTGTTGCGCGGTTCGGGGCTTCGTTGGGACTTACGAAAAGTAGATGGGTACTCAGTTTATCCCGAATTGGATTTTGATATACCTATGGGGGAAGGACTCGTAGGTACGGTGGGGGATTGTTGGGATAGAAACTATGTACGAGTTCAAGAATGTTGGGAATCGCTCAAAATCATCGAACAGTGCGTCGAAAAACTATTGGGTGAGCATCGCCGTACTTCTGATTTTGATCCTCAGGCTTTAGTACCTAAGAAAATTCGCCCGCAAGCAATGGATTATTACGTCCGTGCTGAAAACCCCAAAGGCGAATTGGGTTTCTTCTTCCGAACCGATGGTAAGTCGGATATTCCCCTTAGATGTAAGGCTCGGGCCTGTTCTTTCAACAACCTGTCTGTCATCGCCGAAATCTCACGCGGGGCTATGCTCGCCGATTTAGTAGCGATTATTGGTTCGATTGATGTCGTAATGGGAGAAGTGGACAGATAAGTAAGTTGGCAGTTTACGGTTATCAGTTTGTAATAAGAAATTAACTGTGGACAGTAACCCGATAACTGTAAACTCATTTATTCGTCCGTAAACATATACCCTACTCCTTTGAGAGTTTTGATGTAGTTTTCGCCTACTTTTTCTCTTACTTTACGAATGTGTACATCCACTGTACGTTCAAGAACATAAATATCAGCCCCCCAGATTTTTTGTAACAACTCTTCGCGATTAAATACCTTATTGGGGTGATTTGCTAAGAAGAACAACAATTCAAATTCTTTTTTGGGTAATACCACCGATTTATCTCCTTTGGTTACCGTATAGTTTTTACGATTAATAGACAGACCAGCTATATCTACTTGCGATTCCGGTTCGGCTTTTTGTGCTTCTCTTCTGAATAAGGCATTGATGCGACTCATCAAAGCACGAGGCTTGATAGGTTTGGTAAGATAGTCATCGGCACCAATTTCAAAAGCAGCTACTTCTGAGTATTCTTCCGAACGAGCCGTGAGAAATAAAATGTAAGTATTCTTAAAATCAGGGATATCACGTAGGTGACGCGCCGTTTCGATACCATCCATTTGGGGCATCATAATATCCAAAACAACCAGTTCGGGAATAAATGAACGAGCCGTTTCCAACGCATTTTTTCCATTGGAAGCAGTAGCTACTTCGTAGCCTTCTTTTTCCAAGTTGTAGGCCAGTAACTCTACAATATCTGGGTCGTCGTCAACGACTAAAACTTTGTGTGCGATTTGAGCCGATTTGGCAGCGCTCATAGCATGGATTTTGATTTCGGTGACGAAATTACAAGACATGTCAATAATTTTATCACGACACGCTCATTCTTAACACAAATATAACAGTAAATGAGTACAAAAAAGGCAGTTCAAAGGAGTTGTAAAAGGATATTATGTCTCTTTTGAGGGGTTTGAGGCAGTTTTTTCCTGTCCTTTTTCCAGATTTGTTTCTTGGCTTAATCTCACGATGAGTTTTTTCATAGAACGCTCAATCACTTCGTATTCTACTTTTTCTTTGGCAATCAGAATAAAAGCAATGTAGGTAGGTAACTGACTTTCGGATGACTCGAAAAATAAATGTTTATTTTTTCGATAAGCTTCCCGGCAACGCCGACGGAGAAGGTTACGATCAACGGCCTTTTTGAAATTCCGTTTAGAAATAGAAAATAATACTTGAGGAAGGAGGGAGGAGGGAGCGGCGGAGTCGAAAAGGTAAAATACCTTAAATGGAAAAAGGTAGGACGTTTTTGCTTCCGTGCTACCTTTCTCAAATAAGCGTTCAATTGTTACTTTACTACAAAGACGCTCAGATTTTTTAAATGTCTGTTTCAATGTTTGATTTGTTTGAACTGTTAAAGTCGTCTGAGAAGCTAAATTCAACTTTTCAAACAATCAAACTCCCCAAACACACAAACAAGATTATTGCTTGTGACGCTTTTCGTCAGAAACCGTTAATTTCCAACGGCCTTTTTTGCGACGTGCCGCCAATACCTTACGGCCATTAGCAGACTCCATACGCTCACGAAACCCGTGCTTATTGCGTCTTTTGCGGTTTGAAGGTTGATATGTACGTTTCATTTCTGTAAGCCTTTTATTACTGGTAAATCCTTGATTTTAAAACGAGTCCGCAAAGGTACGGAACTTTTTAGAAGTTTACAAGCTATTTTTTTAGTAAAATCCAATTTTATGAACGTAAGCTTTTAATTATCAATTGTTATTGATTCCTTGGATAAAAAAAGCGTTAATCGTCATGTTGAAAGCATTTAAAAATATTGGGGAGAAAACTAAAGCATTTGAAGGTAGCAAAACCCAATGGTTGTGGTGCATTTTATTGTGTTTGGTGGGGGCTTGGGGATATTGGTTGATTGGATACGAACTTACTCGAACGCAATCCAGCAAATTGATTTTGAGTTTTGGGGTACTTTTTTTACTTTATGGATTGGTTATTAGTCAAAAATGGGATGGTGGATGGGTCAAGCGTTGGTTGTGGATAGCAGTAGGGTTTCGACTGCTATTGTTATTTTCTGTTCCTGTTTTGTCCGATGATTACTTCCGGTTTATCTGGGATGGAAGGTTGTTGGCGACAGGTCATAACCCTTATTTATACTTGCCTTCTGAAATTATACATTCTTCGATTGCTACTAAGGCTCAACTTACTGAACTCCTTTTTCAAGGACTCAATTCCCCCAATTATTTTACGGTATATCCTCCGCTCAATCAATTGATGTTTGGCGTTGCAGCTTGGATATCGGGAGATAACACCCTTTTTAATATCGTAGTACTGAGACTATTTGTTTTATTGGCGGAGATAGGTATTATGTGGTTAATGTTTTCTACGTCGTTCTTTTACAATCGAAAAAAAGACAATAACACTGTGTTAATTTATGCACTTAATCCACTCGTTATCATCGAATTGACGGGTAATTTGCATTTTGAAGCCGTGACCTTATTTTTTGTGTTGCTGGCCGTAAAATGGATAAATAAACCTTTCGAGGGGAATAAATATTATGTTGGTTCGGCTATTGCTTTAGCCTTGGGCGTTGCCGTGAAATTATTGCCTTTAATTTTCCTTCCTCTTATTATCAAGCGACTTGGAATCCGTAGGGGTATGATTTATAGTATGATTATTGGAAGTATTGTATCGGTTTTGTTTGCTCCTTTTTTCAGTAATGAGTTATTACTGAACATTGGGCAAAGCCTTGATTTATACTTCCAAAAATTTGAATTCAACGCCAGTATCTATTTTATCACTATTGTTTGTATTCTTTGGTTAACCTTCCAACGAAGAAGTTTACTCGAAAAAATGCTACTGGCATTAACAGTTTATTTTCTGTTGGCTACGACTATTCACCCTTGGTATATTACGACGTTGGTTGCCTTTGGGGCTTTGACGGGGCGCTGGTATCCTGTATTATGGTCTGCTTTACTCCCTCTTACTTATCTCGCCTATTCATCTATTCCTTACCATGAAAACCTTCAAATTGTAGCGTTAGAATACATTTTAGTTATAGGTTGTCTGTGCTACGAAGTTTTTTTAAAAGGCATAGATTGGGACGCCTCCTAAAATTATTTTGCTTTGATTTTTTCCTGTAAAAATTTGATTTTCATTGTTGTAGAATCGGCGGGAGATTCATAATTGAGTAATAGATAAGAGGCTCTGGTGTCTTTGGGCAAAAACAAAAGCCCGCGTACCGATTCTCCTACTGGTAAGGTAGTTTTGCGAAGAGCCAACTCCTGCCAATTGGCACGTTCATGTTCCAACTGGTTTCTGCGAATTTTTTGAAGATTAACGTCGGCTATTTGCTTCTGAATGATGAAGTTATAGGCTTGAGCGTGGGTATATTGACTATTGGCGCGTTGCTGCCATGAGCGGTCATTTTTACTTGAATGTATATCGCTGGCAATTGTGGCTACTAAAAGCACACCATTTAATATCGAAGACGCTACCAAACGCCGCTTTTCACGTTTTACATCCAAAATGGCCTGTTGAATTTTTTGTTCAGGGTCAGCTGCCCGATAAAAAGAAGCATAAATACGTTCGTTGCGAAGTGTGTCGTTTTGATTGGTAAAAGGAAGGTAAAAAAAGTCGTTGGGGTCAACGAGCAACGGAGAAGAAGTCCGATTTTTTACTTCTATATCCAATACCATGTGATGCGGGTCTTCAAATTCATAAGAAGCCACCAATACCACACCGTTTTGTTCCGTGCGGGTTACCTCGCGGCCTTCCACCCAAGCCACATTGCCTGAAACGGGTCGTAATTGATAAAGATTAGTAGAGCAACCAGTTAGAAACCCAACGCAAGCAAAAAGAAGAAAATAGAGTTTGTTTTTCATGGCAAAAGCGGCTTTTAGAATGCTGTTTAACAAAAATAGATAGTGAAAAATCGCTTTCAAAATGATTTTTGACAAACGGTTAACCGCTTATAAATGGCTGCAATAATTGATAGACTTGGTGCAAGGGCAAACCCATAATCGTGTAAAACGACCCTTCGATGCGTTGAATGCCCATCATGCCAATCCATTCCTGAATACCGTAGGCACCAGCTTTGTCGAAAGGGCGGTAGTGATGGATATAATAATTGATTTCAGTGTCGGTAAGTGCTTTAAATTCTACTTTAGCAACATCGCTGAGGGTATGAAAACCTTCGGAGCTTAGGAGACAAATACCCGTTATGACTTCGTGGGTTCGTGCTGAGAGTTTTTGGAGCATCGCCTGCGCTTCAGCTTCGTTGGCTGGTTTGTTCAAAATTTCGTTTTCAACGACCACAATCGTATCGGCACACAAAACGAGTTGATTTCCCAAGTCTGACTGAAATTGTTCGGCCTTGTGTTGTGCCAAAAAGCCCGCAACCTCCGAGGGAGGCATATCGGCAGGAAAAACCTCATCCGTAGGTCGTACCTGAACTGTAAAATCAAACCCTAATTCTCGTAATAATTGCTGGCGACGAGGGGAATTGGAAGCAAGAATGAGGGTTTTTGTTAAATTTAGCATGTTAAGTGGGTAGATATACAAATATAAGTCAATGTTTAAAAGCGTTATTGGTGTGGTGGTAAACCCAATTTAACGCTTTTTATTTTCCCAAATCTTTGCCAACCATTGTAATCAAGGAAGCCTAAAAAAGCTCTATACTGAGAGCATTTTACTTTCAGGGTAGAGCTAAAAAAGTTATTGCCGCTTTCGGCGTTCTTCTCGTCTCATTTTATTGAGATTGGTCATCGCGTCTTTGGCTTCTTTTACTTGGCTCGATTTTTTCTCACCCCTATCCATAACGGTTTTATAATATTCACGGGCAGCTTCGTAGTCTTTTTCGCTTTCAGCAATTTTGGCCAGACCAATCAAAGAAGATAAATAGTACCCTGACGTAAAAGCTTTGGCTTGAATCGAATAATTGACTGTTTTGAGGTAGTATTCTTTGGCCTTGGGAATATCGCGTTGATAATTTTGTGCATAATAGGCCAAGACATAAGCTGCATTTCGGCCACTTACCGCTTCATAACCAGGCATTCCTTTGTCAATTTTAGTTAGAATACTATTCGCCGTTTTTTCGGCTTCAGTCGTGTTTCCTCTTACAAAAGCCGACCGTAGATAGTAACGCTCAAAGTAAGGATTATCGGGATAGGTTTCCCAAGAATACTTGGCTAAATCATAAGACTTAGCATATTGATTTTCGTAACCGTAAATTTGCAATAGGAAATACCGTGCTTCGGTACGTGTATAGAAAGCATTATAGCCTACTTTTTCCAATTGCCTGATTCCCTCTTGCTTATTACCTTTTGGGAAAAGCCATAAAATAGGCTTTAGCAATGGATAATTATCAGGAATCCATTCGGCAAAATAATTGAAAAGGCCATCGCCAAACAGCAATTCGGGGCTGATTTCGCTCTTACCTTTGCATTTTTCTAAGTATTTAAGGGCATTTTTTCCCGCAAAAGTAGCCCTTGACCAGTGTTTTCGTTCGGAATGAATACGACCTTTGAAGGCATAAGCCGCCGCCAAGAAAAAAGAGGGTTCAATCTTGTTTTCACGAACATCATATAGTTTTTCGGCCAATGTAATGCAGGTGTCCATCAATGCCAAACAGCGGTCGTCGTAGCGGGTATCGTCGGTGTTAGGAACTATTTTCCACCACTCCGCCAAGCCCATCAAAAAATAGGGCATGGGGTGGCTTGGATAGCGGTAGCGAAGCCAACGAAATTCGGCATCAGCTTCGGCAAATTTGAAATTATAAAGTTTGTTAATGGCCTCAGTAGCTTCGATTTGTACGCCTGGGTTCGATAGCAACATTTCATACTTACTATCAAAATCGGCAGAAGCGTACAGTTGTGCATGGGCAGGAACTAAACTCATCAAAACCATTGCGCCAACCCCGAATATCCAATATTTTAAGATGTTCTTTTTCATGGTCTATTATCTTTGCTGTGAGATATTAACGTACAATTCTTTCTAACAGTTTGTGACAACTCTATTTTTTTAATAATTTTTTAATATTTTCCAGAATGTTGACAGTCAAAGACAAAAAGTTTGTCCCGTTTATCGAAAAACAACCCCTCGAAGAACGGATTGCCGAAGTAGGACGCGAAATTAGTGAAGATTATCGAGACAAAAATCCCCTTTTTGTAGTAGTACTTAATGGCTCTTTTATGTTTGCTGCGGAGTTAATGAAAAGTATCACCATTCCTTGTGAAATCACTTTTGTACGTGTGTCTTCGTATGCCAAAATGGAATCTACAGGAGAACTAACCGAAGTATTGGGTTTGAAAGAATCTATTCATCACCGTCATGTCATTATAGTAGAAGACATTGTAGATACAGGTCTGACAATGAACAAGTTACTTTTTCAGCTTTCAGCAAAACGTCCAGAGTCTATTCAAGTAGCGACGATGCTTTTTAAGCCTACCGCCCTCAAAACCCCGTTGAGTGTAAAATACGCGGGTTTTGAAATTGAAAACCGTTTTGTGGTAGGATATGGCCTTGATTATGAAGGATATGGCCGTAATCTCAACCAAGTGTATGTACTTTCCGAATAAATCTTTTCTATTACTTTATCAACACCTAACCATCATTTTCTATTTATGTCTGAATTTCAAGCTTATCTCTCTCTTGGTTTCGACCACATCACAGACCCCAATGGCTACGACCATATTTTGTTTGTAATAGCACTTTGTGCTGTTTACGCTTTCCGCGATTGGAAAAAAGTCTTGATTCTGGTTACCGCATTTACCTTAGGACATTCTGTTACGTTGGCTTTAGCAACGCTCAAACTCATTACTTATAGCTCCGATTTGATTGAACTCCTTATCCCGATAACCATTTTTATTACAGCGGTTTCCAATTTTTCAGAAAATAGCTTGGGAGAGCCAAAATCCCCGAAATTGCGATATATCTTGGCAGCGAGTTTTGGTTTAATTCACGGCATGGGATTTTCCAATTATTTGAGAAGTTTACTGGGCGAACAGGAAAGTATTGTCATGCCACTATTTTCGTTCAATGTGGGCTTAGAGTTAGGCCAACTGGTCATTGTCGCTATTGCACTGGCCATTGCCTCGTTTTTTATCGAAATATTAAAGATTAAACGCTTGACTTGGAATCACTTGATTTCGGGAATTGTGGCGGGAATGGCTTTGTCTTTGATTCTTAATAACGAACTTTTTCGCACCATGATGGGGCTACCTGTGGAATAATGTCGCCAAAAAACCGTGGAGCGTCTATCCAAGTCGTGTATTTTATCATTTTTGCTTACTTTTACCATTCAACTAAACACCAAATATCAATGAGAAAACAGTTTATTTTTTATTGGCTAATGCTGACTACCAGCGTTTTGCTTGCTCAACCACCAGCGGGAAATTATAATGCCAACAACCGATTTGAGCAAATGGGCTCAATGCTTCCTACTCCCAATACCACACGTACCGCATCGGGTGCGCCAGGGAAAGACTTTTGGCAACAACGCGCTGATTATGACATCAAAGCGGAATTGGACGATGAACAGCGTAAAATCACAGGAACCGAAACCATTACTTATTTCAACTACTCACCCGATGAGTTGAAGTACGTTTGGTTGCAGTTAGACCAAAATTTATTTGATAAAAACTCAATCAATGCTACTTCTCAAAATAACAGCATCCAAACCCAAATGTCATCCAATGCTGTGAGAGGTTTAAATGCGCCAAGTTCGGTGAGAGGCAGTGTTGCGGGAGATTATAGTTACAAAATTACCGCAGTAAAAGATGCCAAAACAGGTAAGCCATTAACTTATACCATCAACAGTACGATGATGCGGGTAGAGTTGCCAATAGGTATCAAAACAGGTCAATCGTATGCGTTTTCGGTGGACTGGAACTTCTTTATCAATGAATACTACGGTCGTGCTGGATATGAATATTTCCCGAAAGATGGCAATACCAATTATTTCATTGCGCACTGGTTTCCAAGAATGTGCGTGTATGACGACGTAAATGGCTGGCAGCACAAGCAGTTTTTGGGTCAAGGAGAGTTTACTTTGACGTTTGGCAACTACAAAGTAGCCTTAACTGTACCCAACGACCACATTGTGGGCGCAACGGGTGAATTACAAAATGCAGCGCAAGTACTTACCGCAGAGCAACAAAAACGCATGGAAAAAGCCAAAACAGCTACCCGCCCTGTGTTGATTGTGAGCCAAGAAGAAGCCGAAAAAGCTGAAAAAGGTAAACCCACGGGCAAAAAAACGTGGATTTATAAGGCCGATAATGTTCGGGATTTTGCCTTTGCTACGAGCCGTAAGTTTATTTGGGACGCGATGCAGATAGACCAAGCGGGCAAAAAAGTGATGTGTATGTCGCTTTATTCAAAAGAAGGAAATCCACTTTGGGGACAGTATTCTACGATGGTGGTAGCTCACACCATACGCTCATATTCAAAGTATTCGGTAGATTATCCCTATCCCGTAGCTTATTCGTGCCATGCCAGCGGTGGTGGAATGGAATATCCGATGATTTCCTTTAATGGTGGTCGCCCCGAACCAGACGGAACGTATTCAGAAGGAACCAAATACGGAATGATCGGGGTGATTATTCACGAAGTAGGGCATAATTTCTTCCCCATGATTATCAATTCTGATGAGCGTCAGTGGGGATGGATGGACGAAGGGCTGAATACTTTTGTGCAGTATCTTGCTGAAAAAGAATGGGATAAAGACTTTCCAACGCGCCGAGGAGAGC
>JBGAUP010000105.1:0-17877 GCA_044228585.1 Runella sp. | reverse complement strand
GTTGGTATTGGTTAGTAGGGCAGCATCAAATGCAAAGGGTAAGTCAAAAAGTGTTGCTCATTGAACCTTAATTGAGCCATAAAATGAAATTTAGCATTGCCAGCCTTGTTCTAACCATCCTTATCGCATCGTCTCTTCAAGCACAATCTGACTCTTTACTCCAAAGTATTGTCCAAAAACAGTTTAAACTTCAACGTACCAGTACACGAATTTTAGCAGGTTGGTCAGTGGCCAATTTGGCCGTGAGTGGGATTGCAGTTGGTCAGGCCAAGGGAAGTACCAAATACTTTCACGAAATGAACCTTTACTGGAACGTCGTAAACGTGGGAATTGCTGGAATGGGGCTTTTGAGTTTACGTAAACAACCTACTTCTCCAACGATTTCGTCTGTCGTGAAAGAGCATTACACCCTACAAAAAAGCTTATTACTCAATACAGGTTTAGACATTGCGTATGTCACAAGTGGACTTTGGTTATTGGATAAATCTAAAACGGAAATAACCCCACTACGCAGCAATCGTTTTCGAGGATTTGGGCAAGCCGTTGTGATTCAGGGGGGATTTCTATTGGTGTTTGATCTTGCCAATTACATCATTCACCGAGCCGATAGTCCTCGACTTCACCGCTTGTTAGACCAAGTGAACCTCAGTGGGAATGGTATTCGTATGAAATTTTAGGCTATTTTTGTAATTTGTCTGGCCAATTGAATACCCAATGTCCACCAATAATCAGCTTGTTTTTGTGTACGGCACACTCATGCAAGACTTTTCTAATGTCTTTGCTAAAAAATTGAGACAAAATGCCCTTGCGCGTGGAAAAGCTTTTTTTACTGGTCAACTATTCGATTTAGGGCATTACCCTGGAGCTATTTACCAGCCTCAAGCCACTACTCAAGTCCACGGGGAAGTATGGGAATTGAATAATTTTGGTGAAATCATTACATCCTTAGACCGCTACGAAGGCATTCACTTACGCAATCCCGATTATGTACGTCAAGAAGTTCCTGTGATGCTCGAAAATGAAGAAATAGTTCTTTGTTGGGTTTATCTTTTTTGTAACCCTATTGAATCTTTTAAGATAATTCCCCACGGAGATTACCGAAAATGGCTAATTGAATCTAAACAACATTTGTAGTTCTCTAACGTTAAAAAAGCTACCGTCTCTTTTTCCAACCTGTGAATCGTTTTTGTAAATACCTATTTTTTGTTTTTTTTTCGACAACAGGGCAGCTCTATGCCCAAAAAGGCTATGTGTTGGGAAAAGTATTGGATGTTGCTACAAAAGAAGGTGTAAATCTGGCTACCATCACCAATCTGAAAACCCGAGATATGACCCGTACCAATAAACAAGGGGTATTTTTTTTAGATGCCTCAGTAGGTGACTCTATCGAAATAGCCAGTCTAACTCATGTACGAGGCGGTTTTCGCTGGGATGGTAAAACAGACGAGATAGTGATTACATTAAAAAAATTAGACAAAGCCATTGAGTTGCCCGAAGTCAAAGTGACTACCAAGCGAGAGCAGGAGCTTCAAAAGGAAATAGAAAGAGTGCTTGCCGAACCCGAAGCCCGTAAAAACTTGTCGCTTGGGGAGGCTATTTCAATGGCTCAATCACCGATTTCGTTGCTGTACGAACTGTTCAGTAAATCGGCAAAGGAAGACCGAAAGGTAGCGATGTTGATGCAAGAAAAACGCCGTCGCGATTTGGCTGATTATCGTTTTGGTATGATTGCTGGTCAAGCTACCGAATTGAGCGGGGATGGCTTGATACGATTTCGTTACTTCTGCGATTTTTCGGAAGAATTTCTGCTACTTTCATCCGATTATGACCTTACTTACGAAGTGCTTCAATGTTGGAACGTATATAAGAAAATTAGAAAAAAATTGTAGAAATTATAGAATTTAAGCATTTTTACGTTGTCTGCTAAATAATTATTAACCTTTAACAAACTATTAAAAACATGAGTGCATTTACAGAAGTAATAGAAAAATCTATGGAGCAGTTGAGTGGCATGGGCGTAGGCGCTGACGAAGCTCTTTTAACTGCCGTAGCCAAAGGCTTAGGCCCTTCCATTTACAATTTGGATTCATCTTTGGTTTCAGCAACTGATCCAGAAGAACTCGCCCGGGTTAAGACCAACTTTTTGATGGGTAAATTGGGTTTATCTGATGGCCCAGAGCTGGATGCTGCTATTGCAGAAACAATGGCCTCTATGAAAGGGATAAATCGCAAATTACGAGTAGTTGTTTATTATCTCTTGGTAAAGAAATTTGGTAAGGAAGCTATCTATTCCTAAATCAATGTTGAAAAATTAGCCTAAAACGGCTTGGGAAAGCCTAAAAAAAGCCTGTCAGCATTTTAAATGTGCTGACAGGCTTTTTACTTGAATAGACCTTGTTTAGTAAGCCCTCACTACTCCGCGTCCTTCATAAAAATTAACGTAAGCTTTATTTACTACCCGATTTCCTCCAGGAGTTGGGTAGTTACCCGTAAAGTACCAATCCCCGCTGTGATTGGGACAAGCTTTATGTAAATTTTCTACCGTTTGAAAGATAACTGCCAAATCGGCTTTTAAGTCTTTTGGACGAACTATATCAGCTACTTTACGCGAGACTTCTTCGGGAGAGAAAGGCTCAAACAAGGCTTTTACGAAGTTTTGATTCGAAGCGTTACCTGTTTCGAGGGCAGCTACACACTGCGCATAGACTTCATCGCGGAGGTTGTCTAATCCTCTCTCTTTTAATAATTGCAATGCAGCACGGAAAGCCACAAAGTCTTTCACTTTCGACATGTCAATGCCGTAGCAATCAGGATAACGAATCTGTGGAGCCGACGATACAATGACTATTTTCTTTGGGCCAAGGCGATCCAACAAACGCAAAATACTCTTTTCGAGGGTAGTTCCCCGTACAATAGAGTCATCTACAACAACAATCGTATCCACACCTTTTTTCACTACTTCGTAGGTCATGTCATACACGTGCGATACCATTTCGTCGCGGGCTTCATCGCTTGTAATGAAAGTACGTTGTTTGACATCTTTAGAAACCAACTTTTCGATGCGCGGACGGAACGATAATATCTTGTCGAGCTCTTCGGACGAAAGATTACCGTCTAAGATGGCTTTTTTACGTTGTTTGGCAAGATAATCTTCTAAGCCTTCTACTAAACCAAAAAAGGCAGTTTCGGCAGTATTCGGAATATAAGAGAAAACGGTATTTTCGAGGTCATAATCTACTTCTTCCAAAATCTGAGGAATCAGTGCTTTGCCCAATTGTTTGCGTTCAAGATAAATATCTGGATCGGAGGCCCTGGAAAAATAAATCCGTTCAAAACTACAAGAACGTTTTTCGAGCGGTTTCAAAATCTGGTGCTGATCGTATTCGCCATATTTGTCAATTATGAGCGCATGGCCAGGGTTAATTTCCTTAATATCAGCATAATTGGCGTTGAATGCGGCTTTGATGGCAGGCTTTTCTGAGGCTACTACTACTACCTCGTCGTCGGCATAATAATAGGCTGGGCGAATACCCGATGGGTCTCGTACGACGAAAGCTTGTCCCGAACCTGTCATACCACACATGGCAAATCCGCCGTCGAAATCGCGGCAAGAACGGTGTAAAACACGTACCATGTCCATGTTGTCTTCGATGACGTCGGAGAGATCGGGGTTTTCGTAAATACCCTTGAAGCGGTCAAATACGCGTTGGTTTTCTTCATCCAGAAAATGCCCGATTTTTTCCATGACCGTCACCGTATCTACGCGGTCTTTGGGGTGCTGACCCAACGAAACGAGCTTATCAAAAAGCGTATCCACGTTGGTCATGTTGAAGTTTCCAGCTACCACCAAGTTGCGGCTTCGCCAGTTGTTTTGGCGTAGCATAGGGTGACAGTTTTCGATTTCATTGGCTCCGTGTGTTCCGTAGCGTAAGTGTCCAAGCCAAACTTCGCCCGTGAAGGCCACGTTTTCTTGCAGCCACTTCGCATCAAAACGGAGTTCTTTTTGTTCGCCTTTGAGTTCTTTGAAAGCTTTTTTGAATTTTTTCTGTACTTTCTGGAATATCTCTGCTACGGGCTGTGCATCAACCGAACGGTAACGGCTAATATAGCGGCTACCTGGCGGTACTTCCAGTTTGATGTTGGCCACACCCGCGCCATCTTGGCCTCGGTTGACCTGTTTTTCCATCAAAGTGTGCAATTTATAGACCGCGTAGAGGGGTGTGCCGTATTTATCAATATAATATTGAAACGGCTTTCGGAGTCGAATGAGGGCAATCCCACATTCGTGCTTTATTACGTCGCTCATCAGGGAGTATGAAGTGTGTGACGGATTATTAACACAAAGTTAAGAAATCGAATTCCAAACCCCGTGTTAATTTTTAAGAAAGTTTAAAAATAGCAATATCTAAGACATGATGTAGCGACAAAATAGGTACAATTACACAGTACTAATGTATTGATAAACAGTGCTTTTGTGAGTAAAGATGTCTCTTATTTCGCAAATTAATTGCTAAAAATAGCTAAAATTTAATTTTATAAATAAGGAACAACTGTCTCAAGCCCCATACCCCTCGAACCTTTGATAAGCACGTGCGTATTCTGTTGAGGATGGTCCACAATCCAATTGTGCAACGAAAATTTGTCAGGGAAATAATAGGCTTGGGGTAAAGCAGGAAGCGCATCCTGCATAAGTTTCCCCGCCAAAATCACTACATCAAATTTTTGCTTAGCGATGAGTTTTCCCAGAGCCAAGTGTTCGTCGGGAGATTCTTCGCCCAGTTCGAGCATATCGCCCAAAATCACCATTTTGCGTTCGGCATTGAGTTTGCCGAAGTTTTCAATGGCGGCAGCCATAGAGGAAGGATTGGCGTTATAGGCATCCATAATGATGGTATTCGAGCCTTTTTGGATGATTTGAGAGCGGTTGTTGGTAGGGTTATAATCAGCCACGGCTTGGTTGGTATCTTGATTGGAAACCCCAAAATACTTTCCAATCGCCAGTGCAGCGGCAATATTTTCAAAGTTATATTTGCCCGTCAGGTGTGTTTTCACGGTGTTGCCTTCGCTATCTTTATAAATTACAAGCGGCGAATCTTCGACCATTTGGGGAGCATCATTGTTCGACAAATACCGCACAGTTTCTTTAAAAATCCGCTCTCGGGCCATTTCTTGCAGGGTAGCATTTGAGCTATTCACAAATACTACTCCTTGGGATGTTGCCAGCCAATCATATAGTTCGCCTTTGCCTTTGCGGACGCCCTCAATACCCCCAAAACCTTCCAAATGAGCCTTGCCGATGTTGGTAATAAGGCCGTGCGTTGGCTCAGCGATGTTACTGAGAAGTTCGATTTCCTTTTGATGATTGGCTCCCATTTCAACAACTGCTATTTCGTAACTACGGTCTATGGCCAACAATGTAAGCGGGACACCAATGTGATTGTTGAGGTTTCCTTTGGTAGCGTAAGTTTTGTATTTTTTGCTCAAAACGGCCGCAATTAGTTCCTTAGTGGTTGTTTTTCCGTTTGAGCCCGTAAGTCCTACAATGGGGATATTTAACTGATGGCGGTGATGGTTTGCTAATTGTTGTAAGGTTTCTAAGCTGTTGTGAACCAGCAAATAACGGTTATCCACCGCCAAATCGGAGTTATCCACAATGGCATATTTTGCTCCTTTTTCTAAGGCATCTTTAGCATATTGATTTCCGTCAAATTTATCGCCACGAAGTGCTACAAAAAGGCAACCTTCCGTAATCTGGCGGGTATCGGTCGAAACGCCCTTGCAGGTCAGAAAGTAATCGTATAACTGAGAAATCGTCATTCCAAAGAAGAATTGTGAGCGGTTTGCCGCTACGATGAGTAAATGGTAAATGAGTGACTGACTGGTTGACTATTGACTGCCTACTGCTCTTTGCTCCAGACTTCATAAATCTTTGCACCTGCGCTACTAAGGCCGCTGTGGTGCCAATCTTTTCCGTCTTTAAGTTCGTAATCAAACGTGAGCGATGCTCCTACACGATTGTTGTCGCGGCTAAAAAACTCAATTGTCTCGGTATATTTACCGTCTTTGATAGTGTAAGTACCACCACCTGTACCCGAAAATTGCTTGGTTTCTGGATTGATAGCTGCCCACTGAAAACGAGTCCCCGTGAGCATTTTCAGGGTTTTACGCGGCCCGCGTTGCATGGGAGAGATATTGCCATCGTTGCCCATGCGGCCTGTGATGCGATAATTGGCGGCGGCGAGGGTGTTTCCGTCATCTACTTGCTGCCATTCTCCCCAGCCTTCAAGGGATAGTTTGGCTTTGTTTAAAGTAATTTTGATGGTTGATGTTTTCCCTACTTGAGCTGAGTCGGCAGAGTTAAATTCACTTTTGTAGGAAAGAGCCTTGTTTTCAATTTTGTAAGTACCTCCTTCAGTATTGATAAACTGTTTTTCTTTGTAGCGAGCAATCATCATATAATTATCCGAACAAATCATCATGGAGATAATACCGTCAGGGGATGTTTGTTTCCAAGCGCCCTTGATTTGGCTGAATGCTTGAGATACCGAGGTTAGGCTAAAAAGAATAACCCAAGACAGGTGTAATAGCTTTTTCATATTGAGAGGGTTTTGGTTTTTTGAGCAAAGTTAAACCAAAACCTCTCATAAAAACAATACAGCAACCTACAGAAGTAAGTTGCTGTACTCATCAATCAATTTTTCACTGTTTTAACTATTGACAACCCAATTTAGACATTCATTAATGATTCTCTACGACGCATTTTACCAGCAGGAATTCCAAACATCATTTTGAAGCGGCGGCAAAAATAGGCCGTATCTTTGTAACCTACTTCGGCTCCAATGGCACGAATACTTTTCTTTGAGGTACGAAGCAGCGTAACAGCCTCTTCCATACGTTGATACTCAATATAATCTTGTGGATTGATTTGGGTCAACATTTTGAAATACTGACCTACGTAATCTTCCGAGACATTGGCAACGTTGGCCAACACTTTGTTTGACAAATCTCCACCTAAGTTATCTTTGATGTACGCAAAGATATCAATCAAGCGGGGGTCTTTAAAATACGTGCTGTTTGTAACAAGTTGTTCTACAAACAGCTTGTTTTTCAAAATGTACCGAATGACCTCAATGGCGAGTTCTTCGGTTTTGATTTTGATGATACGGCCACGGCCAGGGGTATCGTTAAAATCCTCTTGAAGAATTTCACCAATTAGCCGCGCCATGTACGAATTATTTTTGATGATAAACGGTGGAATGTCTAACGAAGTAAAAAAGTTGACCGAATCAAACACTTTGGCGTCGAAAGCCACCAAGCCAAACGAGTGAGGAATTTTTCCTACTTGTGACGAGTCGCGCAAGCTATCAAAGTATAATTCACGGCGGGTGAGGAATTCTTCGTTGCTTACTACTTTGGGTTGAACATTGTCGCCGCTGCTGTACGTGACGGTGGCGTGCTTGCCTCCAGGAATGAAAAGCATATCGCCAACTTCGATTTTTTCGTTGGCAAACAATACTTCTCCATCGTACAGAATCATCAACGAGTTTTCGACATCGTAGAAGTTTTTGATAGTAATTGTTTGCAGCATCCGAATGTGACGAGCCTTGATAAACTTCACACCCAGTGATTCGATGATTTTATTATAATCTTCCATTTGAAAATGGGTTAAGTGCGCCTTTGTTTGTTAAATGAAAAAATGACTTTTCTTGAAAATTTGTACAAAACTAATAATTGTACAAATCTAATACAAGTGTGGAATTTTTTTCAATATAAAAAAAAGTGCGCTAATCCTGCAAGGAAACGCGCACTTTTTTTTTGAAAAACGCCAAAAATTGGATTATTCAGGCTTTTTGCAAATCCCGTGCTATCACTAATTTTTGTATTTCTGAGGTACCTTCGTATATCTGCGTGATTTTTGCGTCGCGCATGAGCCGCTCTACGTGAAACTCTTTTACGTAGCCATAACCCCCATGAATCTGTACGGCTTCGGTGGTAGCCCACATCGCTACATCAGAAGCAAAAAGCTTGGCCATAGCGGCTGCTTGTACGTAGTCTTTGTGTTCATCTTTGAGGCGAGCGGCTTTGTAAACCAGTAAACGGGCTGCTTCGATTTTGGTGGCCATTTCGGCCAATTTAAACTGAATAGCTTGGTGTTCAAAAATAGGTTTGCCAAAAGTTTTACGTTCGTGGGCGTACTTCAACGACAATTCCAAAGCACCTGCCGCAATGCCCAATGCTTGGGCGGCAATTCCGATGCGTCCGCCGTTGAGGGTACTCATGGCAAATTTAAACCCAAAACCATCGGCTCCAATGCGATTTTCTTTGGGAACTTTTACGTCGGTAAACATCAAAGAGTGCGTATCAGAGGCACGAATCCCCATCTTGTCTTCTTTTTTGCCAACTACAAAGCCATCCCATCCTTTCTCCACAATCAAGCAGTTGATGCCTTTGTGACGGAGTTCGGGGTGGGTTTGGGCCATCACCAGACAAACTGACGAAATACTGCCGTTGGTAATCCAGTTTTTAGTGCCATTGAGTGAATAATAATCGCCCTTGTCTTCGGCAGTGGTATGCTGAGAAGTAGCATCCGAGCCCGCTTCGGGTTCGGAGAGGCAAAAAGCTCCAATAATTTCTCCAGAAGCAAGGGGCGCAAGATATTTGCGTTTTTGTTCTTCGGTACCGTAGGCTTCTAAACCATAGCACACCAAAGAGTTATTGACGGATACCATCACCGATGCCGAGGCATCTACCTTGGAGAGTTCTTCCATTGCCAGCACGTACGAAACCGTGTCCATGCCGCCGCCGCCGTATTCTGGCGATACCATCATCCCCAAAAAACCTAACTCGCCCATGCGTTTGAGGAGTTTGGGGTCAAATTTTTGGTCGTTATCTCGTTCTACGATGCCAGGTAGTAATTCGTTTTGGGCAAAATCACGCGCTGCTTCTTTGACCGCAAGGTGTTCTTCGGTCAAATTGAAGTTTAATCCTTCTAATACCATTTTTTTGTCTGATTGAGAAGTGTATTGTTTTACTTGACTTGGGGTCAAATATACAATTTTCATAAAAGGTATGCAAGCATACCTTTTATGCTACCCCACCATTTACGCTCAAGGTATGACCATTGACGTAGCCTGCTTCTTCGGAGGCCAAATAAAGATACGCGTTGGCAATGTCCTCGGGCTGCCCCATACGCTTGACGGGGATGCCCGCCACGGTCTGATTTCTGACTTCTTCGGGAATTAGGTCGGTCATTTCGGTTTTGATAAAACCGGGTGCTACGGCGTTGGCGGTTATGTTATACTTACCCAGTTCCTTGGCCCAAGTTTTTACCATGCCAATGATAGCGGCTTTGGTAGCTACGTAGTTGGTTTGTCCAAAATTACCTACTTGCCCTACCACCGAAGAGGTACAGATGATACGCCCGTATTGTTTCTCAACCATGTAAGGAACAATGGTTTTGGTGCAGTTAAAAACGCCATTTAAGTTAATATCAATTACTTGTGCCCATTCTTGGTACGACATTTTGAGTAACGATTTGTCGCGGGTAATGCCTGCGTTGTTGACCAAAATATCAATTTGGCCATAACGCTCAAAAATGTCGCGGGCAGCGGCTTCGATGGCAGGTACGTCGGTTACGCTGATTTTGATAAATTCAGCCGAAAAACCTTTATCTCGCAGTCCTTGTGCGGTTTCTTCGCCCGCGTCGAGCATATCCCAAATAATGACTTTCGCGCCTTCGCGCGTAAAAATCTCGGCTGTTGCTTTGCCTATTCCACGGGCTCCACCCGTAATGATGGCAACTTTATTTTGTAAACGCATTTCAATTAGTTTTTAGGTAGTTTGGAACACGGAAAAAGGAATTACGGAAAACGGAGCGAACTTGTAACCACTTTCTCCGTACTTCGTTTTTCCAGTCTTCATTTTTTATTCAAACATCAAACTGAGCATTTCGGCTACGCAAGCGGGTTTTTCACTGCCTTCCAGTTCAAAAATTAAAGCTACGGTTGATTTGACTCCGTTGGGTTGTTGGTCTTCTACTTCCTTGAGGGTGGCGTGCATCCGTACTCTACTACCCGTAGGAACAGGTGAGGTAAAACGCACTTTGTTGGTACCATAGTTGAGACCCATTTTGACAGATTTTACCTGATAAAGCTCGTACATGAACTTGGGTGCAAGTGAGAGAGTCAAAAAACCGTGGGCAATGGTAGTTTTGAATGGCGAATATTTGGCAGCCATTTCAGTATTGACGTGAATCCATTGATTGTCGCCCGTGGCGTTGGCAAAATCATTGACCATTTCTTGGGTAATAGTCACCCAATCGCTGGTGCCGAGGTCTTTGCCTGCGTGTGCGCGAAAAGCAGCAAGGTTTTCAAAAGAGAGCATGTTGAAGAGTTTAGGGTTTGTTACTATCTACTTTAATGCGTTCGTCGCGATTGGACAATTCCCACGCGGTGTGAAACACTAATTGAACGATTTTGGATTGTTTATCAAACATAATTTTTTCTACGTCGTCGCCTGGGCGGTGATAATCTTCGTGTACACCCGTGAAATAGAAAATGACGGGTACTTTGTTTTTGGCAAAGTTGTAGTGGTCGGAGCGGTAGTAAAACCGATTGGGGTCGGTTGGATTATTGTAAGTATAATCCAACTGGTAGTTGATGTATTTTGCGTTGGCAGCCTCACCAATGGCGTGTAACTCAGAAGAAAGTTTATCGGAACCGATGACATAGACGTATTTAGGGTCTTTTTTGTGGGCTTCGTCTATACGGCCAATCATGTCAATGTTGAGGTCACAAACGGTATTGGCCAAAGGAATGACGGGATTTGAGGTATAATATTCCGATCCCCAGAGTCCTTTTTCTTCGCCCGTCACGGTCATAAACAAAATACTGCGGCGTGGGCCGTGGCCTTCGGCTTTGGCTTTGGAGAAGGCTTCGGCCAGTTCAAGAATAGACACTGTGCCCGAGCCGTCGTCATCGGCACCGTTGTTGATTTGGCCATCCGACGAAATTCCAATGTGGTCTAAGTGAGCCGAAATAACGATTACTTCGTCTTTCTTGTCAGTTCCTTCCAAAAATCCCATTACATTTTCGGTCATGACGATATTGTCTTTGCGTTCAGCTTTGAGTCGTACAGTTTGCTCCGCAATGGCTCCAGTCGAGGAAGGCTGCCCTGTATTTGTAATAGCTTTTTGGATTTTGGCGAGTTTTTTCTCCTTGATTCCCAATAAGTCCAAGGCCATTTTTCGAGAAATGGTAAAAGCGGCATTCCCTCCCATTCGTTCGGTGTAAGGTTTCATCGAAAGGCGGTTGAGCCGTTGGCTCATGGCCCCCCTTCTGGCTACTTGCTGGGTAAATTCATCGCCTGTTAAGTCAGAAACAATCAAAACATATTTTGCTCCTTTGGCGGTCGCCAAACTGGCTTTTCGTTGCCAAGCCATGTTGTCGTTGCTCCACTTAGACGGTTTATCATCGCCAGAAAGCAAGAATTTGCCGTTTTTGTCTTTAGGTTCACCTTCCAAAACTACTACGGCTTTACCTTCTACGTTAAGGTTTTTGTAGTCGTCATACTTGCCAGACTCGATACCGTATCCTGCAAAAACCACGGATACTTTTTCTTCGGAAAGTACGTTGAGTAAGCCACTTAAATAGAAATCATGTTGGAGTTCGTAGCGTTGTTTTTCGGTAGCCAGGTACACCTCACCCCAGCTTTTTTGATAAAGTGCGTAGGGCTGAAAGTAAGATTTTGAACCATCCGTAGTAGGTACAATAGGTTGTAATCCTACTGATTTGAAGAAATTAGCCACATAATTTGCAGCTACTTTTTGCCCACGTGAACCCGTATCACGTCCTTCGAGGCTATCGTGGGCAATTACGCGCAGGTGTCGCTCCAAATCTTGCGGATTAATACTTTGAGCGTATTTGAGAGAAAGATCTTGGGCAGTTACATTGGTAAAAATGAGACTGAGCAAAGACAGAACCAAAAGAATGCGTTTGTTCATGTTTGATGAGAAGAAAAGGTAAAAGAATAAAGTTTAGAAAAGCCGCCAAGTGGCAATTTGTTCGATAAAATTAGGAACGGCTCCAGGTAATAAGACCGCTATAAAAACAATCCCAAAAATAGCTCCGTACAAGTGGGCATCGTGGTTGACATTACCACCCATTTTGCGGGATTCATAGAACGAATAAGCCATGTAAATTGCCCCAAAAATGAAACCAGGTACGCAGATAGCAAAGTATAAACAGACTTTTTGTAGAGGAGCCAATAAAATAAAGGCAAACAGAAGAGCTGATACCCCTCCCGATGCCCCAAGCGAATTGTAACCGCTATTTTTACGGTGTTTCAGAAAAGTGGGAATATCCGCAACGACAATGCCTACGATATAAAGAATTAGATAATAAAAGGTACCGTTGGAGCCGAAGATTTGACCCAAAAACATCTCCATAGCTTCCCCAAAAAAATAAAGGCTGAACATGTTGAAAATCAGGTGTCCAACGTCGGCATGGATAAAGCCAGAAGTGATAAAACGGTAGTATTCGTTGTGTTTAGAGACGCGAGCAGGGTTCATTACCCACTTGCCAAGCAAAGAGGGATTCTGCCACGCGTACCAACTGATGCCTACTGTAATTAAGATGAGAATGAGGGTAAGAGACATTGCGGAATTAGAAGTTCTAAGTTTGTTGGATTAAATGTTTTCTACATTTAAACACAAACATAATGGAACTACCGTAAACTGCAAGCATTCAGTTACGAAGGCATGACAGGTTGTGCAACCAACTATTTACTTCGCCGTCTCCACAGATAAACCCTGCTTTCGTTGCCGTTGAGAAGTCGAACGATATTTTTCTGGTGGGTAATCACAACAATGGCAAACAACAAGAAACCAAAAACAATGAGTAAAGTACTGGCTTGTCCAAATACGCCTAATACCAACATCATTGGAAAAGCAAAAGCGGCTACAATTGAGCTTAGTGAAACGTAGTTGGAAGCTAAAAGTACCAGTACAAAAATAGCAATGCAAACGGAAGCGACTTGCGGGTCTATGGCCAAAACCATCCCTAATGAGGTGGCAACCCCTTTTCCACCTTTGAAACGTACGAAAATGGGGTATAAATGCCCTAAAACGGCAACAATCCCCAATAGTAACTTAAAAGTGAGAATTTGGGATTGCTCAATGGCTTCTACAAAAAACAAGATATTGGCCAACATGGTGGCTGTCCAACCTTTCAGTACGTCAATCAGTAGTACAATGGTACCTGCTCGTTTGCCCAATACCCGAAAAGTATTGGTTGCGCCTGCATTACCACTTCCAAATTTCCGAACATCAATTCCAAAATAAGCTTCACCGTACCAAATAGCAGAAGGGATAGACCCCAATAAATAAGCAGTCACGAAGGCCGAACACACGTGCCAAAGATTCATTGAAGAAGTGTCAATTTTTTAAGGTTTGAAAAACTGAATAATTACCTAAAAGTAGCTTTTTCTTTCAAAAAAGCCAACAAAAGTAAAACTTTATCTTGACCTTTGTTTATGGAAAATAACATTTTTTTAAGTTCTTCATCAGATACCGTACTTATCGTGACTGATAAATTTATAAAGAAGGATTAGCTACGCACTCTTTACCAAATCTACTAACGTCTCTACCCAAATCGGACTATCGTTGAGGCTTTCTACTAAATCCCAATGCTCGCCGCCTTCGTTTTCAAATACTTCTTTGTATTCTTCGCCTACTTCGAGGGTGGTTTCGAGGCAATCGGCTACGAAAGCAGGCGAGAAAGCCAAAACGCTCTTGATTCCTTGTTTGGGAAGCTCTTTGATAACGTCTTCGGTATAAGGTTTTATCCACGGGTCGTTTCCAAGTCGCGATTGAAAACAAGTGGTGTATTTTCCTTCGGGAATATTCAAGGCTTTTACCAACAATCGCGTGGTTTCAAAACATTGCGCTCGGTAGCAGTGCTGATTCATGGCATGAAGGGTATCGCAGCAACTACCCAACTTACATACTTCTTTTGTACAGTCGCCTTTGCGGATTTGGCGTTCGGGTAGGCCGTGATAACTAAAAATAAAGTGGTCGTATTGATGCGCTTGGAGGTATTTTTGGGCATTTTGGACAAATCCTTCCAAAAATTTAGGGTGAGTCAAAAACTGATTGACAAACTTCACTGCAGGCATCACTTGCCACTTAGAAAGTACGCGCATCACTTCTTCATACACCGAACCTGTGGTAGCTGACGCATATTGTGGAAAAAACGGAATCACGATGATTTCGGTCAAACCCATTTTTTGAAACTCCATAAGCCCCGATTCAATACTGGGGCTTTGGTAGCGCATTCCGAGTTTCACCACGTATGCGTCGCCGAGGGCTTCTTGTAGCATTTTTTCTACGGCAAACCCATACACTTTCAGCGGTGAGCCTTCGGGTAGCCACACTTCTTTGTAGGTTTTGGCCGATTTGGGAGCGCGAAAAGGGGCAATGATGCCATTGACCAGCAAAAAACGCGGGATGAAGGGAATGTCAATTACCCGCCCATCCATCAGAAATTCACGTAAATACTTGCGAACGTCAGGGGTGTTGGGGCTATCGGGGGTACCAAGGTTAACAATAAAAACGCCCGTTTTACCGATATTTTTTGGCGTACTCGAAGTAGGTTGCAACGCAGATGGAGTCATACTTGTTTGGTTGTACAATTGTATTGGGTTTTCCCTTAACTTTGGAAGTTCAATAATTCTAACTGAATTCGGAAAAAAAAGTTCCTACATTCATTTGTACAACTATATACGTTTGAACCCCTTTGGCGGATTTGACCATCGTAGCCAAAACTAAAAATCAAACGTTACCTTTGTGGCCGTTTTGGTTCTAAAGGAAGAGCAAACATAAAAGTAAACGTCATGGCATTCAAATTTGATTATCGTAAACCCTTGGTTATCTCTGAAATCGGATGCAACCACATGGGGGATTTTGAAATTGCGAAAGAACTCATCAGGCTGTCGAAAGACTGCGGGGCTGATTATGCCAAATTTCAAAAACGCAATAATCGTGAACTCTTAACAGAAGAACAATACAATACACCCCACCCCGTACCCTACAATTCTTACGGAAATACCTACGGTGCCCACCGCGAGTTTTTGGAGTTTACGTGGGAACAACACGCCGACCTCAAAGAATACGCCGAGGCTATTGGTATTGGCTATGCTACGTCGGTTTGGGACATCACCTCTGCGCGTGAAATCATTGGAATCAAACCCGATTTTATCAAAGTGCCGTCGGCTTGCAATAATCATTATGACATGCTACGGTTGCTACGCGACGGATACACGGGAGATGTTCATATTTCCTCGGGAATGACCACGCTCGACGAAATAGAAGAAATTGTGGCGTTTTTTGAAGAAACCAACCAAGCCAAAGACCGTTTGGTACTCTACAATTGTACCTCTGGCTACCCTGTTCCATTCAAAGATATTTGTTTGCTGGAAATCAATCGTTTATACGACAAATACGAAAGTAGAGTGCAAGCCATTGGCTTTTCGGGGCACCATTTAGGCATTGCTGCCGACGTAGCCGCTTACACGTTGGGAGCACGCTGGATTGAGCGTCATTTTACCAAAGACCGCACTTGGAAAGGTACCGACCACGCTGCCTCTTTGGAAGTACCCGGCTTGCAAAAATTGGTGCGGGATTTGAACCAAACGCAACAAGCCCTTACGTTTAAAAACAAAGAAATTTTGGACATTGAAGCCGAACAGCGACATAAGTTGAAGTACAGAAAACACCAAAATGCCTAATGGGTTATGACACTCGACGAAATCAAGGAAAAAGCCCTGCCTGTATTACGTAAACATCATATCAAAAAAGCAGGCATCTTTGGGTCTTTTGCCAAAGGCACATTCCATAAGCGTAGTGATGTGGATATGCTGGTGGAATTGCCCGTAGAAGGCAATGTTGGATTGCTCGAATTTATCTCAATCAAATTAGAATTACAAAAGGTACTTAAACGGAAAGTTGATTTGGGTGAATTTAGAGCGGTTCGTCCTCAGTTACAAGAGCATATTTCAAACGAAACATTGTTCATTCTAAATGACTAAAAAAGCACAACGTCACGTCAAGTTTTTTGTAGAAGATATTATAGAAAGCATCGAACGTGCAGAGTTTATTCTTCAACAAACAACAGAAAAAGACTTTATGCATGACTGGCAGAAACAAGATATAGTCATTCGGCGACTGTCCATTATAGGAGAAGCAGCCAAACACATTCCTGCCGAGATTCGTCATAAATTCCCACAAATAGCTTTCAGACAAATGGCCGCACTTAGAGATGTGGTCATCCATGATTATTTTGGGTTGCATTATCAAATTATTTGGAATATTGTCACTATTGAGTTGCCTCCCTCCAAACCCTTCCTTCGTGAACTCATTACTTATTTGGAAACCAAAGAAAAATAATTGTGCCTAACGTTTTAGCCATCGTCCAAGCCCGTGGTGGTAGCAAAGGACTTCCTAATAAAAACTTATTGCCCTTGGCGGGGCATCCGTTGGTAGCTTACAGTGTCAAAGCAGCCCTCGAAACCCCCTCCATTACGCGAACGATTATCTCTACCGATTCAGAGGCCATTGCAGAGGCGGCACAGAAGTACGGGGCAGAAGTGCCTTTTATCAGGCCCGCGGAATTTGCGCAGGATTTAAGTACTGATTTCGAAGTGTTTACACACGCCTTAAATTGGCTTTGGGAAAATGAAGGATACCGTCCCGACCTTGTGGTGCAATTACGCCCAACGTCGCCTATTCGGTCGGTATATCACATGGAAGAAGCCATTCAAAAAATGCTGAACACCCTTACGGCCGATAGTTTGAGGATGATTACGCCTGCACCTATTACACCTTATAAAATGTGGTTGTATGACGAAGCTGCTTCGACCATGCAGCCGCTCTTACAACATTCCTCTTTGCCAGAACCTTACAACGAACCGCGTCAGAAACTACCGCCCGTATATTGGCAAATTGGTACGCTTGACGTGATTAGACCCTATGTGATTCTTGAAAAGAAGTCTATGTCGGGCTATCCTATTTTACCCTATGTGTTACCCTTTGACTATGCCGTAGATATTGACGATATCAATAGTTTTCGTAAAGCAGAAGAGGTAATGCAACGTTTAGAATGTGTTAAATTTAAGAGCCATTGAATTTACCCGAAAACACTCCACTCTTGGTCATTGGTGCTGGCTCCATAGGTGAACGGCACATTGAAATCTTACAAAAGCTTGATTTTCAGAATATTTATGTCTATCGTCAGCGGATGCTTCCTTTGCGCAATGTGCCAAGCGAAAGTGTACACTGCTTTACAAATTTTTCTGACATAGACCACATCCGTCCTTACGCGGCTATCATCTGTACGCCAACTGCACAGCACTTGCCGCAAACACTTGCCTGCGTAGAACGCGGCATTCACGTGTTGGTCGAAAAGCCTTTGACCCATGAAATCGCTGAAATGGGTCTATTAATCCAAACAGCACAGCAACATAAGGTACTTGTTCAAGTGGCTTATATGCTTCGTTATCATCCTTTGATGAAACACCTGAAAACAATCATTGATAGTGGACGCTTGGGAAGATTACTATCGTTTAGCACCTATTGGGGTGAATACTTGCCCAATTGGCATCCGTGGGAAGACTATCGTACTTCTTATGCGGCCCGTCGCGAGTTGGGTGGGGGAGTGGCACTTACGTTGAGTCATGACCTTGACATTGTGAACTGGTGGGTGGATGATTTGCCCAAAAACTGGCACAGCGTCTTCAATTATCGCTCTCATTTGGAAGTAGATGTAGAGTCGGGAGCGTCGTTTTTACTGGAATATGCCAACGGAATTACGGGCGTAGTTCAGC
>JBGAUP010000482.1:0-2173 GCA_044228585.1 Runella sp. | reverse complement strand
AATGCTTGGATTGATGGATTTAAGGCTCTTTTAGTCAGGTTTGAATTCTCTGTAAGAAATTGGATGGCTTTGCATTTTATCGCATTCTCAGTCATTTTTTTAAGAAAAATCAATAAAAAACAAAAAGTTTAAACAGCTTCGGTGAGTAAAAAGCGGCAGAGCCGCAAAATATTTGTAGCAATGTTAAACGAACAAATCATAACCGATTACCTATTGGGACATCTTTCTGAGGCCGAGCGTGTGGTGTTTGAACAACGCCTTGCTGCCGACCTTGTCTTGCGAAAAGAAGTTGACGAGTTGAGGCTCGTTTGGCAAACCCTCCAAAACGTGGAAGCTGATACTGATGAAGGAATGGACGCGACATTCTATAAGGCGCTGCAAGGTGCGAAAATGCTTGAAAGTACGGTAGTGGCCTTTAAACCTAATCCGTGGCGACAATATTTACGTTATGCTGCGGCTGTGACGGGTATTGGACTTACCTTTTGGCTCGGACGTCAAACAGCCCCCATACAAATTGAATATCGCAACGTAGCAATAGAAACACCCAAACAATTACAAAGTACGGATACATTGACGAGTTCATTAGAATCGAAAGGACGCGTCGAAAACAACATAGCTCTTGTTTCTTCCTCTAAACCGAGCAGTTCCAACGTAATGCAGGAAATTGCTTCTTTACGCAAGGAAATGAAAATGACGCAAGAATTGGTGATTTTGGGGCTTTTGAAAGACCAATCAGCCTCCGAACGGCTCAAAGGAATTAACTATGCTGCGGCCTTGAATGACCCTAAACCCACCGTTATTCAAGCACTTATTAAAACCTTGCGCGAAGACGAAAGCTTGAATGTACGCCTTTCAACGATTGAGACCTTGGAGCATTTCAAAGCTACCGATGAGGTTAAAAAAGTTTTGGTGAGTCAACTTACCAAAACAGAAGAACCCACCGAACAAACGACCCTCATCGAAACTTTGGTGAGAATGCGGGTAAAAGAAAGCTTACCTATTTTTGAACAACTTCAAAAAGATGAAAAAGTGGACAGTTCCGTGCGGCTTTTGGCCAGAAGTAGCATCGGAGAATTGGCCATGATTACCGAGTAAAAGCCCCTACCCCAAAGGGGAGATAAATTCACTAAAACATACTGCTCCTCCACTGGGGAGGGGAGCTATAAATACCAGATAAAGCCATGCAAAAATTCATGCTTTTAGTAGGTGTACTCATTATTGTGGGTAATACCTACGCCCAAGAGATCAAAACGTATAAAACCAAGTTTAGTGGTGCTAATAAGCGTGTCGTCATGGATATTGACGCTAAACAGCTTGATATTGTGGGATATAATGGTGATGAAATCATCATTGACGCCACCGACATTCCCAAAGTTCCGCAAGAAGCCGATGGGTTGCGGCCTTTATCAGCTGGTGGGGTTGACAATACCAATATTGGGTTGTCGGCCTATCCCAATGAAAATATTTTGAAAATAAACGTAGTCCTGAAAGGAAAGGCTACCTACAAAATTAAAATGCCAAAAGAATTAGCACTGGTGGTAAAGAAACGCAATTCTTGCTCGTGCAATGAAACAGGTATGTCTATTTCTGGCATGGAGGGAAGCATAGAAGTCAATACAAATTACGAAGATATTCTGCTTACAGACGTATCGGGGCCGATTGTCGCTAATTCCAATCAGGGAAAAATTAAAGTAGTTTTTGATGAAAAAATGCCCGATAAACCTTCTTCTATTGTGAGCTACAACGACAATATAGACGTTACTGTTTCCGAAAAAGCAAAGGTATTGTTTAGTATTAGTTCGTCTGACGGAAATATGTTTACAGATTTAGACTTGAAGCCTTACACCCCCGACCCTAAAGCCATCGAAGAAGAAAAAAGAGCTATAGAAGAAGTTCGTACTACCAAAAAAGTACAGGGTAGCACTTGGCCGTTGGAAGATAAGGCTAAACAAGAAGCTGTAATTGCAATCGGACAAAGCATACAAGTTCCAGCCAAAGTCACTTCACCGAAGCCTGCTCCAAGCACATCTTTTAGCGGTAGCAACGTTTATGTCACTAATGGAGACGGGATGTTTTATGCGTATTCGGATGGACAGGCAAAACTTTGGGATAACGACCGCAATGCTCCCAAGTACGTGCTAAACGATCCGCAAACTAAAATTTCTATTAGAAC
>JBGAUP010000481.1:0-2177 GCA_044228585.1 Runella sp. | reverse complement strand
GTTTTTGCTTGGTTAGATACTTATAAAAGAATCCTTGTACGCTTTGAACAGTTAGCTAAAAACTTTAAAGCATGGCTATTAATGGCTTCGGCAATGATTAATTTTAGACATACTTTCAACTAAACAACTTCTATGAAAAACCTAAGCCTTTTATTTCTCATCTTTTCAGTTTGTTGTTTCATTGGGTGCAAAACTGCCAAAAAAGCCCTCAAGCGCGGTGATTATGATGAGTCGGTACTACGTGCTGCCGACAAACTCCGCGAAAGTCCCAACGCCTCTACCTCGGCAGATGTACTCAAACAAGCCTACCCATTGGCGTTGCAACAAAACTTAGACGATGTAGCGCGTTACCAAAACTCGTCGGAAGCCTTTCACTGGGAACCTGTCGTGAATGCCTATGAACGACTCAATAAAATGTATGATGCCTTGCGCAAGTGTCCTACCTGCGAGCGATTGGTGACGGTGCGCAATTTTATGCCTGAAGAGCGTGAGGCCCGCCAAAAAGCTGCTGCTGAGCGTTATGAGGCAGGGATGGTGGCCATGCGAAACAAAGAAAGCCGTCAGATGGCCCGTCAGGCGTATGAGCATTTTGAAAAATGTGACGCGATGGTAGGTAATTATCAAAATGTACATGCCCTACTCGACGAATCGTACGAGTATGCTTCACATAAAGTAGTCGTAGAGCAAGTATTAGTGACATCGCGAATGTATCAGTTGAGTAATGAGTTTTTTCAGAACAAAGTCAACGAATTTTTGCAAACCAATCAACGGCTCAACAAATTCGTACGGTTTTATTCGCCGCAGGAGGCATCGAATATTAAGTTAAAACCCGACCACGTAATTAAGTTGGAGTTCGATGATTTTGTGGTAGGACAAACCCTCATTCAATCAAATACCGAAGAAGTCATTAGTAAAGATTCGGTACAAGTAGGCGAAACAACGGTGGCAGGAAAGAAAATACCTGTTTATAATAAAGTAAAGGCTAAACTGACCCGCACGCGCAAATCGGTGTTGTCGTCGGGATTACTGGATATGCAAATCATGGATTTTCGTACAAAATCAGTGGTGACCCAAGAAAAATTTCGGGGAGATTTCAACTGGTTCTGTGAGTGGGGGAGCTTCAATGGGGATGAAAGAGCCCTTACGGCCGATCAGAAACGGATTTGTAATTCACGCGAAATCAATCCGCCACCGCCACAGCAGCTATTTATTGAATTTAGTAAGCCCATTTACGACCGTCTTACGAGCAAGATTCGGGATTACTATAAAAACTATTAGTGTGTAGAACTTGGGTATTATTGCTTTCCGATAAAAGAGGCAATAGTACCCAGACTGTTTAATTGAGTACCCGTTTTATTCCTTCTACAATCAAATCGGGGTCGCTCCACGGTACAAAGTGGTTCATGTTTTCTTTCCAAATCGTCGTTACTTTTACTTGCGGGAGTTGCTTATTTATGAATTGTGCATTGAGAGGGTCAACAAGCACGTCTTTTCCGCCCTGCACTACAACCACTGGGCAACGAATGGCTTGCCAGTAAGGTAACATTTTCTCTAATTCCTTTTCTAAAGGTAACAGCTCGTCGTTGCTGTTCCTAAAAAATGCTGGAATAGCCCACCTCAGTGGAGTATATTTTAGCGGAAAACGATACCAATTGGCAGGCTCTAAGTCGGGGGCTACCGAGCCTGCAACAATCACCAGACCTTGAACGTATTGCGGATAATGAATGGCCAGCTGAACAATCACGGGGCCTCCGTAGGAGTGTCCAACCAATATTACGGGGTGTTTTTGTGCTTGTAAGATGGGTAACAGAGCCTCCGCCTGACGTTGGAGTTGGTCTTCTGCGCCTCCTTTTTCGGCCTCTCCAAAACCAGGCCTATCCACTGACATCAATTGGTAATTTTTTAAAAGAAAGGAGTCTTTTAAAAACGCCTTGAAATTGTCCCAAGACCCAGGCGAACCGTGTACAAACAACACGGGTTGACGCAACGAATCTCCTGCCGAGACGTAATGTAATTGACGGTCAATGGCTTTGTAAAAGTGGCGTGTGGGTGGATAGCTGCTGTTGGCAAAATATTTGTTTATATCTTCATCTTTCATTCGTGAAGTGAAGCAGGAAGAAACAACAACAGAAAGTCCGTAAAGGATGCCTACAACTAATAATACTTTTTGGCGTTTC
>JBGAUP010000480.1:0-2185 GCA_044228585.1 Runella sp. | reverse complement strand
GGCGCGACCAAAACCAACCGCATCCCCCAAGTAATCAGTATTTTTGGGGGTCAATTGATGAAGTTGGGCTGCGGCCAGTTCCATGTCATCCACATAATTATCTTCCTCGTAAAAGTAGGGCGCACGCCCTGGGGCGGTTTGACAAACACCTGGAAATCGTTTTCCATAATCGTACGCATCAATGGCTTTTTGCACTAATTTTTGGGCAAAATCGGGGTAATACTTGGCTAAAACTTGACTCCCCAATGCAAACGCCGAAGCATATTTACCAGCGGTAGAAGCTACGCCCGTAGTACGATTCTTATATCTAAAAAGCCCCTGTGGTTTTCCCGTTATCCGATACACGGGCCGCCCAAAGCCCCAAAGTGGGTTATAAACAACCGAATCAAGATTAGGAAGGCGCAATTTGGCGTGGTCGCGATCATCAGCCAGTTGATTGAACATCACGTCTTTGCTGGGGTTCATTTTCACCAACCAATCCAGCCCCCACTTCGCTTCGTCCAAAATATCAGGAATTCCATTGGGTTTAGGATGACCCACAGCATCGTACTTATCACCAAAAGCGTGCGGATTGTGCTGATAAGCAAACAGCATTTGGTAGGTGGCATTGGCCGAGGTAGTCACATATTGCAGATAATCGGAGGCATCGTGCCACCCTCCCGAAGCATCCATGAATTTGCCATTTTGAGTAGAATCAGGTTGATAAATTGCATAACCATCTTGGCGGTGGCAAGAATCCTTGAGAAATGGATTGTAGCCGCTTCGCTGCTGACGCATATAGCGAAGCACATAATCGGCCGTTCCTTCATACACATCTTGGGCAATCCGAAAAACGGGAGAACGTACCCCACCTGCCCGCAAATAATAACCTCCCGTTTTTTTGAAAGCCGAAAAATTGAGCCTAAAACCTGACTGAAAAGCGGCATAGGCCCCATATCGTTCTATGTTTTTGGAAGCCCATACAACTCGGTCGGTAAGGGCTTCGCACAATTCAAATTCGGTTACTTTAGGTTTTTCTTTACTCACCAGCACGGCCACTTTCACCGAATTAGGCAAATAACCCAATTGATTAATCCGTATCCAAGAATTTTGAGCAGCTGACCGCTCGTAGGCCAACCAAAAAAGAATTGTCAGAAAAGTAAATACCTGTCTCATGATGAAGGAAAAGGGTAAAATAAAAGCTTGCCAAGTAAGGAAACTCGGCAAGCTCTAAAAGTATTAACAAAAACAAAAACAACCTAACTAATGCTCAATTCCAGAATTTGCCCAACCACTTCGGGGGTAATATCGGCTCGCTCACCAAAATTCATACCACGCGCTTCAAATCGCTTTATCACTTCCTTGACAGTTTCATTACCTATTGGGTAGGCACTTGCCTTAGTCGGAATTCCCAACAATTCATAAAAATCAGTCGTTTTTTGAATGGCTCCCGCAACGAGTTCATCGTCGGTTCCGCTCAACTCCCACACGCGTTTGGCATACCGAATAAGTTTATCCCGTTTGGTCTCTTTCTTGATTTCCAACAAATGAGGTAGCACTACCGCAAGCGTACGAGCATGGTCAATCCCGTGCAAAGCCGTGAGTTCGTGACCGATTTGGTGCGTAGCCCAGTCGGTGGGAACGCCCGCCGCCAGCAAGCCATTGAGTGCCATCGTAGCCGCCCACATGACATTGGCCGCCGCCTCATAATCGGTCGGGTTAGCCATCATTTTAGGTCCTTCTTCTATCAGAGTAAGTAGGACTGCTTCGGCCATGCGGTCTTGCATCTCGGCCCGTACGGGATAGGTCATGTACTGCTCCATCACGTGCGTAAAAGCGTCGGCAATGCCGTTGGCAATTTGGCGAGGAGGCAACGAATAGGTCGTTTCGGGGTCAAGAATAGAAAATTGGGGATAAACGAGCGGATTGCCCATGCCCTTTTTTTCGTGTGTTTCTTTGCGGCTAATCACTGCGTAATAATTCATTTCTGAACCCGTAGCGGGCAAGGTAAGCACCGCTCCAAGGGGTACTGCCGTCGTAATTTTGGCACGATTGGCGACAATTTGCCAAGGGTCTTCCCCCGTAAAAGGAATAGCAGCGGCTACGAATTTTGTCCCGTCTAATACTGACCCTCCGCCCACTGACAGCAGAAAATCAATTTTTTCGGCACGGGCTATTTCCACTGCCTTCATTAGGGTTTCATAAG
>JBGAUP010000104.1:0-18530 GCA_044228585.1 Runella sp. | reverse complement strand
GTTACGGGAAGCCCGATGTGTTGAATGCGCTTCAGATGTAAATTCATCTCATTTATTCGATTAGGTAAGCTAATTTTTTAACGAAAGGGTTGCTTGCAAACACAAAAAGCAACCCTTCGTTACTAATCCATCGCAGGTTAAATGCTTGACAAAGGTATAGCTCCTCAATCATTATTTGTTATCCCTAATATTCTATTTTCATTAAAATTGTAACAAAAAATTGAAATATATTTGGAATAAATTAGCACAAAATAGAAAACCGATGAACATCAATAAAAACCTATGCGAGAAACTGTATATAGAAGTAAAATCTAAACTTCAGGAGGAGTTTGTAAAACGCGGGATGACCTACCGAGGCTCCGAAACGTCTATTTGGAAGCTAACCAATCCGAAAACGGAAAAGACATATTTTCAACTAATTTTGGAAGAAATCACGCACCTTTCTTTTTCTACCACCTTCAACAACATGTACCTATGGCGCAAGCGAAATGAGGTACAAACACGGGAAGTAGTTAATTTTCAAGAGGATTACTTAGAATTGTTTACAAAATTTTTGGGATACGCCCACCCCCAAGCTTACATAAGTGAGTTTTCATTGACTCTACACAGCTATTTCGGCATCAAAAAAGAAGGCAAAATTGTGGTGGTACAGCCCATTTTCGATGCCAACAAAGACGTACCTCCTCCCGACCTTGGAGGCAAGTTTCCGTTGGCTAATGAACAAACCGTTGATTCAAGAGATACGGAATGTCTGTTAGAACTTATTAGTCTGTTTCATGGCTATCACCAAATTCTCCCCCAAAGGGTTTATGACCAAGACTTGGTAAGCATTAAAGATGGAGAATATAAATTTATCGAAACAAATTTAAACCTAAACAAAACAAATTGTATTTTCTCTATTGGGTTTTATTCTAACTACTTTTTCAGGTGGATATTGACACACCACGCGAGTGCTTATGTCGAATACCTCGAAAACCCCGTACGGTTTCGGGTGAGGTATTTCAACCCCCAATTACAACAAACGACGTGGACAGATTATTACGAAGGGAGCGAATTGTTTGATTGTGGTTTCTTGCTGAAACTTCCCATTAAATTCAGCCACGAAACCATCAATTGCTATTTTTTCTGCGGGATTGAAAACAAAGCCACTTTGTCTATTACGACTTACTTGTGCCAAAACTGGAAAAATCTCCCCAAAAAGCAGGATTTTGACCGGGATATTCCCCTCGACGATTCTCCTTTTATCCTAATTTTTCGGGTCAATAAAACCAATCTGAAAGAACTTTATTGCGAAAAAGTCGTAGTGCTTGATTTTTAGGAATAATAGTAAATCTTCAAATAAGCCATATCGCGCAAAAAATCTAATTTATCTACCTCTACTCGATTGATTTTCAGGCCAGTACGACCTTCTAAATCTTCAATTAGTTCTGAGCGGCGGTCGGCTAAAGTTAGTGAAATTTTATCATACATGATTTCTTTGGACGATTCTCGACGAAATAGAAAATCGCCTTCTAAAATATAAGTAAAAAACAAAAGCGTAATCGTAATCACCGCCGTAATACCTACGGTAGTGGCTGCAATACCGTGAATTAAGCCCAGCGCAATGACCAAAAACAAGTAAGTCATGTTGCGCATCGAAATCCCTTCAGTTCGGTAGCGAAGCATGGAGAATACTGCAAAAAGCCCAAAAGCCGCTCCCATTGAGACCTCTACTTTGTTCAACAGATACGTAACCGAAAAAATGATAAGGTTGAACACAAAAAAAGTAAAAACAAACTCTGTACTACGATAAATAGGGTAGTAAATCAAGCGCAGCAAAATGACCATGCTCAACAAATCAAGGCCAATTTGAAAAAACAGTTCGTAAGGAAGTGGATTAGACATAGTAGTCGAGCATCAGTTTTTTCTACAGTCGTTCAATTGGTTGATTTTAGAAAGCATGGGTTTAAACATATTGGCCTTAATTGTAGGCTCAATGTTCAATAATCCCAAGCAATATTTACTCAAACTCCCCTCTCTTACCCCTATTTCTTTCATCAAACTCACGAAGGGGCTTTGAAATAACTTTGGTTGTTTGGCTTCTGCTATAATTATATGAGGATAAGCCACCGACTGTTCTTTCCAACGAAACCAAAGATTTAGGTCAAATGTCAAACGCTCTGGGGAGTGTTTATTTACAAGTGTAAAACGATGGTAATATACCCAAAGAGTCGGCTCCAAATCAAGCGGCATATCAGTCATTGTCTGGCGAAGAAATAAACGGCTTTCGGGGCAAATTGCTTCCGAAATTTCTTCCAATTCTAAACGATTTTTGATGGTTCGTCGCTTGTTATCTTTACGCTTAACCTCAAAATAATGGGTATTGGTATCTACGTACCGACGGGTACGGATTTTATAACGGTTGAGTTTTCCGCATAAATGTTGGTGATAGAACAGGCGTTCGGGAGTGTCAAAGTACAGGGTATCGTACCTAAATAAATGTTTAGATTGTAGTCGTAAAATATGGTAGTACGGCTGAATTTTATCAAGTATTTCCGACAAACTCTCTCGGCGGAACATATATTTTGAATCCACTCGGTTCATCAAACGAGCCGATTCCATATCATTAAGAGATATTTTTGAAAAAGAACCAAAGATACGTTCATTCATGGCATCTACACTTAAAAAAGTCAAAAAGGGTACAATCAAAGACCGTACCCTTTTTTGGGAAAATAACTTATTTTTCAAAAAATCATTTAATTGATGACTTCCTCCTCTTTCTTTCTGACCGTAATCACCAAGTTTTCACTGCCTTCTTCGTGGTCGGCCATTAAAGTGTCTCCTTCTCGCAAATCACCTTTTAAGATTTCTTCCGCAACAGGGTCTTCAAGCGTATTTTTGAATGGCTCGGTTGAGGCCGTGCACCGTATTGTTGGTCGTAGCCTTTTTCCGACAAGAAGTCTTTGACTTTTTTCGTTAGTTCAACCTTGTAACCCAGATTGGTAACACGATTGAAGAGTTTGCCCAAAGAAATATCAATGATGCGGTGAATATCTTCTCTTTGTAGAGAATTGAACACAATCACATCGTCCAAGCGGTTCAAAAATTCGGGTGAGAAGGCTTTCTTCAAGGCACTCTGTATTGTACTTTTCATCAAATCATCCTGATTCTCTGACTTAGCTTTGGTAGCAAAACCAATTCCTGCGCCAAAGTCCTTCAAGTCTCGAACGCCAATGTTGGAGGTCATAATGATGATGGTATTGCGGAAGTCCACGCGACGGCCTAAGCCATCGGTCAATATACCATCGTCCAATACTTGAAGAAGGATATTGAATACATCAGGGTGTGCTTTTTCGATTTCATCCAACAATACGACACTGTATGGCTTACGACGAATTTTTTCGGTCAACTGCCCCCCTTCTTCGTAACCAACGTAGCCTGGAGGCGCTCCGATGAGGCGCGACACACTGAATTTCTCCATATACTCACTCATGTCAATACGCACGAGTGCATCGTCTTTATCGAACAAATAGGTAGCCAATACTTTGGCTAATTCGGTTTTACCGACGCCCGTTGGGCCCAAGAAAATAAAAGAACCAATCGGTTTTTTAGGGTCTTTTAAGCCTACACGCGTCCGCTGAATAGCTTTGGTGAGTTTTTCAATTGGGCTATTTTGACCAATTACCCGCGCTTTCAGTTCATCGGCCATTCCCAAAAGTTTCTGGCCTTCGTTTTGGGCTACGCGATTAACAGGAATCCCCGTCATCATCGCTACGACTTCGGCTACGTTGTCTTCGGTGACCGTATAACGACGTTTTTTGGTGTCTTCTTCCCAAGCAATTTTGGCACGCTCAAGTTGGTCAAGTAGTTTTTTCTCGCGATCGCGGAGCTGGGCAGCTTCTTCGTACTTCTGGCTTTTCACCACAAAGTTTTTCTGCTTTTTCACCTCCTCAATTTGCTGTTCCAACAAGACAATATCTTCTGGGACAGTAATATTGCTGATGTGTACACGTGCTCCTACTTCGTCCATTACGTCAATGGCTTTATCGGGCAAGAAACGATCGGTGATGTAACGTTCTGATAGCTTCACCGCCTGCGCAATGGCCTCTTCGGTGTAATTGACGTGGTGGTGGTCTTCGTACTTGTCTTTGATATTAGTCAAGATTTCGATGGTTTCTTCCACACTCGGTGCATCCACCATCACTATCTGAAAACGACGCGCTAATGCGCCATCTTTCTCGATATATTGGCGATACTCGTCCAGTGTAGTTGCTCCAATGCATTGGATGTCGCCACGGGCAAGGGCAGGCTTGAACATATTGGAAGCGTCTAATGAACCCGATGCGCCACCCGCGCCTACAATGGTATGAAGTTCATCAATGAACAAAATTACTTCGGGCGATTTTTCTAACTCGTTCATCACCGCTTTCATACGCTCCTCAAACTGCCCACGGTATTTCGTACCCGCTACCAGCGAGGCTAAGTCGAGCGTAACGACACGCTTGCCAAACAAAACGCGTGATACTTTCTTTTGAACAATTCTTAATGCCAGCCCTTCGGCAATCGCCGTTTTACCTACCCCTGGCTCTCCAATGAGCACAGGATTGTTTTTCTTACGACGGCTCAGTACTTGGGCTACGCGCTCAATTTCTTTTTCACGGCCAACAATCGGGTCTAACTTACCTAATTCGGCCATTTTCGTGAGATCTCGACCGAAATTGTCTAATACAGGTGTACGCGACTTTTCGGCACTTTTGGGGTCTTTTCCTTGCTGCGAACCACTGCCGAACATTCCACGTTCGTCATCGTCGTCAGTTTCGGGCCCTGCGTGGGGTTTGGTGCCTGATGATTGATACTCTAACATTTCCTTAACGATTTCGTAGTTTACATTAAACTTAGCTAAAATCTGCGAGGCCAGATTTTCGGGGTCACGCAGAATAGACAGGAGCAGATGCTCCGTGCCAATAAGTGGGCTTTTGAAAATTTTTGCTTCTAAATAGGTGATTTTAAGTACTTTCTCCGACTGTCGCGTCAAAGGGATATTGGCTAAGTTTTTAATATTGTTGGTAGCTGTCCCCTTTGGTGACTTGCTCAATCGTGATACGCAGTTCGTCAAGCGACACCTGAGTTTTTGAGCAAGGCCAACGCCACCTCTCCCCTTCTCGAATCATACCCAAGATAAGGTGCTCTGTACCAATGTAATCATGTCCAAGACGTAGGGCTTCCTCACGACTAAAACCGATGACTTCTTTGACGCGAATAGAAAATTTTGCTTCGATTAGGTGGATTTAAGCTGTCATTAAACATACTAATTTTTTAATCTATCAAGAAAATCCTGTCGGTTTTACGCTCGATTTCGGCTTCTCCTCTCCTTAGTTTTTCCTGCGCTTCTTTTGTATCTAATTTTAAATACAAAAAGTTAACGATTTTCATTCCACGAGACAATTTACGCACATCAATGCTCATTCTTTTGCCCTCCAACTTCCTCGCTTTGAATACTTCTTTCATGTCTATGCTTAACTCTTCTTTACCCGTCTTTTCATCAAAAATCAGGATTTGTTGAGGCAAGATTTCAAGATAATCTACATTGTCAAACTCAATATCTAATTGGTCCTTTACCTCGTTAGTATTAGCCATTCGATAATAGGATTGGGCTACAAAGGTCACGTAGCGATTACAATTTTGCTTTTACCGAAAAAGTAATAGACTGTCCCGAAGATAAATTAAACCATGCGTTGATATTACGACTGCCAGCAACGCCCCAATTACTACCAGAATTGCTCGCACAGCTCCCACTTTGCCAGTTCCAACATACATCCGAGTTCAACTCGCAAGTAGGGTGCAGATTGGAATTGACACTATAGGCTCCTGCCGATACAAAATTGACTGTATTAACTGCCCCACAGTTATAGGTCATCCCTTCTAAATAAGGAATTGTATCACAGACTCCACAGTAATAATGTTGTTATCAGAGGGTACGTCATTTGGCGCGTGTTCTACTAAATAGCCTTGCCCTCATTTGGAGCGAAATTTCATGGGGTTTGAATCCGGAACCGTCACCGCTGAGTGTTCATTATTGGTGTAAACTTCTACTCCCTTCACATTCTGCGGCACAAAATTTACTTTATAAAAACTGCCATCATCCCAGTAATGATGGATGGCGTCGTTAATACTGCCGTTAGAATTGCATCATAAAGCATAGCCGTGACAATTGTAGGTGGGGTCAGGACAATCCAATAAAACAGCATTGGGTGATTTTGCATCACTCCGTTAAAGTTTGCAATCATTGCAAGAATACGAACTGAAGGAATAATAAAAATGCAACATCTGTCCCATTAGGAGTTTGTACATTAAAATCACTACCATTGAGTTTGTTATTGGGAACAATACAGGAGTTTGCCATAAAAGACAGCACCAATGTAATAATAGTTCTCATACATATTTTAGAATTAAGAATTACAAATTACCTTTTTAAAATAAGGAGTTTGCCAAACAAGATTCAGAAGGATTCATCAATAATAGCATTTGCTGTTGCTCTTTATCAAGATTTTGGCGGGGTAAGTAAAAATAGCTACCATTGCATCGGTAAAGAGGTGAATAATCAGAAGCGTTAATATCATACTTCCAGAATACACGCTCTTTTTTATATATGATAGTTCCGATTGCCACTGAGTAGTTGACAACAATAGAGTCTTTTTGGTATCTTTCAATTTCCTTTTTCAACCACGGTAACTCCGTAGTCGGGTCTTTAACTCCACAAGGCCTTCGGGGTCTTCTTTTTTGCAGCCTACGATTATCCACAGAGCAAAAAAAAAATGCAAAAGTTTTCAAATAATGAGGATGTTTCATGGGCTATCGCTTCTTTTTGATATTCTTTTGTACCTTATTGGGCTGCTAAATATTTCAAATATAGTGATTTAACGTATTTCTTAAAACAATCAATAAAATTCTGTTAGGTTTAAGGCTAAATTTAACCTCTTTTTTATTTTTTATTGATTTGTTTTCTTTGGTTTTAATACAAAAAAAGGGGGAATTTCATTCCAAAACCTTACTTCCCTCAATTCAATCTACAAAAATTGACCTTTCTAAGATTTTGGAGGCTTCTGCCCCCTGGCACATCAACAAATCAAGTACGCTTAGGTTAGGAATAAACTCACTTCCAAAGTTTTGTTGATAAACCACTGAAACTTGTAAATTGTTGTTCTCAGCATCTTTTTTGGGGGTGAATCAAAGAAAGCGCGTCAAATTGGCCTCTTCTAAGGGTGGTTTGGTTTTCCGTCAGCCGGATTGTCGGCTTAATGCGCAATAGTTTCAGACAAATTGTCAGCAACTCCCAATTCAAATCAAACAAAAAGAGGGTTTTGCAAACTCGGTCAAAATCGTCGGCAAAATATTCAAAATAGGGAGCTTTGCCATAAGCGGCTGCGATCGCCCCCAGTGCCGTTTTACCCACGACTGAGAATAATCAATTTTTACTTCTCGGATTGGCATTTTGGGGGCAGAGTGTATCACTGGAACAATGAGCTTATCCACACCATTGGCCGTTAGGATATGGCAACGGTTTCGGTAGGTTTGCTTCACAAAATGTTCGTGTGCCTCAATCGCTACTGCACTGTATTTCAACAAACACACAAAGTATTCTACACTTGGCAAATACTGTAATTCTATTCGGACTGACAATGTAAATAAATTTGAAAATTTGTTGATTCATTTCCAATCGCAGCAACGAGCCGTTATCACAACTATCTAAATCATTCGTAGAGTTTTTTTACATCTGCGTCAGAGAGTTCGATAAAAAATTGAGCAAGTTTTTGGGTGAGGTCAGTAAAAAAACGTTCTCCTTTCTCGGCAGTAGCTTTTTTGGGGTTTCCTACCCCCGTATCGGTAGAAATTTGAGTCCATTTTCGTTCGGCCCAGGCCCAGCCTTCGTGCATGGCGGTCACTTTATTTTTCTTGGAATGACCATCTCCAGCTTCATCCAAGGGCAATACCAACTCTGGATGTAAATGCAGCAAAAGACTTGTTTCGGTTTCGTCGGCGTGGTCGCCTGTTTCATCGAAGTACCTTTTTCCGTCCAATGCCTTAAACCAAAAGCAAGTACTTATCCATAAATCAGGAAATTGCGCTCCCACTTCACGAATCATTTGCTTAAAATCGTTGCCACCGTGGCTGTTAAAAACCAACAATCTTTGGATTCCTGCCCTTGAAACGACCTCGGCCACATCGCGCAAAATCGCCATTTGAGTACTGGGATACAGGTTCATACAAAGCTTTATATCGGCTTGTCCTGTATTGACCCCAAACGGGATTGTAGGCAATACCACCACGTTTCGGCCTGCTTCCCAAGCCAAGCGGGCAGCTTCGGCGGCGAGGGCGTCGGCTTCGTAGTTGTCGGTGGCGTAGGGCAAATGATAATTGTGCGCTTCGGTAGCACCCCACGGCAAAACCGCTAAAGAATACGCAGTATCTTTAACGGTTTTCCAGTTGGTTTCGGCAAGGAGATAAGGTCTTGACATGTCGAAAAAGTACTTTTGGCTAAAGCATTCCAAAATTGTTTAAATAATCGGTCACAGAATGACGAATCACTTGATGGGCCTCATCGCGGCCATAGACATTGGCGATTTCGCACGTCATGGGCTCGCCTGGGAGGTTTTTGTACGTCAAGAAATAGTGCTGCAAACGATTGATAACACTTTGTGGTAGTTCGCTAATATCCTTGTACTTGCTGTACAGCAAATCGTCTTTCAAGACGGCAATGATTTTGTCGTCGGCCTCACCTTTGTCAATCAAACGAAGCCCCCCGATAGGAATGGCTTGGCAAATAATATCGCCGTGTGGAATGGTGCTTTCGCACAATACACAGATATCCAACGGGTCGCCATCGCCTTCTTTGATGTCGCCACGTCCTGACTGCTGACGGGCAAAGTCTGCAATGGCATCGCCACAGTAGGTTTTGGGTACAAAGCCGTACAAAGCAGGAACGATGTTGGAATATTTTTGTGGACGGTCAATTTTTAGATAACCTGTCGTTTTGTCAATTTCGTACTTCACCGTATCGGTAGGTACAATTTCGATAAAGGCCGTAACCACTTCGGGAGTTTTATCACCAATCGGGATACCGTGCCAAGGATGGGATTTGTAAACGCTTTTCATTTCTTGTTTGATTATTTTGGCAAACATTGGAAATTTTTGGGGAAATACCGATTTTGCAGAACAAAAATAACTTTACCTATATGACAACCGCGACCATCATAGCATTGAGTGAAGAGCAGCAAGCGGCAATAGAAGCGGGAAAAGTAGTAACTATCCCTGCTTCGTGGGAAGAATTTATGGATTTTTTGCCTACTACACCCTACAAAGCTGAGTTTGTCAATAACGAAATTATCATCATGGGATTAGCAAAGTTTTTACATGAATGGCTGGTAATGCGTATCGGTTTTATTCTTTCAAATTTTTACCAAGGAAAACTGAATGTCTTTGTGTTGGGCAGCAATTTGGGGGTATCACGTCCCCAAAAGTCATTTTTTAATCCCGACATAACGGTGGTAAAAGGAATGCCTGAATTTTACCAAAATTCTAAATCAATTATCAAAAACCCGCACTTGGTGGTAGAAATTTTATCGGAAAGCACTTCCAAATACGATTGGGAAAGCAAAATGCCGCGCTATCAACAAATGGAAAGTATCCAAGAAATCATATTGATAAATCCAAAAGATAAAACTATCCACGTTATTAGTCGCACCGCCGAGGTAAAAGTCTGGACAATGACGATTTATGATCAACCAACAGATACTGTTGTGATTGATAGCAATACATTGCCATTGTCGTCTTTTTTTGAAGGAATGCCCGCTATTGCCTAAAATTTTCATCAAACCTATCAACCAATCGAATGTCAGAAATTAAAGTACCAACCATGGCCGAAATGGCCGCCAATGGCGAAACCCCCGAAGTATTGTTTTGGGTAGGTTGTGCAGGGTCATTTGACGACCGCTACAAAAAAGTAACCGTCGCTTTTGTCAAAATTCTCAATGCAGTGGGCGTAAAATTTGCGGTTTTGGGCACGGAGGAAGGTTGCACAGGCGACCCTGCTCGACGTGCAGGCAACGAGTTTACGTTTCAGATGATGGCCATGTCCAACATCCAAGTATTAGATATGTACGGTATCAAAAAAATCGTGACCGCTTGCCCGCATTGTTTCAATACCCTCAAAAACGAATACCCTGCCTTGGGGGGTAATTATGAAGTGATGCATCACTCTGAGTTTTTGCAACAACTCATCAACGAAGGAAAAGTGAAAATGGAAGGCGGAGGTACTTTCAAAGGCCGCAAGATTACTTTCCACGATTCTTGCTATTTGGGCCGTGCCAATGATATTTATGAAGCACCAAGAGCGGTTTTAGAAGCGTTAGACGCTGATTTGGTAGAAATGAAACGCGCCAAAGTAAAAGGACTTTGCTGCGGAGCGGGTGGCGCACAGATGTTTAAAGAACCCGAAAAAGGCAAAAAAGACATCAATATTGAGCGTATTGAAGAAGCCCTCGCCACGGGAGCAGACACGATTGCGGTGGGTTGCCCTTTTTGCATGGTAATGATGAGCGACGGTGTCAAAAACAAAGAGCGTGAGGATTCGGTGAAGGTATTTGACTTGGCGGAGCTCGTGGCACAAAGTATATAAATTGTCTTACCATTCAAAAATCGCTGTCAGAGACTTTATTCTTTATAAAAAACCCTTTTTACACGCTCACTAATACCCGTTAAAATTTCGTAAGGAATAGTGCCAATTTGGTCGGCAAGGTAAGTGATAGGCAACTCGTTGCCAAAAATAATTACTTCTTCGCCCTCTTGTACCGACACGCCCGTAGTGTCAACCATGGTCATGTCCATACACACGTTACCTACCACAGGACACAAAACACCATTAATCAATACCTTACCCACACCTTTGCTAAAGCGACGGTCGTAGCCGTCGGCGTAACCTAAGGCAATGGTCGCAATTGAGGAGGCTTTTTCCAAAACCCCTTTGCGGCTATAACCGATGGTTTCGCCTGCGGGAAGGTGTTTTACTTGCGAAACCACCGTTTTGAACGTGCCAATCTGCTGCAAAGACCGCTGTTCTTGACGGTTTACTTCTACGCCATACAGCCCAATTCCCAACCGAACCATGTCCAGTTTGTAATCAGGGAAACGCACGATACCCGCCGAATTGAGAATATGGCGCAGCGGTCGGTAACCCAAAGCTTCTTCCAATTGAGCCGAACCAGCGATAAAACGTTCGTATTGTAATTTTGAAAAATCGTTGTGGATAGATTCATCAGCCCCCACCAAATGGCTAAAAATAGAGGCGACTTCCAGCGTGGGATACTGTTTTAAGAACCGAATAAGGTCGGGAAGGTCGGCTTCCGTAAAGCCCAAGCGGTGCATTCCCGTGTCGAGTTTGATATGGATCTTGTTGTGGCTTTGACCGTCCTTCGCTTCTACCATAAATCTAATCCATTCTTCTAAGATTCTGTGGCTATAAATCTCAGGTTCTAATTGATATTCCACAAGTTTATCGAACGTAGAAGAAGAGGGGTTCATTACCATGATGGGTAATTCTATTCCGTTTTGTCGTAATACAACACCCTCGTCGGCATAGGCTACGGCCAAATAGTCAACCCTGTGAAATTGGAGTAATTGAGCTACTTCAGCACTGCCACTGCCGTACGCAAACGCTTTCACCATCACCATGATACGCGTGTCATTTCCAACACGATTTCGGTAAAAATTAAGGTTGTGCGTGAGCGCATCCAAGTTGATTTCAAGTACGGTGCCGTGTACCCGTTGTTGCAGACGGTGTACAATACGCTCAAACTGAAACGTACGTGCCCCTTTGATAAGAATGAGCGAGTCCTCAAACCAGTTGAGCGAGAGTTTTGCCAAAAAATCCGCCGTAGTAGCAAAATAGTGGGCTTCGACACTGATTAAGTGGGAGTTACGAGCGAAAGCTTCACCAATAGCTATGAGCTTTTGTACCCCTTTTTGCCGCAAAAGCGTATTGATTTGGGTATAAAGTTCCTCTTCCTTTTGACCCGTTTGCAACAAATCTGAAAGGATAGCGATTTTCTGCGAACGCTGTTCTTGTTGACTCAAAAAATTGAGAGCCATGGTCAACCCCACCAAATCATTGTTGTAAGTGTCGTCAATGAGATAACATTTATTAATCCCCTCTTTCAATTCAAGCCGCATCGAAATGGGACGTAAACGCGACACTCGCTGCCTAATTTCGGACGAGGGAATGTCCAGGCTCAACATCAAAATAAGGCAATGAATGAGATTTTCAACCGAGGCTTCGTCGGTAAAAGGCACCGAAAACAACTGATTATCGAAGCGTTCGAGGGTTGACTTCATCACGATATACGTCTGAGCTTCGTCTTTGTGCCACTCTACCTGTACGGCACAAGAATCGGTTGTTCCCCAACTTACTAATTCACAACTGGGATTGACAGGTTGTAAAATCAGCCGAATTTCTTCATTGATGTCGGAATAATCAGCGCGGTAAATGAGTTGTTTGGACTGTGTAAAAAGCCGCAATTTTTCAGTGGCTTTTTGTTTGCGACTTCTAAAACCTTCGTCGTGAGCGGAGCCGATGTTGGTAAAAATCCCTATCGTAGGCTGGATGATTTCTTGTAAGGCTTTCATTTCGTGTGGTTGCGAAATGCCCGCTTCAAAAATTCCGAGGGTGTGCGCATCGTTGAGTTGCCATACCGACAGCGGCACACCGATTTGGGAATTGTAGCTTTTAGGACTTTTGGCAATCCGAAAATCGGGACTCAATAGTTGTCCCAACCATTCTTTAACGATGGTTTTGCCGTTGCTACCCGTAATGCCAATCACAGGAATGTCGAATTGCGAGCGGTGGCGTTTGGCTACTTCTTGCAACGCTTTGAGACTACTTTCTACTTCCCAAATGTGGGCATTTTCAAAACCTTCTAAAGTGTTGATGAGCTTATCGGTGAGTGCTTTGTGCTCAACTACAAACTGACGAACCCCTTTTTGATACAAATCATAAAGAAATTGATGCCCGTCGTGATGTTGGCCTTTGATGGCAAAAAAAAGGGTCTGCTGTGGAAAAATTAATTGCCTACTATCGGTAAGAAGGTAGTCCGCAGTGGTATCTATCGGCGTATGAAGAAAAGTGGTGGTTGTCATTGAGATTGAATAATTTCTGCCAAAATTAATGTTTCTCAACGAAGTTTTTTCCTGAAATGCCATTCCGATACTTTTTAGCTATCTTTCGGACAAATTACACTTTACCCCATGTCGCCCGAAATTTATCTGTCTTCTAAGGATGCCACGCTGGCGTCTATCATTGAAAATACACCTACTTTTAAGAAAACCGACTGGAATCAGGATGTGTATCTGGCACTTTTGGAAAGCATTGTTTCACAGCAGATTTCGGTAAAAGCTGCCGATTCAATTTTTACCCGCTTCCGAGCTCTTTTTCCCAATGAATACCCGCATCCTGATTTGTTGCTTACCCAAACCGAGGAACAGTTGCGTAGTGCGGGACTGTCGTTTCAAAAAATCAACTACCTCCGTAACGTCGCCACTTTTGCGTTGGAAAAAGGCATTGATTTTGCGCATCTTGACCTGCTTACAGACGATGAAATTGTGGATTACTTGATAACTATTAAGGGCGTAGGACGTTGGACAGTAGAAATGCTACTGATGTTTGTCATGGATCGTGCTGATGTGTTTCCTGTGGACGATTTGGTGATTCGACAAAAGATGGTGAAGGCTTACAATTTGACTGAAACAGGGCGACCGCTTTACAAAACACTCCATGCAATTGCGGAAAATTGGCGACCGCATCGTACTATGGCCTGCCGTTATCTGTGGCGTTGGAAACCCGAAAAATAATTTTGGAGCGAATTTTGATGGGGAAAAAGATAAAAAATCGTTATTTTGCAACCAAATGACTTTTTATGGATCGCAAAATCCTGACCAGTAGGCAATATTTTAAACTACTTTCACTCATTTATGGAGTGATGTTGTTGACCCAAGTAGGGACTGGGACAGTACTATTTTTTTTACGCAGCACCCAAGCGGATGTCATGCAAAATGACGCTCAACTGGCACAAATTTTTCAATATTTAGTTCCTGTTATGGCATTGACTATGCCTTTGATTGGATGGATGTTGTCCAAAAAATCTTTGAAGTCTATTGCTATAAACGAACCATTGTCGGACAAGCTTCGTAAATACCAAGGCAATTTATTGTTGAAATACGCGTTCCTCGAAGCGCCCACTTTGCTGGCATTGGTGGCTTATTTTCTTACGGGAGAAAAACTGATTTTAGGGGTTGCCATAGGGTTAGTTTTGTGGTTTTTAACGCAAACTCCGTCTAAAAATCGGCTTTTTGACGAAGTACCCCTTTTACCTTTAGAAGAATCTAAGCTAAATAATCCCGAAGCTGAAGTAGCCGAAATACCCGTCAGAGACTAACTGTTTTCTCATTAATTCTGCCAATGTATGGCGTACCGTGTGACTGCTACATCCACTCCTCGAAAACGTCCACTTCCCCGATTAGGCTGGATAATTATTGCGGTGACTACCCTATTGCTGAGTATTGGCATTTGGTACTATAATCGCCTCAATACCAACAATTGGCGACATGTGCCAAAGATTGGAATTCGGCTTCCTATGAAATATCAAATTCATGGAATAGATGTATCGAAACACAATGGGCGCATCAATTGGTCTCAATTACGCGCCATGCGTTTTGAGGAATTACGCTTACAATTTGCCTTCATTAAAGCCACGGAGGGAACATCGCTACAGGACAAAGATTTTAGGAACAATTGGCAACAGGCTGATGCCGTGGGGTTGTACAGAGGGGCCTATCATTTTTACATTCCTTGGAAACCAGCAGCACCACAGTTTGAAAATTTCAAACGGATGGTGAAACTCAAAAAAGGTGATTTACCACCCGTGTTGGATTTTGAGATTGGTACCAGTGCCTTCTCCCGTGAGCAAATCATCCAAAATCTGCGTACTTGGCTTGTTTTGGCCGAGGATTATTACGGAGTTCGACCCATTATTTATACCAATGCTGATTTTTATCGCCGTTATATCAAAGATAACTTAGACGAGTACCCTTTGTGGATTGCCGATTACTCAGGATGGGTTTTGAACCGCTACGACGATTCTAAAATTCTTTTTTGGCAACATTCCAAAAGTGGATACGTAGAAGGAATTCGAGGTACTGTGGACTACAACGTATTTTTGGGGGAAGCAGCGGAGTTGAAGGAAATGTGCGTAAAATAATTCTTTAATCAATCCGCCAAGGTGGATTCTTTCGATTTTTACCTCCGTAAAAAAGTATGAGTTGGTTATGGTCAGGGTCTTTGAGTCTTGCTTCTCTCCACAACCAAGTTTTATCATTGGGGAATTCTTCAAACTCAACTCCTTTTCCTACTAATTCTTGCACGTATTCCTCCAAATTTTCGCACTCAAAATAAACCCAAACTCCATCTCCTTGTGGCAATTGCACTACTTGGTGTATTGATAAAGTTGCTTCACCACTGGGACATTCAAAGCGAGCGTAGTGGGGGAGAGCGTGCACAATCAGCCGTAAGCCTAATTTCTCATAAAAAGGAACCGAAGTAGTGAGGTCAAGCGACGGAATGGTAACTTGGTTGAGGTTCATTTTTCCTTTTTGATTAATGTAGATTTAGGTGATTGAGCGCAGCAGATTCTGCTTTATTTATAGGTGGAAATAAAGCAGACCACTAAAACCGTAGATTTGTGGGCGATAGAAGGGCGTTTCGCGGCTAACCCGCACTTGCAACTCATTGGATTTTACCAACGAAACGCCAACACCAATAATTACAACATTCGCTTATCGTGGGAGTACCAGCCTTTGTTATTTATTTACATTGTATTCAATAAGCGGAAATTTCAGTCAGCTACCAAGCCTGATATGTACGCAGCCAAGAAGACCATCTCATTGCAAAGATTAGTTATTTAAGGCAGTTACATGGCGCTTAACTTTTTGATAATCAAACAATTTCTAAATCAAAAATAGGATAGGCTATCTATATCGCTTCCAAAATCCGCTGCTCCGACACGGCGTAACCGATTTTGGATTTCAGTTGCGTATAACGCTTGCCAATGGCATCACGCTCTTCATAAAATACCCGAAACTCTGTTTTCAAGGCTTTTTCGATTTCACGGGCTTTTTCTGGCAAACCATCTTTTTTCACCAACGGGAAAATCGCGGCTTTGAAAGGTGCCAACGCAGGGTGCAACTTCAAGACCGTACGCTCTTTTTGGGCATCACCTTCGCCTACCAATTCTTTGGTGAAAGCATTGCAAAATACCGCTAAAAACAAACGGTCGGCCCCTACTGAGGTTTCTACTACATACGGAATGTAATTTCCGAAAGGTTTGCCGTTTTCGTCGAGGTCGTTGTCGAAGTATTGTTGTTTCTTCTTAGAAAGTTCTTGGTGATTTTTTAAGTCAAAATCCGTGCGTGAGTGAATTCCTTCGATTTCGCGGAAACCAAAAGGAAATTGATACTCAATGTCCACGGCAGCATTGGCATAGTGTGCCAATTTTTCGTGAATATGAAACTTCAATTTTTCGGCAGGAAGCCCCACGGCTTGGTGAAATTTCAAACGCGTATCGCGCCATTGCTCATACCACGCCATTTCGGTGCCAGGGCGCACAAAAAACTGCATTTCCATTTGCTCAAACTCGCGCATACGAAACGTAAATTGACGCGCAACAATCTCATTACGAAAGGCTTTTCCGATTTGGGCAATCCCAAACGGAATCTTCATCCGACCTGATTTTTGTACGTTCAAAAAGTTGACAAAAATCCCTTGGGCAGTTTCAGGGCGGAGGTAAATCAAGTTTGAATCTTCGGCCACCGACCCCACTTGCGTACTAAACATCAAGTTGAACTGACGCACTTCCGTCCAATTTGATGTACCCGAAATCGGGCATTTGATACCTTCTGCAATAATCAATTCGCGCACGGCTTCGAGGTTGTTATCTCCCAAAAGTCTCCCCATTTCGTTCAACAATTCTTGCGCTTTCTCAGGCTGACCTTCGGCGGCATATTGCTCGGCTTTTCCTTCCAACAATTGGTCGGCGCGGTAGCGTTTTTTAGAGTCTTTATTGTCAATCATCGGGTCGTTGAAGCCATCTACGTGCCCTGATGCTTTCCACGTGAGGGGGTGCATAAAAATAGCCGCGTCAATCCCTACGATGTTGTCGTTGAGTTGAGTCATGGCTTTCCACCACATATTTTTGAGGTTATTTTTAAGTTCGACGCCATTTTGACCGTAGTCGTAAACGGCTTGTAAACCATCATAAATTTCAGAAGAAGGAAATACAAAACCGTATTCTTTGGCGTGAGATACGATGTCTTGTAAAGAAGTAGCTGGAGCTTGGCTCATGAGTACGTTATTCGTTATCAGTTAATTGGATTCTTCATTAATGGACGGCAAAATTAGGGAATTTGTGGTTAAACTTGTTGATGTGTATAATTTTTCAAATATTGATATTGACGAAAGCAAAATAGCTATCATACGTCAACTGAACTCAAATCTGACTACCAAAAAGGAAATTATTGATACTGCATTAGAGGAGCTTATTAATACCATGCGGCGACAGCGTTTACGCCAAACGCGCGGTAAAGGTTGGAATGGGGATTTAGATGAAATGAGAACCTATGAAGTACCGCTTATATGACACCTCCGCGTGGGTAGATTTCCGAAAGAATGTGTCCTCTGCTCTAACAAATCAGTTGGATGAAGATTTACAGGATAATCTGGTGTGTATCTGTCCTGTCATTATTCAAGAAGTATTGCAGGGAATCAGAGAGGATGCTGATTTTGAGGCGTTAAAAGAAGACTTCAAGGCACTGAGAATACTACAACTGAACCCCACAGAGGTTTCCATTACAGCTGCCCGACTTTATCGTTCCCTCCGCAAAAAAGGCATCACCATCCGTAAACCCAATGACTGCTTAATAGCCGCTTATGCGATTCATTTTGAGGTAGAACTGTGCCACAACGATAGCGACTTTGACTTGATTGCGACTCATACTGAACTAAAAATTTGGAAACCATAATGCTATGCTGATTCAGAATCTTTCGCTCAAAAATTTCAAATGCTTTGAAGAAGTAGAAGTAGAATTTGCGCCCATTACACTCTTGACTGGGGCCAACAGCAGCGGCAAGAGTTCGCTGATTTACAGCTTATTGGCTATTTTACAAACCGAACAGTTTCCATTTTATCTTTCTCCGAATGGGAAGTATGTGAATTTGGGTGGGTTTGAAGAGATGGTTAATAAAAACTCTGATAAATCTGGGTTTGATATTTTAATTCAATTCAATGGAGAAGATAGTATTTTTGATACAAGTTGGTATAATTCGCATGGTTTGCCCAAAAATATTTATGAAATAGACCCAGATTTTCAACTTGATAACTATGAGGGTGAGTTTAACTACATCGGCTCTTTCCGCCAGCCACCCGAAAGAACCTACTATCAAAAAGCCAAAG
>JBGAUP010000479.1:0-2191 GCA_044228585.1 Runella sp. | reverse complement strand
GAAATTTTCGCCTGCTTTTAGTTGCATTTGCTGGAATACATTGCTCCAAACGGTCATTATTGATTCTGGTAAACAAGCAGCTTCTTCAAAAGATAATCCCTTGGGAATAGGTAGGCAATGACGGGCATCAGCTAAGGCGTACTCGGCATATCCACCGTTGCGAATAAGTGCGCAGACTTGGTCACCTACTTGCCAACGTGTTACGCCAGTGCCTACTTGTTCTATGATTCCCGCAATTTCTAACCCCAATGGTTGGGTAGGAGGCTGAGAAGTAATGCCGTAGCGGCCCTGCCGCATTAATAAATCAGCCCGGTTTACGCCTGCGGCTTTCACATTGATCAGAACCTCTTGGGCAGTGGGAATCGGTAAAGGAGATTCTTCTATGCTTAATACCTCAGGACCGCCTATTTGGGAGACAATAATTGTTTTCATTTTTCTCATTTTATAACTACTTGGCCGTATGCTTTAAGTAATAGACTTTAGGCGTTTTTTTTAATCGTTCTCATAAAAGCCTTGTTTAGACCAAAGTAGAGTTTAGTTTTTATAGCTAAATAGCTACCTCTTTTTTTTAACAAATGTAAAAATAGGACATGAAGGTACATGACACTACCTACAAAAAAGTATAGTATTTTTGTGAAATAAAAAATTAGAATAGTACAGCAATCTACCATAATCATATAATCTCATGTCAGCGACTACCACGCACTTTAATCATGTTAGCTACTTGTGGGACGAAGCCAAAGCTACCGAATTGGCGGGCGACGAAGTAGCCCTCTTTATTTATCGTTCCAACCTACTTGGGGCAGACCTCCGCTTGACCAACTATGGTGGGGGAAATACTTCCGTCAAAATCACTGATAAAGACCCACTTACTGGCAAGGATGTGGAAGTAATGTGGATAAAAGGTTCTGGTGGTGATATTGGAACACTCAAAAAATCGGGCTGTGCAGCTTTGTACGTAGAGCGTTTAAGAAATCTTGAGAACGTGTACCGAGGTATTGAATTTGAAGATGAAATGGTTGAACTGTTCAATCATTGTATTTTTGATTTGGCATCTAAAGCTCCATCCATTGATACCCCACTGCACGGTTTTTTGCCTTTTGCCCACATTGATCACTTGCACCCAGATGCGGCTATTGCCATTGCTGCTGCCAAAGATGGCAAAAAAATCACTGATGAATTATTTGGAGGTGAAGTAGGCTGGGTAGAGTGGCGTCGTCCAGGCTTTGAGTTAGGACTTGAGCTTCGTGCTTGTTTGGAAGAAGCAGCCTCGCGTGGTGTAAAATTACGCGGTATCATGTTGGGGTCACATGGTTTGTTTACGTGGGGCGATACCGCGTATGAAAGTTATGTGAATACACTGGAAGTAATTGAAAAATGTGCCGAATATTTAGAGGCTAATTATGGTAAAGCCCGTCCCGTATTTGGAGGAGCAAAAATTGAGAGCCTTCCTGCTGAAGCCCGTACAAAGCAAGCGTCGAAATTAGCACCTGTATTGCGTGGATTCTGTTCATCTTACCGTACCATGGTAGGGCACTTTAAGCCATCAAAGCCAAATTGACACCTGCTTTCGAGGCGTATCGTGCCATGTACACCGAGTATTATGAATCTTGCAAACACCCCAACAGCCCCGCCATGCGCGACCCTAATCCCGTGGTGATTTTGTATCCAGGGGTAGGGATGTTTACTTTCTCAAAAGATAAAACCACGGCTCGTTTGGCCTCTGAATATTATATCAATGCCGTGAACGTAATGAAAGGAGCTGAGGCAGTTTCAGAATACACCTCTTTACCTCGTCAGGAAGCGTTTAATATTGAATATTGGCTGTTGGAAGAAGCAAAACTCCAACGGATGCCTAAACCCAAAGCACTTTCAGGACGCGTAGCATTGGTAACAGGTAGCGCGGGAGGAATCGGCAAGGCCATCGCCAAAAAATTTGCCGAAGAGGGGGCAGTTGTGGTCTTAAACGACATCAACGAAGAACGTTTGGCAGGCGCAAAAGAGGAATTTGTAAAGAAATTTGGTAAGGATGCAGTAGCAACTACGCTTTTGAACGTAACTGATGCAGCAAGTATTGTTTCGGCAATGGACGCCGCTGCATTGGCTTTTGGTGGCGTAGATATTATTGTAAACAACGCTGGTATTAGTATTTCTAAACCCATTGAATCGCACACGATTGAAGATTGGGATA
>JBGAUP010000103.1:0-18288 GCA_044228585.1 Runella sp. | reverse complement strand
GGCTCAACAAGCCAACCGATTGGTCAAATCAATGTGCCCGAAAGAATGTCTTGATAGAAGAAGCCGAATTTGCAAATCTGTCGCGTAAAAACTCAGGTAGTACCAGAATATTCAGACGTTGACCTTTCAACGAATCAGAGATGGTGTACCTTAACAAGCATCCTGCTGATACCACTACTTGGTTGTTTTACAAATCAAGAGAGCCGCTTACCAATCAAGTGCTTAGAAAATATTCATCAATGACTACCCAAAACCTGAGCATTCTGGCGGGGACAGATAAGCTGAATTTCCTGTTGTCAGGAGGGTATTATGGAAAAAGTGGAGTATTTAAAGTAGGTCCCGACGGCTATCAGCGCTACAACATTCGCTTGAATTTGGGTGCTCAACTAAGTAATATATTTTCGATTGATACAAGGCTATCCTATACAAAAGACAGACAAGAGGCAGCTTCGGGCAATTTAAACGGTCAAGGTATGATTTACGAACTTTACCGTTTACGTACCCGTACACCTTTTTTTACGCCCAATGGCCAATATAATGGTGCAGGATCGGCAGCTACTGTTTATGGACGACTCGAATCTGGTGGATACAATATCTACAAAAGAGATTATTTTGATGGAACGGTTACTTTAAAAGCTGCAAACATTGTAAAGGGGCTAACCCTGCGAGCGGTAATGGCAACTAATATCGGGTAGGTGACAGAACAAATTTTGCCCGTACAGTACCGCTCTGGGGACGGGGTAAAATCCTGAGCTACATCAATCAGGTAAACAGCTATACACTAACCGATGAGCTGACAAATAACACAAATCTTCAGTTATTGGCCAATTATGACGTAAAAATTGCGGCAAAGCACGACTTAAGCATACTCGTGGGCTATAACTACGAAGATTTTAGATTTGAAAATATGGTAGCTGGTGCTACAAATTTAGTGAGCAATGATTTACCAACGCTCAATTTGGGCGACGATAAAACAAAGACCAACAGTCAATCCATCGGTACCAATGCTTCGCAATCCATTTTCAGCCGATTCAATTATAATTATGATGGAAAATATCTACTGGAAGCCACTATCCGTCGTGATGAGAACTCGAAATTAGCGCCCAATCTGAGGGTAAAAATCTTTCCCTCCGCATCAGCAGGATGGAATATACATCGTGAGGGATTTATGAAAAACGTAAACTTCATTTCTGAAATGAAGCTTCGTGCCTCGTGGGGACGTTTGGGGGGCGCATTAGGAGGATCAATTCTTGGAAATTATGATTATCTGAGCCAATTGAGTCGTGGTTCTGCCTTGGTCTTGGGTGATTCTCGAGCCTCTTACCTTTTCCAAAGCTCCATTCCTTCGCAGGAGTTATCATGGGAAACCATCGAAACCACCAACTTTGGATTGGACTTAGGGCTATTTAAAAACCAACTTACGCTCAATGTCGATTATTACATTAAGTACAACCGTAATATGTTGACTCCCCAAAACTTACCAGCAGTGATTGGTATTGGAACACCAAGAAAAAATAATGGAGAATTGAAATCGTGGGGTTGGGAACTTGAAGCACGTTACAGAGGTCAAATCGGTAAAGATTTCTCCTTCACGGTTGCTGCAAACCTTTCAGACAACCAAAATAAACTCCTGAATTTTGCTGGACGTAACATCGTAAATGCAGGGACCAACAGCATCGTTGAAGGTTATCCATTAAACAGTGTATTTGGCTATAAAACCGATGGTTATTTCCAAACCGCTGACGAAGTGAAAGCTTGGGCTTTTCAGGATAACCGTACAGGGGCAGGTGATGTAAAATATTTAGACCTCAATGGAGATGCTAAAATTAATCCTGGAAAGGGAAATACGACCGATTTTGGGGACTTATTGTATCTCGGGACTACCCAACCACGGTATTTGTTCGGCACTAATTTAGGTTTCAACTACAAAGGATTTGACTTTTCAGCGTTCATTCAGGGAGTAGGAAAACGTTCATTTAGACCCGAAACAGAAACTGTTGCGCCACTTTTAGTAACTTGGAAGCAGGCGTTAGCCATTCACAGAGACTATTGGACACCCGAAAACCCCAATGCTTTGTATCCGCGTCCTTATACTGGCGGAACTCACAATTACCGGGTATCTGATAAATGGCTTTTGAATGGTCAGTATGCACGTTTGAAAAACCTTCAGGTGGGCTATACTATTCCGGAGAAGCTGTCGACTAAACTTAAAATATCGCGGGCACGGATTTTCTTCTCGGCACAGGATATTTTGACATTCTCAAAACTGGGTAACTTCAAAGGATACTTTGATCCGGAGCAAAGAGACAACATCGAAAATGATTATCCTTTCTTTGCAACCGCCTCAATGGGCATCAACCTCAATTTTTAGAACCACTCACCCAAATAAGGGAATGGCTTGGTTTTATATCTTGTAAACCAATGATTTACATTTGAAAATCTTGAAAACATGAAATCTAAATTCAATTATATACTTACTACCTGCCTATTTGTTTTGGGCCTGACTTCCTGTGAAGTTAACCGACTTCCCGAGACGTCCATCAGCGATGCCACATTTTGGCGTTCAGAGACTGATTTGATTGCGGCAACCAATTATCTTTATACTTTTTTGCCCGCCTTTAATACCGAGGATGTATGGTCTGACGACGCTATTGGTTTGGTTTCCAACAGCATAAGTGATGGTTCGCGCCTTGCACCTTCTACCGATGGTAATTATACCACCCCTTATCAATTAATCAGAGCGGCTAATAATATTATTGAAAAAGGGCCAAGAGCCGCCGCCACCACCAGCCAGGCAGTCGTTGACAGATACATTGGCGAAGCTCGTTTTTTTCGTGCCTGGGGGTATTTTAGTTTAGTTCAGAAATACGGCGATGTTCCTTTAATTCTAAAAATTCTGGACGATGCTTCTCCCGAATTAACCGAAGCTGCGAGTCCAAGAGCGAAGGTAATTGAGCAAATTTATCAAGACCTTGATTTTGCAGCTGCTAAACTGCCCACGATGGCTGCTTTAGGAACGGCCAATTATGGAAGAATCTCCATTACGGGTGCATTGGCATTCAAAGCAAGAGTGGCACTTTTTGAAGGTACACGCTCAAAATTTCATAAATACGGCGATGCTAATAAGCATTTGGCATTAGCAGTGGCGGCGGCTAAAGCGGTTATTGACAGTAAGCAACACGCACTCTTTGGAAATTACTTTAACCTTTTTCAATATGAGGGAGAAGGATTGCAAAACAAAGAAAATATTATTGTTAAACAATACGGAGTCAGCTTAACAGACCGTGTCCTGACCCATACGTATTTTAGAGGGACACTCGAAAATGGGAATAAAAACCCTACTAAAAGTCTGGTAGATTCTTATGTAATGAGCGATGGCTTGCCAATTACGAAATCACCTTTGTATAAAGCGCCTGTAAAAAGCACTGATGTATTTGTCAACCGTGATGACCGCTTATCGCAAACAATAATGAAAGCGGGTGACCCGTATATTTTTACAAAAAAAGTATTTGATATTGCGGCTTTGGTTTTTCAGAAAACGGGTTTTTGTTTCCGAAAATTCTCAAACATTGATGATTGGAACACACAGGCATCTTCTATTGATCGTCCTGTTTTAAGGTATGCGGAAGTGCTTTTAGCGTATGCCGAAGCAAAATTTGAATTAGACGGAAGCATCACTGATGCTGATTTGGACTTGTCTATCAACCTATTGCGTACCAGAGCAAAAATAGCAAAATTGACGAATGCTTTTGTGACAGCTAATGGCTTGGATATGCGTGAAGAACTCCGTCGGGAGCGACGGGTGGAATTGGCGCAGGAAGGGCATCGCTATTGGGATTTGATGCGTTGGAAAACCGCCGAAGTTGAATTGCCAAAACCTGTTTTAGGTAATTTCTTTTTTAAGACAGAATTTGGCACAACTACGACGGTCAATACCACACCCGATGGATTTATCTTAGTGACAGCGGCCAGTTTCCGCAAATTTGATCCAGCCAAAGATTATCTGTGGCCATTGCCGCTCAACGAGATTTCGCTTAATCCTAATTTGAAGCAAAACCCAGGCTGGTAAGCATTCATTCACACATAGCCCTTTCTGTCATACAAACAGGAAGGGCTTTATTTTATCCCTTGATGAAAAATCTGATCGTTGCTTTTTGCCTGTTGGTTGGTATGGGGTCGTGTAGCCAACAAGCCAACCCGCCTCTTCCCGAATTGCCCGCAAACTTAAAAACTCTGAAAATGGACCATCCACGTCTATTTTTAACGGAACAAAAAGTAACCGAATACAAACAACTGCGCTCTACGGACGCCACGTTGGACAAATACATCAATGCCGTTATTGCCACTGCTAATTCGTTGGCAACCAAGCCTATGCTCACACGTGTACTGATCGGCCCCCGTCTGTTGGATGTGAGCCGTGAGTTGCTTAAACGCACTACTCATTTGGCAATGGCCTATCGTTTTACGGGCGATAAAAAATACTTGGAAGCGGCCATCAACAACATGAAGGCCGTTTGTGAGTTTACCGACTGGAACCCTTCCCATTTTTTGGATGTGGCCGAAATGACCAACGGGGTAGCAATAGGCTATGATTGGCTCTACAACGACATGAGCAGCGCAGACCGGGAAACCATAAGAACTGGTCTGAAAGTCAAAGGATTGGCAGAGTACAGAAAAGCGTATGATACAGCATGGTGGCACAATGGTGATAATAATTGGAATCAAGTCTGTAATGGCGGACTCATCGTGGGTTCGCTGGCCATTGCGGAAACGGACCCGACCTATGCTCGTGACTTTATCCCAAAAGCGATTGAAAATCTGCCTTTTTCTAATAAATTTTATGCTCCTGATGGTGCTTGGTACGAAGGTCCTGGGTACTGGTCGTATGCCACTGAATACCTTTCGTATGGAATGTCGGCATTGCAAACAGCGTTGGGAAGTATGTACAATCTCGAAAAAACAGAAGGACTGTCAAAATCAGGCTTAGTTCCCATGATTTGTGCTGGTCCCACCAATTATATCTTAAATTTTGCCGACTCGGGTGAAAATAGCCGGGCTACTACTTCACCGGCAATGCTATTTTTGAGTACGACGTACAACAACGCTCAAATAGCCAATTATCTTCATACCTATATCAAAAGTACAAATGCCCTTGCAACACCCTTTCATGTCGTTTGGTACAGCTCCCCTACTTCAAATGTCGCCAATCCACCATTGGATTATTATTTAAAGGGAGAAATCAATGAGTTGGTTTTTCTGAGAAGTAGTTGGACCGACCCAAATGCCTCTTGGATTGGCTTTAAATCGGGCATTAACAGTTCCAATCACTCTCATTTGGACCTCGGAAACTTTGAATTGGATGCGGGGGGAGTGCGTTGGGCCAAAGATTTAGGTTCAGACGATTATAATTTAGATGGATACTGGACCATGGGCGTTGGAGGGAAGCGATGGTCCTATTACCGATTGAATTCATTCAGCCACAATGTTCCGTTGCTGGGCAACAAAAACCAATACGAGTTGGCAAAAGCTACCTTTATTGCCACAGACCTGAATACCTCAACGCCCTCGGCAACCCTTGATTTGACCGAAGCCTACCGGGATTTTTCTTCAAAAAGTACCCGAAAAGTGAGTTTGACCGATGGCCGCAAAAACTTTTTAATTGAAGACACGCATACACTCACCAAACCTACCGAGGTGGCTTGGGGAATGACTACTGCCAATACCATTGAAATTATCAAAGGTGGAAAAGCTACGCTGCGCAATTCAACGGTGACCACCAAAACGCTCGAAGCCGAGATTATTTCACCTGTCGGTGCTGAATTTAGTGTAGAGTCTGCCGTGAGACAGGCCCCTGAAAAACTAAATACGGGTCATTCGAGGCTTATGCTTCGTTTGCCGAATAAAACAGGCCTGGTGACGATTATCATTAAACTCTCCCCGAAAGGATAGTAGTACTCACTGTTAACTTCAAAAGAACGCACAGGGGAGGCCAGAGGCGAGGTAGATTTGCCCGTCATGGAGCGCTCGAGATAGCTGAAAGTTAGTCTTTGTAAGTAAAAAACGTAGTAGAAACGCCTTTAACATGGATACGTTCTGCCTTTTTTCAAAAGACCAACTATCAATCTCTTATGAAACTTTCACTGATTTATACTCCTTTATCCCGCCTTTTCTGCGTTGGGTTTTTACTGACGGTTCTTTCTTTTACCCCACCTTCCCAAAAAGAAAAACAAGAATGGATTTCACTTTTTAATGGTAAAGACATCAAAAATTGGACGGTAAAAATCCACCACCACGACGTAGGTGACAACTACGGAAACACCTTCCGAGTAGAAGATAAAATGATAAAGGTACGCTATGACCAATACGACCAATTCAACGAGCGTTACGGGCACTTGTATTTCAATACGCCTTATTCTTATTATCACCTCAGCTTAGAGTATCGTTTTACAGGGGTTTGGCGTAAAGATGCCCCCAGCTATACGAATCTCAACAGCGGAGTGATGTTTCACTCGCAAGACCCGCGTACTATGCTCAAAGAGCAAGATTGGCCCATTTCGGTCGAGATGCAGTTTTTGGCAGGACTCGGTGACGGCAAGCCACGCCCCACGGGTAATATGTGTTCTCCAGGGACAGACGTGATTTTTGAAGGAAAAAAAGACCCTCGTCACTGTATCAACTCTACCTCCAAAACTTATCCAAAGGAAGAATGGGTCAAAGCCGAATTAATTGTCTTGGGCGATTCGCTCATTACCCACCTCATCAACGGAGAACAAGTGCTACAATACGCCAAACCGCAAATCGGCGGTGGCGTAGCCAATCGCTACGACCCTACCCTAAAGATTGACGGAAAGCTACTCAAAGAAGGTTTTATTGCTTTGCAAAGCGAGGGTCAAGAGATTGATTTTAGAAATATCAAATTGTTGAATTTGGAGGGCTGTATGGATCCTAAATCTAAATCATATAGAAGTTATTTTGTGAAGTCGAACCCTGCCAAATGCAAATAGTTCTTGGATATTTTGAAAGATTTCAATACCACTTGGCGAAAAATTGCCTCGACAATTTACAATAAACCCAACGATTCTAAGATATTTGGGTCGGTTGAAATAGACATTACCGATTTAGAAACCTACATTCAAGCCAAAAGAAAAGAAGGAGTTAAAATCACCTTGACCCATTTTTTCTTGCTGGCTACGGCGCGGGCTATCAAGGAAGAAGTCCCCGAACTGAATACCTATGTGAAACGAGGCAATATTTGCGCTTACCCCCAAATTGATGCTACGGTAAGTGTATTGAACAGCAAGGGCGAAATGGGTTCGGTAAAGGTACAAAATATTGATGCTTACAACTTGGCTACCTTGGCTGAGTATCTTCGCCAAGAAATCCAAATCGCCCAGAAAGGAGATGATAGTGCCAAAAAGCAAAAGGAGACGTTGGCACATATTCCATGGCCGTTTCGGGGATATGTTTATCGGATTATCAAGTACATTACTGTACATCTGGGGCTTACTATTCCGTTTCTGGGCCTATCAGCCAACAGTTTTGGGGCATTTTTTCTTTCCAATATTGGCAGTCTCGGGCTGGATATTGGGTATCCTGCTTTGTTTCCATCGGCCAATGTCTCATTTGTGTTGATTATGGGCGGGGTGTCCAAAAAACCTTGGGTAGTCAACGATCAAATCGTACCGCGTACCATAATGACCCTCGGGGCTGCCCTCGACCACCGCGTGGTGGACGCGTCGCACGGCGGCAAACTTTTTAAGTATTTGAAAAAAGCGGTAGCCCGGCCTGAGTTGTTGGAATAGGAGGGGAAGGTAATTGTGCACAGTAATTTACATGTTTTTTAACTGCACTAAATATGCATTATTGTTTTATTCTGCTTTTGGCTACAAGTTCTTTAGTGGGTTTTACGCAATCGGGTTTTTCTCAAAAAGAACAGGTCTATTTTGCGCAAGCCGTCGCCAACGGCCAAACTGCCAACGAAGCATTTCGCCGCAGCCACCGCTATCTGTTGGGGTGGCTTACCAAAGCCGACAGTACCACGGGTTTGATTCCGCGCAATCTCAAAGAAAGCACTTGCCTCTGGAACGCTTGGGATGCGGCTGCCGACAATTATCCCTTTATGGTAATGACAGCGGCTATTTTGGACAACCCCTTATTTGAAACCAAAATGCGCACCATGCTCGCCACCGAAACCCGCCTCAGTTCGCGCATAGGACGTTTGCCCGATACCTATTCATTTTGCAAAAAAGCCTTTCAAAACCAAGTGATTGATACAAGTCAGGTGGTGTTTGGGAGTGCCGAATACATGAAAGATGGCCTCATTCCGCTCACGGAGTGGCTGGGGCCGAGCGCGTGGTCGGAGCGGATGTTGGGGATATTGGAAGACCTCGATAAAATCGTAGATGTACCCACCCAAATCAGAGGGAGCTTTTTTGGCAATAGTGCCGTGGTAGAAGTAAGCGGGGATTTGTTGCAGGTTTTGGCGCGGATGTATTGGATGACGGGCAATTCTAAATGGCTGAAATGGGGTGTTCAAATTGGTGATTACTTTTTGAGCGATGCTCATTTGCCCACCAGGGCATCTTCAAGGCTTCGTCTTCGTGATCACGGCTGCGAAATTGTGTCGGGCTTGGTGGAAATGTATGCCGTAGTGGCAGCTAAGGACCCCAATAAAAAACAGCAATGGCAACCCTACATTCACGAAATGCTCAATACGATTTTGGCCAAAGGACGGAATGAACACGGGCTGTTTTACGACGAAATCAATCCACAAACGGGCGAAATAGTCCAAAAACGCATTGCTGATAACTTTGGCTATACCCTCAATGCTTTTTATACCGTATATCTCATAGACCACGTAGTCGCTTACCGAGAAGCAACCCTTAAAACCTTGGGCTCACTTTCAGCGCATTATCGCAATCACGACTGGGAAAATGGCAGTGCAGATGGCTATGCCGACGCCATCGAAGGAGCATTGAATCTGTATTTGCGCGAGCCGCTTCCGAGTGCGAAAGATTGGATAGAAAGCGAAATAAAAGTACTCTGGAATTTTCAAAAACCCGATGGAATCATCGAGGGTTGGCACGGTGATGGCAATTTTGCCCGAACATCGTTGATGTATGCGTTATGGAAAACGGCGGGAATTACCGTTTCCGATTGGCAATCAGACTTGAGCTACGGAGCAGTGGTTGAGGCAAAACCCTGTATTTGACGCTTTCTACGCCTAAAACTTGGCAAGGACAACTTTATTTTGGTAAAAAATGGCACCAAGAATACCTAAAAATGCCAGTGGATTATCCACGCATCAATCAGTTTCAGGAATGGTATCCGATAGAACCACGGGCTAATTATCAACTTTGGGTTGGCAATCAATCAAAAACTGTGACTGGGAGGCAGTTGTTAAAAGGGTATTCATTGGAAGTATTGCCCAATCAAACGGTACAGCTAAAACTAAAACGTCTCTAACTCACATGTCTGAAAATTCGTCCTCACCGCATCTTTCACGCCAATTGGGTCTCTTGAGTCTGACTGCCACAGGAATATGCTCTATGATTGGGGCGTCGGTATATATCGTTCCTATTATGATTCAGCGCAATGTGCCAGGCATTGGGCCGTATGTGCTGCCCGCTTTTTTATTGGCGGCAGTGCCTGCTTTATTGGCGGCCTTTGCCTACGCGAGTTTGTCATCGGCCATGCTTTCGAGAACAAGCTAAATAAACCAAGGTGTTTTTTCTAAAACTTTGTGTAGTTTAAAATTACCTCTGCGCTGAATAAATTTTTCAGTTAGATAAGCAATATTTAAAGCATATTTAGTAGTAATGGGCTCCCCTGTTAATGCATTAGTAGAAGCCCAGTTGAGTTTGGTCAATGCTAATAAATGTTTCGCGTATAACTTTAGGTTAATGCTACCGTCTGTATGAATACTGGCTTCAATCATTTTTGGTGTGCCCAAAGATTTTTTGAAAATATTATACCCTGTGGTTGATAAGAGCATTTTATTGTAAGATAAATTGACATAACTTCCTCTGCTCAAACTTCCACCAACATTACTGTTATCATAACCTCGTAACAGATGGGTGTCATTTATCCAAACGAAAGAAAAGTGTACATTTGGTAACAATGCTTTAGCAGCGGATAAAATAACTTCTTCATCTTCGCGTGAAAAACGTGAGGCTGTATGAATGTGAATTTTAGCATTTTCAGGCAAATGACCAAGTTCTTTTAACGTTTCAGGTACAAGTTTTGCAAAATATTCTTTCTTCTTTTCAAAAGAAAAAACAGATTCGCCTTTATAAAATCGCCATCTTCCATACTCGTCAAAAACACTTACAAAACCCATCATTTTTTCACGATTGTTGCTGTTTTTTGAAGTGGTATATGCAATGCCTATGAAAAAATCTGCTTCTGGTAATTTTTCGGACAAAACCCAAGGAACTAAACCACACTTCGCCACAATATTAAGTGAAAGATTTAAGTCTTTCCAGTCTGGATTTTTTAAGGTAGGAGTATTTACCATTTGGCAAGGTATTCCTCTTTCAAATAAAAATTCTTTGATTCCGTAATAGGGTGACGTATGGTCATCTAAGGGATAGTTGTTTTCCGGCATTGACACTAAAAAGATCCTTGAAAGTGAACTGTCTCCTTCCCAATTCGGGTGTTGCTGAATAATACGTTTACACTCTGTTTCTATCTCATCGTGTTTAAGTACAGTATGTATAGTTTCGTAGATGAACTTCACTCCAAATGTACGTTCAGAGCCTTCATATTTATATTTGCCTGTTTGCAAACGTTCTATTAGTTCAGCCATTTGCTGCCGTTCAGCATTTGTACAGACAGGAACAATTGTAATATTTCGTGCATCATTATTATAAGAGCCAAATTTGTTTAAACCATCTAAAATATTGACACCTCGATGCTTATTAGCAAATGAAACTTGCGGTTCCTGTAAATCGTGAAAAACACTAAGTGCAGAAATTTTTCCTTCTTCTGAAATTACAGTGGGAGCATTTAATAAGAAAGTAGGCTGACGGTCAATAGAGAACTGAAAACCGTTGAATTTTAAAGGCATCACTACTGACAATGAGTGTATAGCCTGTAAAGTAAGCCTTGCTCTCTCGATAGCAGCATTGGGCAATGTTAATAAGCTGGCTTCTTTGAGTTTAGAATGTAAATCAAATGTCAGTCCATTGTTTTTTAAGTTCTCCTCAATTTGATTCGTTGTTAATTGGGGGATAATTTTAGTATTGTCTGCTGTAATCTCAGCATCAAAATCTATTAAATTGACAACGGATTGTTCCGATTCTACAGACAGAATAAAGCAATTCTCCCATTTACCTTGGTAACTTACAATTCCCCTTTGTCCAATAACAGATTGCTGTAAGGAATTGCTCAATTTACTAATGGCTTGTATATTTTTTAGTTCGGCCTTATAATCAATTGCCAAGTAAAAACGCCCATCAAATATTTTTATTTGTAATACGAAAGCCCTAAATATATTGCATATTTTTTCTGCTGCTGGATTATTCAAAGGAAAAGTTTCTCCGCGTTGATGTACGGTCAATCTCCCTTTGCTATACCTATCAATATACCAACCTTGTGCCTGCAAATTATCTTTAAGTACCCCTAAAATTTCTTTTAATAATATTCCTTTGTCATAAGAATCTGTATTGCCCTGAAAATTGATTACAAATAAATTCAGGTATTCACTTGTGCTATGCGAGGGAGCATTATGACTAAAAAAACGCTTACTTCGTTCTTCGATGTTATTTTGGAATGTCACTATTGTTTCACCATTTGTCTGATATGTAGGCATTGGCAAACCAAGCTTTTGCATCTCAGTTTGTATACGTTTCGTACCTTCACTCAAGCGTCTTACAAATGGTTTACCATCTTCATCCGGCATTTTGCGAAACCATTCAGCTATTTTCTGATTACGGGCGTACGATTTAATTGGGATAGTTCCCAATTCGAATATATCAGGTAATGTCAATTGATTTTGTAAAATACCACCAGCATTACGCACTTGAAATGCATCTGAATATGAAATACATTCAATTGGCATTTGGAGTGCATAATCTCTATGAACAACTGCATTTACAATGGCTTCACCTATGGCAAAAATAGGATACTCATCTTCATGAATAAAACTGAACCCATCGTTGGAACGATAAGTGTATCGTCTAAACCAATTAGAGTCCTTCACCCAATCCCGGATTTTACGAATCATCGTAGGCAAAGCCCCTTTGAATTCATTTTCTCCAACAGTATCACCAGGGTTTGGTTTATCTTGTTTTTTGGCTTCGTACTTTAAAAAACGAATATAAGCACTCGGAAACAATCGCTGTGGGTTGCTGCAAAAGAATAAAAAACCTGCATTGGTAAACCACCAATCTCCCTGATGTTTGATTATTGCACCTGCATTTTCTAAAACATCAACTATGCTATAAGCATTGGCTGTTTCACTCTCCTCTAACCAAGCACCTTTAAATTCATCAAATAAAGCCATATCCACTAAACGCTCTTCATACTGAGTGCAAGGTTGCATTTCCCATAATCCCGGGTTTTTCCTATTTCGAAAATAGTCCCAATCTTCTTGTTTAAATGGTTCATTTTGTGCACCGTTACGTTTCCAAGCTTGATTAGGAGTAGAAGTAGTATGGCAAATATTTCGATCTTCATGTGGTACAAATATCAAATAAACACGATGTCCATCTATCAGAATTGATTTAGATTGACAGCTTTGGTGCCGTAAAGATTGATTGGGCAGAGCTAACAGGCTATTTAGCTGCTCTTCTGTTAAATGTTCAGTACCTGTTACTGCTTGGGTTTTATCATTTATCCCTAATATAATTATCCCTCCATCTTTGTTCGAATTTGCAAATGCTGATATACACTCTATTATGCCTTTTTTCGCATTATCTTTATTATAAGGTTTTGAAATTTCCTTCCAGTCATAATGCTGCCCATACAACCGCTCCAAATCAGGACTTATGAGAAAATCTATGTATTGTTCAGGATTATTAAATATATCAATAGGATTAGGCATATTTGAGATTTTGAATGTGGGAATTTCGTTAAAATCGTTTTGTAATAACAGATTTTATGGTCACAGAGTAGAATTTTTAATCTTAAAGGAGGCGAACCAAAAGATTAAACAACATTTTTCAGTAAAATATAGTAAATTTTATGTGTAAATATAGTAAATTTCAACAAAAAGGCTGTCATTCACAAAATACTCTACTTCGCAAGTATAATGCTAAATTGCCGTCTTTTGGTCTTTAAAAATATATTTAGAGTGCCTTTTATGAAGTTTTATCCCTTTTCTCTGTTATTTCTTTCTGATTGCCTCGTTTGGAAGTTTATCCCAACCACCTGTTTCTCCTTCAGAACAGCCCCATTGCAACCAAGCTACAAATAACGACCAAACTGCCAAACGAAGCTTTTCGGCACAGCCACCGCTATCTGTTGGGCTGGCTTACGAAAACCAATAGTGCCACGGGGTTGATTCAACGCAATCTCAAGGAAAGTAATAGTAAGTGGTAAATAGTTGTTAAAAGGGTATTCATTGGAAGTATTGCCCAATCAAACGGTACGGCTAAAACTAAAACGCCTTTAATTCCTCATGCCTGAAACGTCATCCTCACCGCATCTTTCACGCCAATTGGGCCTGTTGAGCTTAACTGCCACAGGGATATGCTCTATGATTGGGGCGTCGGTATATATCGTTCCTATTATGATTCAGCGCAATGTGCCAGGCATTGGGCCGTATGTGCTGCCCGCTTTTTTATTGGCGGCAGTGCCTGCTTTATTGGCGGCTTTTGCCTACGCGAGTTTGTCTTCGGCCATGCCACGGGCGGGTGGAAGTTATATTTTTGCGAGCCGAGGGCTACACCCTTACTGGGGTTTTGTGGCGAGTTTTTCGCAGTGGTTTGGGCTGACGATTGTGATAGGGGTGATTTGCTACGTCATCATTCCGTTTTTTCGGGATATTGCTACTGCCCTCGATTGGAAAGTAGGTGCAGCGTATTTAGAAACGGGCTGGGTAAGGCTTACCTTGGCTTTGGGATTGCTATGGACATTTGTAGGCATCAATATGCGCGGACTTCAGTTTTATGAACGTACGCTCATTCCGTTGATGATGCTGATGTTTGTTTTGGGTGGCATTGTGATTTTTGCGGGTTTTAGCTTCAACCACGCTGATTTTCAGGCGGCATTGTTAGAGAAAGAAGGTCGAACCATTGGTGTGAAAACCAGCGCAGTTTTTGATCTAAGTACTTTTCTTTCGGCGGCGGCGGTGCTGTTTGCGAGTTTTATTGGCTTCGACTCCATTGCGCAGGCGGGAGGCGAAGCCAAAAACCCCGAACGGCTTTTACCCAAAGCCATTGCTTTGGCATTGGTGGTGGTGGGTGGCTTTTATTTTGTATTTACGGCGGCAGTTTATCATGCCATTCCGTGGCAATTTATAGCAGCAGAAGCAGCCCAAAAAGACATTTCTGCCCCAGGGCTGTTCAGTGTGCTGTTGTCGCCCGCTTGGGGTGTGGCGATATTGATAGGAGCAACCATTGCCTTGCTCAACGATTTGCCCGCCATGCTGTTGTCGGTATCGCGATTGCTTTTTGCGTGGGCCGAAGATGGCATTTTTCCTAAAAATATTGCCAAAGTAAATCCCCGTACTCAAACGCCCCAAAATGCCTTATTGTTGAGCGGTTTTATGGCTACCATTGGGGTTTTGGGAAGTCATTTTGCCAGTGATTTTTTCTTAGGAATTGACATCATGGTGACGAGTATGCTGGTCAATTTTCTGTTGATGTGTATTACATTGGTCGTATTACCCAAGAAAAATCCAGTTATTGATAAAAACATAAAAGTATTGAAATCCAATGGTTTACGGAAAACTTTGGCGTGGTTGGGGATTGTCTGTTTATTCGGATTTTTGGTGATTCATGTCTGGAAGGATGTGAGTACTTCTACTACGCATTGGTATTTTCATTCTACTTACGTATGGCTGCTTGTGATGGCGGCGGCGTCATTGATTTACTTTGCGCAGTTGAGGAGATTAACTAAAAGTGGGGTAGATTTAGAGGCAGTTTTTAATACATTACCCGAAGAATAACAAAAACTCAGAAATATGTCAAGCTCTATTTTATTAGCCCCCAACCTCCAAATTTCGCGTATTCTGACAGGGCTGTGGCAAGTAGCCGATATGGAGCGTGATGGCCAAATGCTGGATTTGGACGTGGCTGCCAGGGCCTTATTGCCGTACATAGAAGCAGGATTTACGACCTTCGATATGGCCGACCACTACGGCTCGGCAGAGCTGATTGTAGGACATTTGCACAAAAAATACATTAGCAAAGACACCGTTCAATTGCTGACCAAGTGGGTCCCTCCGCCAGGAAAAGTAAGCAAAAAAGCGGTGAAAGAGGCCGTTCAGTTGTCGCTTGACAGAATGCAACTGGAGACGTTGGACTTGCTGCAATACCACGCTTGGAATTATGCCGACCCAGCTTGGCTCGATCAGCTTTTTTGGCTGCAAGAACTCCGCCAAGAGGGGCTTATCAAACACCTTGGTTTGACCAATTTTGACACTGCTCATCTCAAAATGGCCTTAGATAGCGGTATCAAGCTTATTTCCAATCAAGTATGTTTCTCATTGTTAGACCAAAGAGCCCAGACGTCTATGTTGGCTCTTTGCCAAGAATATGGTATCAAAATATTGGCTTTTGGTACGGTGGCAGGTGGTTTTTTGAGCGAAAAATGGTTGGATAAACCCGAACCTAAAATGGAAGAATTGGCAACGTGGTCGGAAATGAAATACAAACGATTTATTGACCAAACAGGAAGTTGGCAGACGTTCCAACACCTTTTAAAAACCCTTGCCGAAATTGCTCAAACTCAATCGGTTGACATGGCCAACGTAGCCAGTAGGTTTATCTTGGAACAAGACGGGGTAGGCGGTGTAATCATTGGGTCAAGGCCAGGAAAAAGTGAGCATATACGGTCTAATAGTCGAATCATAGACACGCCACTTTCAGACACTGAAAAACGACAAATTGAGGCTGTTTTACAACAACTCAACCCCATAGCGGGAGATTGTGGCGACGAATACCGCAAGCCGCCTTTTTTGACTGCTTCGGGCGATTTGAGCCATCACATTGACAATTTTCCAGCCCCCTACGGTACAAAAATAGGTCACGACGGGCGCATTCACGCGCTGAGTGGTACAGTTTGGGAAGATTTGGCTGGATTTAGTCGTGCCGTAAAACGCGGTAATAAAATCGTGGTTTCGGGTACTACGGCTACGCATGGTCAAGCGGTAATCGGAGGTAATGACCCCGCCTCGCAAATGCACTTTATCATTGATAAAATCGAAGGAGCTTTGCAGTCGTTGGGAAGTCGGTTGGAAGATGTGGTTCGGACCCGTATTTTCATCAGAAACATTGACGATTGGGAGCCGATAGCCCGCGCCCACGGGGTACGCTTCAAAGATATTCAGCCTGCCAACACCATGGTTCGCGCCGATTTGATTGGAGATGAATATTTGGTTGAGATGGAAGTAGAAGCGATGATGTAAGTATTTAATAATTAAGTGTTTCATTGTTTTTTGTGTATGGCTAAGAAAATAAACAGAATACGACAGATTGTTTTTTGGCTCTTTTTTGCGATGGAGGCAGTAAGCCAAACCCCAAAGCCCAATAATGTGGGGTTAGCGATTACCCAAACACTCAAAAAAAAGACCCTCCAACAAGCTGAGTGGGCCATGAGCCAAAGACCCGTCACGATTACGGCTGAGCAATGCGAACGCTCGGCAGGGAGCATACATGATTTTTATTCCGAAGGGGATTATTGGTGGCCTAATCCCGACGACCCCAACGGCCCTTATATTCAGCGAGATGGGCAGTCGAACCCCAATAATTTTACGGCACACCGCAAAGCAATGGTACGCTTTAGTCAAATCATCGGCTCGTTGGCGTCGGCCTATTTAATGACTAAAAACGAAAAGTATGTCAAGCATGCTTTTGTTCACCTCAAGGCGTGGTTTGTGGAGGAAAAAACGCACATGAATCCTTCGCTGCTCTACGCCCAAGCTATCAAAGGCCGAGCTACGGGGCGCGGCATTGGCATCATTGACATGATTCAGATGATGGAAGTAGCACAGGGAATTCGGGTGATGGAACGGGCAAAAGTAGTTAATAAATCTGATTTACAGACCATTAAAAATTGGTTTACACAGTATTTACAATGGGTAACTACGCACCCGTACGGTATAGATGAGCGCGACACCAAGAACAATCACGCTACTTGCTGGGTGATGCAGGTGGCTGTTTTTGCCAAATTGGTGGGAGATGAAGCATTGATTGATTTTTGCAAAAACCGCTTTAAGACGATTTTGCTTCCCAACCAATTGGAAAAAGACGGTAGTTTCCCTTTGGAACTCAAACGTACCAAACCTTATGGTTATTCGCTTTTTAACTTAGATGCCATGACCACCGTATGTCATGTGCTTTCTGACGAAAAAGAAAGTCTTTGGGACTATACCTTAACCGATGGGCGCACGCTCAAAAAAGCCGTTGAGTTTATGTACCCTTTTGTGGAAGATAAAACCCAATGGCCTTATGTCAAGGATGTGATGTATTGGGAAGAATGGCCTGTGGCTCAACCGTTTTTGCTATTCGGTTACCAAAAATATGCTACAGAATCGTGGCTTAAAACCTGGACAAAACTCGAACATTTCCCGACCACCGAAGAAGTAATCAGGAACTTACCCGTCCGCAATCCTTTGATTTGGTTAAAATGATGATCGAAACCAATACCATAACCCACTTTTGACATGAAAAAAGTATCTCTGTTTTTGTATTTGATGGGAGTTGCCCTACTCCTTCAAACACCGGCATTTTCTCAGCTTAAACACCTCAAAGCCAACACAACAATCCCTAATCACCCCCGTATCATGTTACTAAAAGGAGAAGAAAAAGGGATTCAGAAAAACGTAGCGAATGATAAAAATTGGGCGAAGATTCACCAAACTATTTTGGGCGAATGTGACAAGATAATTAGCTTAGAACCCCTCAAACGGATTCAAATAGGTCGCCGTTTGCTCGATAAATCACGGGAGGCCCTGCGACGGATTTTTTATCTTTCGTATGCTTACCGCATGACACACGAAGCGAAATATCTCCAACGGGCTGAAACCGAACTGCTGACGGTATCGCAGTTTTCGGACTGGAATCCGTCGCATTTTTTGGACGTGGGCGAAATGACCATGGCCGTGGCCATTGGGTACGATTG
>JBGAUP010000102.1:0-18250 GCA_044228585.1 Runella sp. | reverse complement strand
CGGTGTATCTTTCTCAACCAGCAATGTTTTCGAAACCCCTTATCGTTTTCTTGACCTTCACTACAAATATGCCAACGGTGACCGCAATGCCCGTTTAGATCAAACTTCGGCGTATTGGGGTGGCCCAGAATTGGACAAAGGAATTACGGCAGTTCAATGGAACAGCCCAGTTGATGCAAGTGGTAATAAAATTCCGACGGAGCTGAAGTCTTACAAAGACAACGTGAAGAATTTCTTGCAAACAGGTATTACTACGACCAATAATATCGCTATTTCGGGTTCTAATGATAAAACTACATACCGTGTCTCTTACAATTACATGGGCAATCAAGGTCTGATTCCTAATTCAGACCTAAAACGTCACTCTATTTCAGCGACTGGTACGTACGAAATCAGCAAAAAAATTAAGTTGAACAGCAATCTAAATTTTGTCCGTTCACAGTCAGATAACCGTCCTTCTACTGCTAATCGCGGAGCCAATCCTATTGAAGCGGCTTACCAATGGTCTAACGTTGATATTAGAGAGTTGAAAAACTACTGGGTGCCAGGTAATGAACAAATCAAACAACTCTCACCTACTAATGGCGACAACCCCTATTTCTTGGCTTACGGAATCAATAACGGTTTCAACCGTGACCGTATCTACGGAAATATGAAGTTAGATTACGAAATCACGCCTGAATTAACCGCTTTTGCTCGTATATCGCACGATATGTTTGTGGAAGACCGCGAAACCAAAATTCCTTGGAGCTATAGCCGTGTAAGAAATGGCGGTTATTACTTGCAAGGAATTGGTCGTAAAGAAACCAATACCGACTTCTTATTGACTTATAAAAAGAAAATAAACGCGCTTGACTTGAGCGTATCGGGTGGTGGAAACTACATGGTACAGAATTATAAAGACGACTACATGGGTGGTAGTATTTTGACTGTACCAGGCTTATACAGAGTATCAAATATCCCGCTTGCTTCATTACAAGTGAGTAATAGTAGCAACAAAAAAGCCATTTATAGCTTATATGGAATGGCATCGGTAGGTTACAAAAACATGGTTTATTTGGATTTGACTGCTCGTAACGACTGGTCGAGTACCTTACCTGCCGAAAACCGTTCATACTTCTATCCATCAGCGTCATTGAGTTGGTTGGCTAATTATACCTTCAACTTACCGAAATCGGTATCATTGCTTAAATTCAGAGCGGGTTGGGCACAGGTAGGTAACGACGCCAACCCTTATCAGTTGGTTCCTACCCTCGGTACAGGAACTTGGGGTAGCTTGATTACCACAGGTGTACCGGGTACGTTGTTGAATGCGCAATTGAAACCTGAAATAGCGACTTCTACCGAGTTTGGTGTTGACTTAGGCTTCTTCGAAAATCGTCTCCGTTTTGAAGGTACTTACTACTACGTAGAAAACAAAAACCAGATTTTGGGTATCACCACGCCCTCATCATCTGGCTTTGCAAGTAAGCTTATCAACGCAGGTTTATTGGCCAGCAAAGGTTGGGAAATCAACTTAGGAGGCAGCCCCATCCGTGACAAAAACGGCTGGAATCTTGACCTCAATATGAACTTCACCCGCAACCGTACTACCATTAAAGAATTGACGCCAGGAATGGATTTCTACCAATTATGGGATGACAACAACGGTGGTGCGTTTACATTCGTAGGGGAGGAAATTGGCAATATCTACAGCCGTGGCTATGCTACCGTTAAAGACCCTGCTTCCCCTTACTATCGTTGGCCTATTTTGGACAAAAACGGAGAGTGGATAGCCGTAAATGACCGCAATGCTCGCGAAAAAGTAGGTAATTTCAACCCTCGCGTTATCGTAGGTATGCAAGCCACACTTTCTTACAAACGCTTCTCTCTGGCAGCAAGCTTTGACGCAAGAATTGGCGGAAACTTCCAATCTTACACGTATCGCTACGGAGAGTCTGACTGGAAATCACAGCGCCAAATAGATAATCTCATTGCGGGTGGATTGTACTCGGAGGCAGAGTTGATTGCTTTGCTGAAATCTGATCCTGAGAAATATATCATCCCACAAAATGGCAATTTCCCACGAGTAGGTGGGCATACCAAAGCTACTGGAGGTTTAGGAGCAGATGGCGACGGTGCTTTTATCCCAGGGGTAATTTTGCAGTCTGATGGTACATACAAAGAGCATTTAGGGGGAGCAGGTACTAACATCTACCCGATTACCGATACGTACCCTTGGAGTTTCAACAAGCAAATTACTTTTGACGCTTCATTCCTAAAAATGAGAGAACTCTCTTTGACTTATAACATTCCTAATATCGGAGGATTCCGCAACGCCAGCATTTCGGTATTTACCAGAAACTTGATGCTATGGAATGCCGCCAAAATTGGTATTGACCCCGAAAGAGCCTTCCAAGCAGATGGTGGACGCTTCCGCCAGGGTATCGAACTCCAAAACGTAATGCCTTGGACAATGCCTATTGGATTCAAATTAAATTTCAACCTGTAATACACTAACATTCAAATCATTACGATGAACATGTTAAAGCTCATATCAAAATCAGCCTTGGTTCTTGCGATAGTGGTCGCATCGTCTTGTGACGACCGCCTATCGGAAATCAACCAAAATCCCAATGGGATAGACCCCGCCTCGGCCAATCCCAACTTAGTCATGCCCGAGGTAATGAACAATGCCGCCCGAAGCTATTTGGAACTTGGCTACGGAGACGTAGCGGGGGTAGCCCAACACATCCAACACGATGGTTGGTTTGGCGGAATCAATCACTACGATTGGGGTCCACAAGACTGGAGCGGTTGGTATAATATGCTTCGTAACAACGAATTTATGTACAAACGTTCGGTAGAACTCAACTACAAATTTCACCAAGGGGTAGCCCTCACGATGCGCTCGTTCATTTTTGGAGTTATCACTGATTTGTGGGGAGATGCGCCTTATACCGCCGCTGTAAAAGGAGACGTTTCTGACGAGTTTTTGGCTCCCAGTTTTGATAGCCAAGAAGTCATTTACAAGGGCATCATCGCCGATTTAAAAGCAGCTTCGGCACTTTTTGCGACCAAAGATGCCACTGGCTATACCGCTGGATACGATATTTTTTACGCGGGTAATCCTACCGCTTGGCAGAAATTTGCCAACACTTTGCTGTTGCGCTATTACATGCGGGTTTCCGACAAAATGCCCGCCGAAGCCAAAGCAGGTATTGAAGCAATCTATTCTTCGGGTGTTTATATCAAAACTCCAAGTGAAGATGCCACGATGAGCTACATCGGAGCCACGGCTGGTAACTCATGGCCTGGGGCAACTGCTTTCGACTTAGAGCAATCAAACTTTAGAAGAAAAAAACCTGCACAAACGTTGGTAAATGCGTTATTAGCCAATAACGACCCACGCTTAAAAGTATGGTTGTCCCCCGTACACGTGCGCTGGGTAGCCGATGAAACACTCACTACCGATGTAGATAAATTTATCCGTAAAGACGGTGTGATTCAACAAGGAGTAAGCTATCTAACTGATGTAGCATTGTTGGCAGAAGTAAAAAAAGGAGCGAAGTTTACGCGTCATTACAACCCTAAATTATATACAGGTACTTTGGATACCAACGAGTACGTGGGCGTACCTCCAGGATTAAGACAACCTGATTATTACAATAACAACCCAACCCCAGGCCAAGTGGTACAAAATCAGCACGTATCTCAGTTGGCTGAAATCTACCGCGGTAGTAGCGGTGGGTTGTTGAGAGCACGTTTGGCATCGTCGGCTGAGACTGCATTTATTTTGGCCGAAGCTGCCCAAAAAGGCTGGGCCGTGGGGACTGCCTTATCGCACTACAACGCGGGTATCAAAAACTCCCTCGAAACGTGGGGCGTAGGTTCACAATATGATGCATACATTGCTAAACCAGGCGTAGCATATAACAATACATTGGAGCGTATCATGGAGCAGAAATGGATTGCCAGCTGGACTGCCGCCACTGAAGCATGGTTTGATTACCGTAGAACAGGCTTACCAGCCTTAAAAGCTGGCCCTGCTTCTGCCGAACCAGTGTTGCCCGTACGCTTTAATTACGGTGACAACGAAGTCAATTTCAACCGCACGAACGCAGACGCTGCTATCAATAAACTCGAGACCACTAAACACTCGGGTTTAAGAGGAAAGAACAGCCAATGGTCGAAGCCTTGGATAGTGCAAGGAACCAATAAGCCTTGGTAATTTTTTGGGTTAGTTGAACAAAAAAAAGGGCGGAGAATTTCCGCCCTTTTTTTATGAAAAAAATAATATAAAAATGAATAGCCCTTTAGTGAAAAAACTCCGTAACACTGTTACTTATAACTACTTAACCAAATAGAATCATGAATCAAAACTTTACATTTTACCGAATGCTGAGGCGTTTGGTTGTTTTGACAACGTTCCTGGGATTTTGCGCCTCTGTAACATGGGCACAAACCCGAACCGTGACGGGGAGAGTTACTTCCAAAGAAGATGGTACAGTAATGCCCGGTGTTAATATTATAATAAAAGGTACCCAAAAAGGCACAAGTACCAATGCCACAGGCAATTACAGTGTCGAAGTGAGTGGTGCAAACCCTACGTTGGTTTTCTCTTTTGTAGGCTATGAACCCAGCGAAATAGCGATTGGCAACCGAAATGTGGTGGATGTGACAATGCTTCCTGGGGCCGAGAATCTGAAAGAAGTTGTCGTTACCGCTTTGGGTATTAAGCGAGAAGAAAAATCCCTTGGCTACTCCGTAGGTAAAGTAGATGGAAAAGAACTCAACCGTATAGCCCAAGAAAACGTCTTAAACGCCATAGCGGGTAAAGTAGCGGGGGTAACGGTCAACTCTACGGGTGGTACGGGTTCTTCTGTAAGCATGGTAATTCGGGGAGCGACTTCGCTCGGCAGCGATAATCAGCCATTATTTGTGGTGGATGGTGTACCTCTTGCCAATACGCTCAATAATATTAGTCAAGTAGGAAATGACAACCGCGCTGATTTTGGAAACTCTATTTCCAGCCTAAACCCCGATGATATCGAAAGTGTTTCTATTTTGAAAGGCCCCAGTGCCGCAGCCCTATACGGGTCACGTGCAGGGCACGGAGTAGTACTCATCACCACAAAAAGCGGAGCAAAAGCCAAAAAAATGACGGTTTCAATCACGTCAAATACGGTTTTTGATAAACCTTTTAAATTCTTGAAATGGCAAACTCAATTTGGACCAGGACAGTTTTCGGCGATTCCGCCGTCAATTAGCGGCACCCCTCTCTCTAATCCGTTTGGGGCATTGATCCAAGAAAATGTAGGAGCCACCTACGGAGCGGCATTAGACAAAGGCTACGAAGAGGTACAATGGAATAGCCCCATCGGTACCGATGGGAAACCCATCAAAATGCCCTTGGTTTCTCATCCCAACAACGTCAGAAATTTTGTACAAACAGGGATTACCACTACCAACGGCGTGTCGGTAGCCAATAGCAATGACCTTTTCAACTACCGCCTGTCTTACTCCAACATGCAAAATCGGGGGATTATTCCTAATTCTGACTTGTTTAGAAATACGATTAATTTGAACACCTCTGTGAAGGTCAACGAAAAATTGAGAATTAGTAGTAATCTTGACATTAGTCGTTCAAATTCAAATAACCGTCCCGCGGGTAATCGTGGCACAAACCCACTTCAATGGGCCTATGCTGTCTCTCCGCACACTGACATTAAAGATTTAGAAAACTATTGGCTTCCTGGCCAAGAGGGGCTTCAACAACGCTCTCAATTTAAGGGGATTTATAACAACCCCTATTTTTTAGCGTATGAGGTCAATAATAGTTTTGTGCGTGATCGTATTTTTGGAAATATAAAAGCTGATTGGCAAATTACCCCTGAATTTAGCCTCATGGGGCGCTATGCCATTGACACATACAACGAGCGACGTGAGATGAAAATAGCTAATAGCTATACTCAAGACCCACGTGGAGCGTATGGACTTATCAATATCGCCAATTTTGAAAGTAATGCTGATTTCTTGGCAACCTACAAAAAAGACCTCAAAGACTTTAGTTTCTCGGTTTCTGCTGGTGGAAATGCCCGTTATCAGAAAGGTTCTAACGTAACCAACGCCACTAAGGGAGGGACAGGTTTGATTGTCCCAGGGGTGTATAACATTCAAAATATTGCTCCTGCCAACTTGGATTATAACAGTTCATGGTTCCAAAGGGCTATTTATAGTGCTTATGGGTTGGCCAATTTGGGTTATAAAGACATGATTTTTTTGGATGTGACTGCCCGCAATGACTGGTCGAGTACGCTTCCTGCTGCCAACCGCTCTTATTTCTATCCATCAGCTTCCTTGAGCTTGCTGGTTAATGAAATGTTGCCTTTATCGAGTCAAATCAGTATGTTGAAACTTCGTACTGGCTTTGCTCAGGTAGGTAATGATGCCAACCCCTATCAACTTTTGGGTTCTTTGGGCAATGCGGGTACTTGGGATGGTATCCCACGTTTATCTACTCCTGGTACACTTCTTATCGCAGACCTAAAACCTGAAATAGTTACGTCTTATGAGAGTGGGATTGATTTGAATTTATTCAAAAATCGTCTGCGTTTCTCAGGTACTTACTACATGGTGGAAAACCGTAACCAAATTCTTAGTACTAAACTTCCTCCTTCGTCGGGTTATTCTTTGAAAAACATTAACGCAGGTTTGTTGGTCAGCAAAGGATTTGAGTTGAGCTTAGGCGGAACTCCCATTGACAAAAACGGCTGGAGATGGGACATCAATGCCAACTGGACACGCAACCGCACTACGATTAAATCCCTTTCCGATGATTTGCCTTACTATACTCTCTGGACAGATGCAAAAGGAGGAGCGTGGACGTACGTAGGGGAGCAAATTGGAGATATTTACGATGCTAAAGTAGTAACCGTAGAAAATAAAGAATCTCCTTACTATGGCTATCCTATTTTAGACCAAACGGGTAAGTGGCAATCTATTGACGCGATTAATACCAAAAACAAAATCGGAAACTTCAACCCTAAATTCATCATGGGTTTGCAAACGTCCATTTCTTACAAAGGGTTCAGCTTGAGTATGTCGTTTGACTGGAGAAACGGTGGAGATTTTGTTTCACAAACCTACCGTTACGGCGAAGAAAATGGACAGTCACAGTTGTTTTTGGATAAACTCATTAACCCTAATGGTCTGACGGGTCAAGCATTACGCGACTATTTAGTAGCTAACCAAGATGAACTCATTCGAATCAATGGCAACTATTTTCCCTTAGTAGGTGGCCCTACTCCTGATTATGGCGGTTATCCTTTCAAATATGGCCCCTATACATTACCCCACGGTGGCGTATTTATTCCGGGGGTGGTAGCTACGGGTTATGATGCCAACGGAAACCCAACGGGCTATAAAGAAAACTTAGGCGGAACAGGAACACTTATTCTTCCTTTTGCTGGTAGTACAGCTTGGTCTTTTACAAGAGCTTTCTTGTACGATGCTTCCTATCTCAAACTAAGAGAAATCACCTTGGGTTATGATTTACCCCAACAATGGTTGAAAAAAGTAGGTGTTCAGAGTGCTAATTTCTCTGTTTATAGCCGAAATATCATTTTATGGACTGCTGCTAAAATCAATATTGATCCCGAAAATGCTTTCCAGCCAGAAGCAGGTATCCAAGGAGGAAGCCAATTCAAGCAAGGTATCGAACGCTACAACGTCAACCCTTGGGTGATTCCCGTTGGATTTAAATTGGGCTTAACTTTTTAAGAAAACATAAACAACTTAAAACAATGAAAATCAACACATTCAAAATGGCTTGTTTCGCGGTTTTGTTTTCTTGCACGGTATTTTCTTGTAAAGATTTGACCGAACTAAACATAAATCCCAACGGGGTTAATCCCGACAATGCCAACCCCAATTTGGTACTTTCTACGGTTTTAACCGAGGCAGGAAAAGCCTTTGTAAACCTCGGCTATCAGGACATCGCGGGCGTGATGCAACATACCCAAAAAGATGGCTGGAGTGGTGGTCACAACGATTACGATTGGGGTGGCAGTCAGAGCTGGGCAGGATACTATGACATTTTGCGTAACAACCAATACGTTTATGATCGTGGTGTAGCCATTAATTCAGAATTACACCAAGGTATTGCACTGGTAATGAAATCCATGATGTTTGGCCTAATTACGGACCTTTGGGGTGATGCGCCCTACTCTGCTGCCTTGAAAGGGGCGGTCGGTGGCACAGAAAATACCTTCCCAGTTTATGATTCACAAGAAGCCATTTATACGGGCATTTTGGCCGATTTAGAAAAAGCCAATACGCTTCTGTCTAAAAATGCAACCGATTATACCGTCACAGTGGGAACTGCAGACCTTTATTATCAAGGTGCTCCTGCCAAATGGAGAAAGTTGGCCAATTCATTGGCACTACGGTACTATATGCGTATTTCAAGCAAAAAGCCCGATGTAGCTAAAGCTGGTATTGAAAAAATCGTTGCCAATGCGACTCAATATCCGATTATCACGGCCATCGCCGATGATGCTGCTATGCCTTTTGCGGGAAATAGTAATGATGACTCTTGGCCTGCCAATGCAGTTTATGACGCCAGTGAAAGCAACTACCGACGTATCAAAATGGCCGCTACTTTGGTAGATAAATTATTGGCCTTGAAAGACCCTCGTTTGGCAATTTGGGCCAATAAAGTGAAAATACAAATTGTAGTAGATGCCTCTCTTCCGAAAGGTACTGACAAGATTGAAGGTACTAAACGCTACCTTTCGCCCGACAAAGTGGCTGGAAAAGAGTATAATACCAATGAGTATGTAGGACTTCCCACGGCTATGCTGGGCGGCCCTACTTATAATCTGAGTCCTACTGCTGAGCAAGGCGCCAACAATCCTCACGTATCGTGGCTTAGTGATATCTATAAGCAAGCAAAAGGACCTCTTTTAAAATCTCGTCTCATGTCGGCGGCAGAAGTTCGTTTTATCTTGGCCGAGGCTGCCCTGAAAGGGTGGGCTGCTGGCGACGCCAAAACGCACTACGAAGCAGGTATAAAAGCCTCATTAGATACTTGGGGAGTAGGCAGTAGCTACGCGGCCTATATCGCAGGCACAGATGTAAAATACAATGGTACTGTTCAACAAATCATTGAGCAAAAATGGATTTCGAGCTGGACTGCCGCACAGGAAGCATGGTTTGACTACCGAAGAACAGGTTTCCCCGAACTAAAAACGGGTCCCCAATCGAAACGTAATGTGCTGCCAGTGCGGTTTTATTATATGCTTGATGAACGTAATTTGAACAAAGTCAATACTGAGTCGGCCATGAGTAAGCTGGAAACAACTCCTTTCTCAACCGTTGACGGTAAAAATAGCCCTTGGTCAAAACCGTGGGTCATTCAAGGTACTGGTAAACCTTGGTAGTTTTCTCCAAAAAATCTATGAGGTTTGGATGAAATGTATGGCCAAACCTCATAAGTTTCATGTCTAAATATTGTACTTATTATGATAAAAAAAATAGGCCTGCTACTTGTATTCTTGGTTAGTTACAATACTATGGCCCAAGAATTTAAGGTATCCACTGCTTTGCGGATAATTACCCCTAATCCTCTTTTGCCAGCCTCGGGAGGCATTGGCACTCCTAAACCAACCACCGAAAAAAAAGGCGATTTGTTTGCGCGAGTGATGGTCTTGGAAAAAGGTCAAACGCGCATTGCGATTGTAAGCGTAGATAACCTTGGATGGTCGTCGGTATTGGGCAATCGTTCAAGGGCTTTGATTAAAGGCATACCTCCCGAAAATGTGTTGATTGGCTGCACGCACACGCATAGCGGCCCCGATGCGTATGCTTTTCCAGACCAAACGGGAAAATCTTCTGCCGACTTAAAATATTTGGACGATTGCGTCAAAAAAATCGCCGATGCAGTCAATGAAGCAGTGGCGAAATTACAACCTGCCACGCTCAAAATCGCCGTAGGTGAAGCCAAAGGAAGCATTGCCTACAATTACTATGCGCCTCATCTGTACGACCCGCGCTGCGGTGTGATTCAAGCCCTTGACAAACAAGGTAAAACCATTGCTACGCTGGTCAATTATGCCATTCACCCAGAGGTAATTGGCTCAGCAAGAGGCATCATGAGCCCCGACATGTGTGGCCCATTGTACGACCGTATTGAAGCCAAAACAGGAGGAATGGCTATTTTTATGAATGGTGCGCAAGGAGGAATGGTCACCGCCGATACACGCCGCGAAGGAAATACCGAAGCCAATACGTGGGAAGAGTGCATCAGAATTGGAGAATTGCTGGCCGATGAGGCATTGCGTATCGTAGCGCCTGCCCCCGTTTTAGAAAATCCGTCGCTCTACTGTACCGCTCGGAAAATAGAATTTCCTGTAGAATCTGATATAATGAAATACATCCTCAAAAATTCCCCGCTCAAGCATCCCAATGCCAAAGACAATGCTGTAAGTACTCAGTTAAATCTTTTGAATATTGGGCCTGCCCAAATCTTGACTATTCCTGGGGAAGCCTTACCCAATATTGGTTATTACCTCAAAAGAAATATGAACACCAAATTGCCATTTCTTTTTGGTCTAACCAACGATGCCTACGGCTATATGCTCACCAAAGTAGATTTCAATAGTTTTAAAAGATATGATTACGTAAGTCGTACCAGTTTGGGCGAAATGACAGGCGAAATTTATATCGAACAAGCACTCAAACTGGTTAAAGAAAGCCCTAAAGCCGAATAATTTTTTGTTTTCATTCATGAAAAAATACCTTCTCGCAGTATTATCTGTTGCCTCTTCTGTCAGCATTGTTTTAGGACAACGCAATGTCAAAGACATCAAAAAAGACTTTCTGAACTCGGCTTCCAATACAGTACTGGTTGCCTCGCATCGAGCGGCGCACAATAATTTCCCTGAAAACTCGCTACCCGCTATCAAAGAAGCCATTCGATTGGGAGTGGATATTTTAGAAATAGACGTCAAAGTGACAACTGACGGTATTCCCGTACTGATGCACGATGGAACCATCAACCGTACCACTACAGGAAAAGGAAAACTGGAAGAAATGACGTTTGCGCAACTTAACCAGTATTTTTTGGTAGAAAAAGGAGTGGTTACTAACTATAAAGTCCCAACACTTGAAGAAGCTTTGTTGTTGGCAAAAGGCCACATTTTGGTTGACTTAGACCTAAAAACAGACAAATTAGGGCCTATTTTAGACGTAATTCGTAAGACAAAGACAGAGGACATCGTTATCTTCTTTGACAGTGATTTTACCTCACTCAGTTTTTTTGATAAGAAAAGCAAAGATTTTATGATGATGCCAAGAGCTCATTCTTTGGCTGAGGCAGATTCGGCTATTGCTTTGTTTAAGCCCGAAGTCGTTCATATTGATTTCTCTTTCTATACGCCCGAAGTAGTCAATACCATCAAAAAACACAAAGCTCGCGTTTGGATAAATGCTTTAGGACCTGCTGATATTGCCATTCGAAATGGGAATACGGAAGAAGCCTTAAATCAATTATTAAAGAATGGGGCTAATATCATTCAAACTGACGAGCCCGAAAAGCTTTTAAAACTTTTAAAAGATAAGCAAATTCATCTGTAACAATATCTATCATCAACCGCTTCATAATCAATGAATAAGTTATATTTTAGAACTTCTTTAGTTCTTGCTTTTGGTCTTTTTGTTTTCACTTGTTCGCTCAAAGCCCAACAAGCCATTACTCCCGAAACTGCCCTCAAAAGCTACATCAACAATGGTGATAATACCTTCACTTGGGAGCTAAAAGACTCGTTTCCACTGGGAGACGTAACAGGTTATAACTTATTACTAACCTCTCAAAAATGGCGGGGAATTACTTGGCGTCATCAACTCACCGTGTTGGTTCCTAAAGAAAATACCCACGACGGAGCTATGTTATTTATTACTGGAGGTTCCAACAAAGAAGAGCAGCCTAATTGGAGTGCTAAGGACAAACTTTGGCTTCCTTTGGCCAACATAGCCTCTAAAAATAAAGCTATTGTAGCCTTACTCAAACAAGCTCCTAATCAGCCTCTTTACGGAAAATTGACCGAGGATGCCTTGATTTCGTACACATTGCACAATTTCAAAAAAGACGGAGATTACTCATGGCCATTGCTTTTTCCAATGGTGAAAAGTGCGGTGAAGGCCATGGATGCTGTTCAGGCATTTTCAAAACAAAAACTCAACCACGAAGTTAATGGATTTGTAGTGACTGGTGCTTCAAAACGCGGCTGGACAACTTGGCTCTCAGCAGCCATTGACGACAACCGCGTAAGGGCTATCGGTCCCATGGTGATTGATATGCTCAATATGCCCGCCACACTCGACTATCAATTGAAAACCTATGGCGAATACAGTGTACAGATTGAGGATTATGTAAAACTCGAAATTCCCCAAACCGCTAACACCGCCGCGGGAAATGCTATCACTACGATGGTAGATCCTTATTCTTACCGCGCTAAACTGACGGTGCCAAAAATGATTTTTATTGGTACTAACGATGAATACTGGACGGTGGATGCTATTAAACATTATTATGACCAAATCCCTGGCAAAAATATGATTCATTACGTACCCAACGCGGGCCACGATTTGGGAGGTGGGGCACAAGCATTAGAGGCATTGAGTGCTTTTTTTGCATTGACCTTAGATAATAAAAACTACCCTGTACCTACTTGGAAGATTTCTTCAAGCAAAAAAGCAGCAAAACTTAATGTAAAAACCGATAAGCAGGATTTAGTTGATGTGGTGCTTTGGTCAACGACCTCGACCGACCGTGACTTCCGCAATGACAAGTGGACAAGTCGGAGTTTGGGAATATCCAATACTTCCAATATCAAATTAAAAGAACCCTACGCCAACAGTGGATATAAGGCTTTTTATGTGGATTTGAAATACAAAAATCCGCACGGCGGAACCTATACGGTCAGTACGCGGGTATTTGTGACTGACCAGAAAAAAGTACTGTAAAGTAGTCTTTTTAGCCATTTCAGGCGTATTATGCGTAGATACTAAACAACACAACAATGGAGCGCTCCCGTCCCCAATATCTAATTGACAAATTACTCAGTAATGAGTTGTCTAAAGAGGAGCTTAACGAGCTACTGGCTGGTTTGGGAGAGAATGAGATGTCTCCAGAATATTCTGCTATTTTGGAGACATACTTCAATCAGCTCATCACTGAGCATGAACAACAAGCAGTAATACAACTCAAAGAGTAAGCTTTCCGAAGTTATCCACCCATTCCCTTAATTGATAATAAAATTGCATTGAACCATAAGAAGTCTAATGCAAGCTTCTTCATTGTTAAAATTTAGAGCTAAGATGAAAAGATTGCTTACAAATCTCATCCTATTTTTGGGATTGGGTTTTTGGGATAGTTTCGCGCAAAACCCACTCGCTTCATTACCCGCTTCCAAAAATAAATGGGTAGTGATTGCTCATCGGGGAAATCATGTCCTTGTCCCTGAAAATTCATTAGCGGCCTATGAAGAAGCTATCAAAAGCGGAGCCGACTACGTAGAGATAGATTTGCGCACCAGTAAGGATGGAATATTGCTCATTCACCATGATGACACGGTGGACCGAATGACCAATGGACAAGGGAAAGTAGCCGAGAAAACTTGGGCGGAACTGCAATCGCTTCAACTCAAAAATCCTAAAGCCGACGATATGGCGGCCTATCGTATTCCCGAATTCAGAGAAGTACTGCGACTGTGTAAAAATCGTATCAACATTTATTTGGATTTCAAAGAGGCCGATGTCGCCGAAACCTGGAAGCAGATTCAGGCCGAGGGCATGGAAAAGCAAGTAGTGGTGTATATCAACAAAATACCCGACTACAAACGTTGGCGCACAACTGCCCCCCAACTGCCTTTGATGACAAGCCTTTTTAAAGAGGTTCAAAATAAAGAGCAACTTCGCTACTTCCTGGCACAGGTAAAAATCGAAGCGTTGGATAACATCTACGATTCGGAAATGATACAAGTGGCTCAAAATGAGGGTGTAGGTGTTTGGTTGGATGTACAAAGCCCTTCCGAAGGGCCACAAACGTGGGACAGTGCTTTGCAAAAAGGCGTTAATGGAGTCCAAACTGACCATCCTGAAGAATTAGTTAAGTATTTAAAAACCAAAGGGTGGAGAGATGGTTTGGCCAAAAATGCCACGGCGATTCCCAAAAAACCGACGTATCAATCGCTCTTAGATGTAAGTTACGGAGATGCAGAGGGCAAAGACAATCTTTTGGACGCGTACTATCCCGACAATCACAACCACAGCACCAAAGTCATCGTTTATATTCATGGCGGCTCTTGGAACCGAGGCGACAAAAGCGAATTTCCGAAACAATTGATTGAAACACTGGTAGGAGAAAAAGGCTACATGGTGGTATCAATGAATTATCGCTTGGTGAAAGACGATAAAAATCGGTTTCCTGCACAAATCGAAGATGTCAAAAAAGCCATTGCCTTTCTTTCAGACAAAGCAAAAAGATACGGTTTCAACGGCAACGAATTTGCCCTCATGGGAGGCAGTGCTGGCGCGCATTTGGCCATGCTTTATGCCTATAAACATGATACGTCCAAACAGGTCAAAACAGTGGTCAATCTTTGGGGGCCCACCGACCTAACCGATAAATCGGTACGAGCCGACGGCAGCGATGCCAACAATACCGTTATTCGTTTTTTGGGAGAAGCCGACCCCAAAGCGCAAATCTGCATTGATGCCAGCCCTTTGCTTCATTTGACCAAAGAAAGTGCCGTTCCTACGCTTTCGTTTCATGGTGTGGAAGACCCACTTGTACACGTAAGCCAAGCAGAAAATTTACACAAAAAATTACAATCACTCGGAGTTTTGACCCAATTGGAGCTTTATCCCAAAGAAAAACATGGCATGAGTCCCTCCGCAGCCGTGGATGTTTTTTCCAAGATGATTGCCTGGTTAGAAAAACAATATCCTTCCAAATAAAACTCACGCCACGCAGAGACGCAAAGGAGCAGAGATAAACTTTGCGGCTTTGCGTGACCTGCTAATCACAATGAAACACACCCAATTTTTAGCAAGCATTCTGCTGACTATCAGTACTTTTTCTTGCACTACAACTCATCCTGAAAGTACAGTTCACGAAGTAATGGATGGCGTCGTAACACGGTTGTATGAGAAATTGACGCCCGCTCAACTGGACACCATTTCCGAGCGTTACATTCTCCCTTTTCTTTCGGAAGAGGAAAAACAAACCCTCGCCACCCGTTATTGGACATTTGATGTGAATGTACCCGTGGTCGTATCTCTCATGCGTGACCAAAACCAAAAAACACTTCCTTTTTGGCTTGAGAAGAGCGGATTTCAGAAAACGCAAATGCTCGTAAAGAACGAAGAATACACCTACGAAGTTTGGCAAAAAAAGTACGATGCAGGCAAAATTGAACTGGGAATCAACGGTTTTGACAAACACCGCCCTGTTTATTTTCTGAGTGTCGGGCCGCAAAAAAAGGGCGATAAAGTCTTGATTTCAAATGTATTTCCCGAAAATCAGCAATTTCAGAAAATGAAAATCGGTGCTTTTACCTACCACGATTGGGACGATTTAATTCTTTCTGAAGTACCCGAATCTCTGATTGGACAAACCCTGTTTACCACCGTCCGCGGGCGGGCTCGCGAAGCTCACTTAAAGGGGGCTTTTCGCCAAACACTTTACCCTGCCCCTCATCGTTCCGACCAAATCATGCTGACTTTGAGCGGTGACCCAACCACGACGATGGACATCCAATGGCGCAACAAACAGGAAGTCAAAAACGGTACAGTAAAGTACTGGGCAGAAACTACCAAAGACACTCTCACCGCAACGGCGACGAGTTTCCGCATGGAAGATCGCCTGTTGCGCAACGACCGCTATATTCAACGCTTTACAGCAAAACTTACGCAATTGAAACCTGCCACCACGTATTTTTATCGGGTTGGAACGGCAGGTGCATGGTCGGAAATGGCGTCCTTCAAAACCCAAGCCGCAACACCCGAGGCGTTTTCATTTATTTGGTTTGGCGATACCCACAAATCACCCGATTGGGGCAATATGGCACAGAAAACCTTAGGCCGTCACCCCGAAATATCGTTTTATTCTATCATCGGCGATTTGGTCAGTACGGGACTCAATCGCGACGAATGGGATGAGTTTTTTCACCATTCTACCCCTATTTTCAGCCAAAAACCGCTGATGCCCATTCCTGGCAACCACGACAGTCAAGATGGTTTGGGAGCGGCTATGTATCAGAATCTGTTTAGCCTTCCTACCAATGGCCCCGAAAAATTGCCATCTGAGCGTACCTATGCTTTTCAATACCAAAATGCCTTCTTTGTCATGATTGACGGAACATTTCCGATTACTGAGCAAACAGCGTGGATTGAAAAGCAATTAGCCAACTCAAAAGCCAAATGGAAGTTTGTGATGCTGCACTTTCCACCTTACAATTTTGAAGAGGATTATGCCCAAATCCGCAAAGAATGGGGAGTGCTTTTTGACCGCTATCACGTGGATATGGTCATGAGCGGACACATTCACTACTACATGCGCAGTAAACCGATTTTTGCCGAAAAAACCGTTGATTCACCCGCTCAAGGAACTATTTATACGATTTCGATCAGTATTCCGAGCCAACACAAAAACTGGCCTGAGGAAGAGTACGCAGCGGCTCGTTTCCAAAGCGGCCCAGTGTATCAGCACATTCGGATTGACAAAAACGAACTAATTTACCGTTGCCTTGATGTTGAAGGGAAAGTGAAAGATGAGTTGACGATTGTGAAGAAAGATAAGTAGCCATTCCGCCTCTTCGGAATTTGGGGAAGCCCGCGACCTTCGTAACTTTGCCGCAAAGATTACGAGTTATGTCAAAACCCATCTTAGTTTTAAAATTTGGAAGTGCAGCCATTACCAAGGCCAACGGTGAGTTAAATCAGTTGGTCATGGTAGAGATAGCGCGTCAAGTAGCGCAATTATATACGGAGTACCATTTAGTAATTGTGTCATCGGGAGCAGTGGCGGCAGGGAAACAGTATATCCGCGACTATGCGGGCGAAATCACTCAACGCAAAGCCGCAGCGGCTATCGGCAACCTATTGCTTCTGAACAAATACGCCCAGTTTTTTTCTCCTTACGATATTCCAGTAGCGCAGAGCCTTTGCGAACGGGGGCATTTTGCCAACCGCGACCAATTTTTGCAAATGAAAGACACCTTTCAAGAACTATGGAAAAATGGAATTATTCCCATTGTCAACGAAAACGACGTGGTGAGCAGCCACGAGCTAAAATTTTCGGACAACGACGAATTGGCTACGCTCATCGCCGTTGGTTTTGGGGCAGATACCCTGATGCTGTGTACTTCGGTGGGAGGATTGTTAGATGATAAAGGCAAAGTAATTCCTTTCGTTTCGCAGGTCAATGACGTGTTCCAGTACGTTCGCAGCGATAAGTCAAGTGTGGGATTGGGCGGAATGACCTCCAAACTCACCTTTGCCAAATTAGCCACGCGCATGGGAATTCGTACGATTATTTTCGGCATGAATGAGCCTGATGGTATTCTGAGGGCATTTAAAGGAGAAACGGGTACGGTATTTTCGCCGCAAGAAACTGCCCTTTCAGCCCGAAACCGCTGGCTCGGTAGTGGTAGTTTGGTAGCAGGTCGTATCAAAATTGATGCGGGTGCAGCTCAAGCACTGCAAAATCGTAAAAGTCTTTTGGCCGTAGGCATCAAAGAGGTAACAGGCGACTTTGAAGCGGGAGAAGTGGTCGAAATACTGGATATTGACGATAGCTTACTCGCCGTAGCCAAAGCGAGAGAATCTTCATTGGTAATTGCTCAAAATCTCAAAACTCAAAACTTTGAGGTAGCCAACGCCAGCGATATAGTCCTTTTATAAAAAAACATAGAACGCGGATGTTCCACGTTCTATGTTTTTTATGAAGAAAGTAAAATTATGCGATTTCGATTAAACGAGGTGTTTTTTTAGCTTCTTCTTTTTTGGGAAGCTCGATATTCAATACTCCATCAGTATATGTAGCCTGAATTTTCTCTCCATCTATGCTGTTTGGCAAAGTAAAAGCCCGACGGAAACTGGTGAAACTAAATTCTTTACGGGTATATTTTTCAGTGGCTTCTTCATTTTTCTGCTCTTGCTGCGCCGAAATCGTCAAAACGTTGTTTTCCAAATTGATTTTAAAATC
>JBGAUP010000101.1:0-19289 GCA_044228585.1 Runella sp. | reverse complement strand
ATAGTTTTTCTTGCGCACGCGCTGAGAGTTTGATAATAATGCGATTGTTAGCACTAATATCGGGTAGTTTACCGATGACTTTCACCCAAACACTCTGGCTATTATTGACATTTTTGACTTGAATCAAAGACCCAACGGGGGCAGTTCGGTGGAGGGCCAGGTATTTATTGTTGCTGTCCATACCGTCTAAGACCTCCGCGACTCCCGTTTCCAAAATACGTTTGCCCGTATTGGCTATTTTGGGTTCGGGCAAATCGGCGTTAGTAAGATCTTCGGGACGCGAAGGCAATGGTACTCTTTCTGTATTCGTTTTTTTAGTATCCGCTAATTTTACTGAATCTAATTTATTCTTTTTCAGGTAATCTTGATACGCATTTTCCGATACAATTAATTCCTGCCCCGACCGCAATTGGTCGGAAGTAAGACCATTCCAACGGCGAATGTCAGCCATTAATACGCCGTGTTTGATAGCGATTCCATAGAGCGATTGGCCGCCTTCTACGCGATGAATACCGCTTTTTGCGGGTACTACGGGTTTTGTTTCTTCCTTACTGACTCCTGCATCCGAAGACTTGGGAGACTCCTCCACCGTTTTGGGTGCTTCCTCTACTTTTTCATTTTCAGCTTTAGGTTTTTCGTCCTCGCCTTTAGCGGGGGGATTCACTTTAGGCTGTATCTCATAGTCAAGTACCAATTTGCTGTTTTCGGGCTTTTTTTCGGGTTCCTTCGCAGCTACTTTGGGGGAGGGAGATTGACTCTGAGCGGGTACGCGTACCATTTGTCCCACCGACAAATTATCTTTCATGCCAGGATTGGCATCTTTGAGGGCTTTGATGGTGGTTTTATACTTACGCATTACTGCGTACAAAGTCTGTCCTGGTTCGACTCGGTGAAGTACGTAGGTTCGACCGTTCTTGGTTTCAGTGCCCGTCGAATCCACAGTAAAGGGGGTAGCGTGTAGGGTGGTACTCCACAATAGCCCCAGTACTATCAGGCAAAATCCAGCTCGCGTCATCATAATCTCGGCAATTTTAATACGACTAATTCTTGCAATTTTTTCAAATAAATAATATGGTGTTCATTATAAAAACATTCACCAAATTCAGCTCCATTTACGTCCGAATCTATTGTTTCGTCTAATAGTACTGTCTTTGCTGAATTTACTACCAAGATAGAGCGGGATAAAGTAACAGCGTTAGCGGGGTAAAGATACTGAAAAAACAATATATGTCCAGCGATTTCACCATAATTTACGGCCTTTTGAGGTATTTTATTCGTTATTTTTTGGATAAATGACTTTACTGCCGAATAATATGGATTCATTTCTTGGTAGAGGATAGGGAATTTCCAGCGAGGGGATTCTCGCACATTCGACATCCCTTTAGGCGGGATATTTTGCCCGTTTGCCAAAGTCCAATACTCCAAAATTGCCATTTTTTCGGGTTGTAGGCGGGAGATTTGAAGCGTGGTGCCGTCGGTCTGTTCAAACTTACACCCGTCCAATCTCCAATTTATTTCTCCCGAAAATACATCCACTACCAATAGCTGTTTGGGGGCAGGCTGTTGACTATTTTCATAGGTGTGAAGTAAAATTTTACCCGCATAAAAGCCTATCAAACTCGTCCACCAGTCGGTTTCGCCCAAAGACCGCTGCCATAGTATTTGGCAAGCGTCGGTATCAACAGCGCACCATTCGACTTTCGTTTTGTCGCGCAGTTCGAGTACTAACAAACTGTGCGTAAAGGGCGTAGGAATGGCATCGTATAAAATACGCCATACGGGAAGTTCAAAGCGGAGGTGATGGGAAACTAACAATTTAGTACAACTGCGCTCGATTTGATAGAAAAGCCCAAATTAAGGCCAAAATTGCCACTAAGCTAATGGCAAAAGATAAACTAAAAGCATTAGAAATAAGGCCAATCAACGCGGGCCCCGCTAAAAAGCCCGCCAAACTAAAGGTGTTCATGGTGGCTAAGCCAGCTCCTTTGGCCATGCCCGGCACACGGGCGGCACTACCGTACAAAATGGGAGCACCGCACGAAACCCCCGCCCCCACCAAACCAAAACCTAAAATGGTGGTAAGGGTATGAGGAACAAAAACAGCCAACAAAATACCCACCGCCGCCAAAACTCCCCCCGAAACCAATATTTTACGGCTACCGTATTGGGGGATGAGAGAGTCGCCAATAAAACGCCCCGAAGCCATAAAGAAAGCGTAACAAGCAAAACCCCAGCCGATAAAAAAATCGTTTGACTTGACAACGTCGCGCATATATACGGCAGTCCAATCGGCCATAGTGCCTTCGGTGATATTGGTACAGAGCGAAATAGCAATCATTCCCATCAGTACCCGATTGGGCCACGCAAATTTAGCTTCGCCTTCATTTTTTCGTTTTTCTTCATGAATACCCATAATAATAGGTCGAACCAACGTAACCAAAGCCAAAATGCTTACCGATACCACTGCAATGTGAATGGCAGGAGGCACTTTCAAGCCCATCAAAATACTGGCTAAAGCCGAACCCAGCATTCCGCCACCGCTGAACATCCCGTGCGAAGTGGACATGATAAAAATCCCGTCTTGGCGTTCGATGGACGTGACGCAGGTATTCATGGCCACATTGGTGAAAGCAATTCCGATACCCAAAAGTCCTAAAGCAGCGGAAGTCATCCATAAATAAGGCACATTGACAGGAAGCGCATACACAAGGGCCATTCCTGCTAATCCCCAGATGGTGGTGGCCCGCATTCCAAAACGGTTGATAATGAGGGTGGAAAGGGGATTAGTGAGGGTTGATGCCAACGGCATACTTAATAGTAAAAGCCCTAATTGGGCATCGTCCAAAGCAAATTTTTGCTTTACGTAAGGAATCCAAGTTACCCAGTTGCCAAACAAAAAACCAACGGAGGCAAACACCGCTCCAATGGCCAGACTGCGGCTGTGGGTAAAATAGGTTTTTAAATGGGTCGTCATTGTCAAGCAGTTATCTCAATTCGATTTTGTTCGGGGTCAAATACCACACTTTCATAATAACCATCGCCCGTCCAGCGAGGTTCGCCTACTACTTCATATCCATCGGTACGAAGTCGTTCGGTGAGTTGGTTGACTTCAACTTCGCTACCTACCGAAATTGCAAAATGAGTAAGACCCATAAATTGGGCATAAACATCGCTTTGTTTTTCAGCAATCCCTGCCATCTGCATCAGTTCTAAGCGCGGGCCATGATCAAAACTCAAGAAATACGACTCAAACTTTTTCTTTGGATTGATATATTTCTCGTTTGATTTTGCGCCGAAATAGGTTTCGTAGAAAGTCTTCGTGCGTTCTAAATCGCGGCACCAAATGGCTATATGTTCAATGTACATAGGACAGTGAATTAGTAAAGTAGGTTTCTGACAAATTCATAATTCAATGCCTCGTAATTGTTGATATAAGGCGCTGCACGAGAGCAATTCATCAGAAGAATGAGAGGTAGTGACTCCCACTACTTTCATTCCTGCGGCTAAGCCTGCTTTTACGCCCGATACCGAATCCTCAAAAACCACACATTGGGAAGGAGGCATACCCAATCGGTGAGCACTTTTGAGATAGACTTCTGGATGTGGTTTGTGTTGAGTGACGTCTTGTTCCGACAACAGCGACTCCATTATTTCTCCCAAAACGGGTATTTGGGCTACCATCATCTCTAAGTTTTCGACCGGTGCCGAGGTGGCAATGCCCGTTTTGACTCCATTTTGTTTTAAATCGCTCAAAAAAGGCAATAGCCCAGAAATAGGTTGCGCAATAGAAGCGTATAACTCCCGAAACAAAGCTTCTTTTTCGTATTGCAATTGGGCAAGTTCGTCCGAAATGACATCTCTTTTGAAGAAATAACTCAAAATATAGCTATTGTGCTTGCCATACATGTGGTTTTGGAGTTCTTCCTCAGTAGGCACAATCTCGTAGCGATCCAGAAATTTACGCCATGCTATGTTGTGGGTGGGATTGGTATCGGCTATAACGCCGTCCATGTCAAAAATTACTGCAAAATTAGACATATTGGAATGAAAATAGATGGCGCTTATTTTGATAGGGCCATCGTTGGATTGTTTATAACTGCAAAATTAGGGTTAATTCAGACTACTATGCTACGACTTTGTTTACCATTTCTAACACTATATTGCTTTTTGCCCTATTGTGCGGGTATTTTGGGGATAAAAAAGAAGATGTAAACCTATTTTTGAAAAAATCGTTAAATAATTTGTAATGTGGACTTTCAATATAAAACCCTAATCTATCTTCTACAATGCTAAAATATGTAGCTATTGGAACCGTCGCAGCGACGTTCTTACTCATGCGCGAATCTTTTACCGAAACACAACCCGAAACTACGCTCGGTGTTACTTCCGTTGCTTTTGAAACGGCGGCAAAAAACTATAAAAACTTCTGCTCAAGCTGCCACGGCGAAAAAGTAGAGATGTTTGTAGATAGGCAGTGGAAACACGGAAAAACCAAGGCCGACCTCATCAAAAGTATCACGGGTGGTTATCCCGACAACGGGATGCCGTCGTGGAAGGCCGCTCTCAAACCCAAAGAAATTGAAGAAATGGCGGATTATATCTTGGATGGCATCGAAAAAGCCAGCAAGTATAGCTTTGCGGCCAAACCCAAATCAAATGTTTTTTCTTCGTCGGAGCAGACGGTCAAGTTAGACACCATTGCCAGTGGCTTGAGCAGTGCATGGGGGATGACTTTTCTTCCCGATGGCGACATCATCATCACTGACCGTAACGGTAGCATTTATCGAGTCAATAAAGACAAACAAAAAAGCAAAGTAACGGGCGGACCCGAAGTGTTAGTGGAAGGTCAAGGTGGGCTTTTAGATGTAGAATTACACCCTAAATTTGCCGAAAACAAGTTTATTTATTTCTCCTACTCGGCCTTCAAAACCGAAGATGGCAATAAACTTTCAACAACCGCAGTGATGCGGGCTAAGTTGGAGGGGACAACCCTTTCTGACCAAAAAATCATTTTTGAAGCCTTGCCTTACTTGAAAACCCGCCACCACTACGGTTCGCGTTTGGAGTTTGATAGAAACGGCTATTTGTTTGTTTCGGTAGGAGATAGAGGTCAACACGTACCTCTTTTCCCCCAATCGGTAGAAAATGCCTGTGGTAAAATCCACCGTATCAACGACGATGGAACGATTCCTGCCGATAACCCTTTTGCCAAAAAAGACAAAGCTTTTGCGTCTATTTACTCCTACGGCCACCGCAACCCACAAGGCGTGGTGATGAATCCTGCCACGGGCGAGATATGGGAACACGAACACGGGCCACGCGGTGGCGACGAACTCAACCTGATTAAGAAAGGCGTAAACTACGGGTGGCCAGTGATTTCGTACGGAATCAACTATGATGGTACGGTTTTGACGCCACTGACTGCCAAAGAAGGCATGGAACAACCCAATTTGTACTGGATTCCGTCTATCGGTCCCAGTGGTATGACCTATGTCACGGGCGACCGCTACCCCGCTTGGAAGGGTGATTTGTTGGTGGGGTCGTTGCGATTTAAGTACCTCAACCGCTGCAAAATCCAGAATGGGAAAGTGGTAAAAGAAGAAATATTGCTCGAAAACTTGGGGCGTTTGCGCAACGTCCAGATGGGACGTGATGGTTACATTTACGTAGGCGTAGAAGACCCAGGATTTGTGTTTAGATTAGTGCCTATTCCTTCAAAATAGTAAAGAAGATAATCATTTTGACAAAAAAAGTCGGTGTTCGCACCGACTTTTTTTGTCAAAAAGATTATTTAATCAGGCGTGCCGTCGTCGGCAATATTGGGTTCGAGTTTATCCAAAAGCGCATCATCATCTTCGTTGACTTTGGCGCGAATCTTGGCTTCGATTTCTTCCGTTAATTCTGGATTGTCTTTCAGTAACTGCTTCACGGCGTCGCGCCCTTGCGAGAGGCGATTGCCTTCGTAGCTAAACCAAGAGCCTGATTTCTTCACAATCTCTAATTCTACGGCCAAGTCAATGATTTCGCCTACTTTGGAGATACCTTCGCCGTACATGATGTCGAATTCAATGACTTTGAATGGCGGGGCCAATTTGTTTTTCACGACTTTCACTTTGGTACGGTTACCCGTGATGTTGTCGGCACTTTCTTTGATTTGTCCAATGCGACGAATATCCAAACGCACCGAAGCATAATACTTGAGTGCGTTTCCTCCCGTAGTGGTCTCAGGGCTACCAAACATCACCCCGATTTTGTCGCGCAATTGGTTGATAAAAATACAGCAGCAGTTGGTACGGTTGATAACCCCCGTAAGTTTACGCAAGGCTTGGGACATCAAGCGTGCCTGCAAGCCCATTTTACTATCGCCCATTTCACCTTCAATTTCGGCTTTGGGAACCAATGCCGCTACGGAGTCAATCACGATGATGTCAATAGCCCCCGACGAAATCAAATGCTCGGCAATTTCGAGGGCTTGCTCGCCGTTGTCGGGTTGAGAGATGAGGAGGTTTTGAGTGTCAATTCCTAATTTTTGGGCATATACGCGGTCGAAGGCGTGTTCCGCATCAATGAAGGCGGCCAAGCCCCCCGCTTTTTGGGCTTCGGCAATACAGTGCATGGCAAGCGTAGTTTTACCCGAAGATTCTGGGCCGTAAATTTCTACGACACGACCGCGTGGTAATCCGCCAATTCCTAACGCTAAGTCCAAACCAACGGAACCCGTTGAGATGACTTCGACGTCCATTACTTTCTTGTCACTGAGACGCATCACAGTACCTTTTCCGTAGGCTTTGTCAAGCTTCTCAAGCGTTGTTTGCAAGGCTTTAAATTTCTGTTCTTTGTTGTCTGCCATGGTTGATTTTTAGTATAAAATAGTAGGTTTGTTTTAACGTAAAAGTAAGAATTTTATTTAGTTTTACCAAACAAAAACAGGTAAAATTACCCCCTAAACACTCTCCTTTTTTTTGTTTATTTTCAATAAAAAGAAAGGGCATTTTTCCCTAATTTTTATGGAATAAAAACGCAAGAAAAGTAATTTTTGTCCATGAAACACCTTATATCAAGTGCTTTACTTTTACTATTTTGTACCTCCTGCGGCAACCCACTCGCGCCCAAAGCCCGTTTTTCGACCGAATATCAACACCAAAATCGCCAGCAAGCCACCATCGAAATGCCCGAAAGCTACGAATTGAGTGCTATCTTGGTTGCCCTGACGGGGTATCGCAATGTGCTGAACGACAAAGACCCTTACATCCAAGCCGTAAAAGCGCATTTTGAACCCTTTAAAGGCCATCCGATGGTGCTTCATGTGGCCAAAAAGTTGCAAAAACTGGGAGGAATAAACTACCTCCAGCTCCGCAAAGATGCCATCACACGCAGTTTTTCTACTGAAAACGAACTGATTAACAACGGAGTCTATCGAAGTAAATTTCCCATCAATGCGCTTACGTTAGGACTTACCGACCGCCCTGCACTCCTCCGCGATTTTGTAGAAAAATCAGGTTATCGGACGTTTTACGCCCAACATCAAGACTACTACCGACGGCAAATAGTCCGTGCCGAAAAGTATATGCCGATGCAAAAAATGTGGAAATGGGTAGAGAGTCAGTTTCCTGCGCGTTACGACAGTTACAAAATTTTCCTGACTGCCATGGACGGCGGCTTTCATTTTACGTTTCGGGTAGCCAACAACGGTTTTCGCCAAACCCTCATGTTTGTCACCGCTCCCAACGACCTACCCGACAGCCGCACCGAAGTAGAAAAAGAAGGGGCTTGGTCGCGGATGGTTTTTACTGAAATAGACCACAACTACGTCAACCCCGTCACAGATACCTACCGCAAGCAGGTAGAAGCCGCGATGCCCGACTGGAAAAAATGGAATCAAACGAAAGCAGGGAACAAAGGCATGTACGAATCAACCTATTTGACCTTCAACGAGTACATGACTTGGGCTGTTTTCAGTCTTTACGCTTACGATAACTTTCGCCCCGAAGATTTTGAGAAAATCAACAAAAAGGAAGAAGATTTTATGGTGAACGGGCGCGGCTTTCATCGGTTCAGGGAGTTTAACCAATTTGTGTTACATTGCTACAAAAATCGCGATTCCAACCAAACCGTAGCCGATTTGTACCCCACCATCATTGAGTGGCTCAAAAAACAACCTTAATCTTCCCTAATCTTATGCTTCTATTTTCTAAAAACTACCTTTTTCGACCTCTGTCATTTTGTTTTGGCAAACTTATTTTGGGAATCGACACTTTTTCATTTTACATTTTTGTATTTATAATTTTTCAGTTCTTCAGTTGTTCATCTCCTAAAAATGAAACCATGTCTAATTCTTTCGGTACTGACCTCGAATTCTTAAAAAAACACCAAAAACCACTCGTACTTATTGCCCCCGACGATGATTCGGCCCAAGTGGCCGTAATCGGTGCGTTGCAGGGGCGCGTGATGACCTCTACGGCCAACGGCACTTCGGGCAACAGCTACGGATGGTTGAATTATAAACTCCTCGAATCGGGCAAATTCACCCCGCACATGAGTGCTTTTGGCGGCGAAGACCGCTTCTGGATTGGTCCTGAAGGCGGACAGTTCTCGATTTATTTTCAGCAGGGCAAGCAATTCGTTTTCGACGATTGGCAAGTACCCGCCGTGATTGATTCTGAGCCGTTTGAGATGATTTCTTCCGATAAATCAAAAGCAGCCTTCCGAAAAAAGTCTTCACTGACCAATTATTCGGGTACGAAATTTGACATCATGATAGACCGCAGCGTGGAAGTGCTCAGTAAAATAGCCATTGAGACCGCCATTAATTTCCCCCTCAAAGACGTGAAGGCCGTAGCCTATGAAACCGTGAACCAAATCACCAACCAAGGCGAGGATTGACAAAGAAAAGCAGGCTTGCTTTCCATCTGGATTTTTGGGCATGTTTAACCTACGCCCAAAACGACCGTCGTTGTGCCGTTTGTGGGAGGGGAAGACCACAAGAGCAAAATCAACGATAGCTACTTTGGCAAAGTGCCTGCCGAACGGCTCATTGTCGAAGACAGTGTTTTATTCTTCAAAGCCGATGGCAAACAGCGCGGCAAAATCGGCCTGCCGCCGAGCATTGCCAAGCCTGTCATGGGGAGCTATGATGCCGAAAAAGGGGTTTTAACGATTGTAAGCTACGATTTAGACCCCGCTGGTGATTACGTCAACTCCATGTGGGAAATCCAGAAAGAACCCTACAAAGGCGACGCCGCCAATTTCTACAACGATGGCCTTTATGAAGATGGCACGCAAATGGGACCATTTTATGAATTGGAATCCTCCTCTCCCGCCAAAGCCCTTAAAAAAGGCGAAAACCTCACCCACCGCAGCCGAACCTACCACTTTGAAGGCGATAAAATGGCACTGAATGCCGTGGCAAGGAGAATACTGGGAGTGAGTTTGGAGGAGATTATGAAGCATTAAACGCATTCCTTTGTCACCCTGTAAGGGTCTATTGTCCGCTTCCTTATTACGCGGTTTTAGACCCTTTCAGGGTGACAAATTTTGATGAGTCCTACTCCGTGGTACAATAAAAAATGAAGCCAAAATGAAAAAACTCCTTTTCCTCCTCTTAACCACTCAAGCCCTCGCCCAAACCCCTTGGAAACCCCAAAAATGGCCCATTTTAAAACACTATGACCAACAGCACCTCACCCGTATTGCGATGCCCATCGGCGGCATTGGTACGGGTACGGTGTCGTTGGGCGGACGCGGACAGTTGCAGGATTGGGAAATCATGAACCGACCAGGAAAAGGCTTTAGTACTACGCTGCCAGGCAATATGGCGCCGTTTTTCGCCATTTACGTCAAAAAAAACGGAAAATGCCCAAGCCAAAGCCCTCATCGGCCCGCTCGAAACCCATGAGTACCAGCACATGGAAGGGCGCCCCGTGGACCATCACGGTCTGCCGCGTTTTTCCAAAGCCAGTTTTGACGCCACTTATCCGTTTGGTCAGGTTGAATTTGTCGGACGAAAAAATGCCCGTCAACGTTAAGATCAAAGCTTTCAATCCGCTCATTCCCGGCGATGCTGAGCGCAGCGGGATTCCGCTGGCGGCCCTCACCTACGAAGTGACCAACACCTCCAACCAACCACTGACGGTTTCGGTGGCAGGTTCGATGCGAAATTTTGTGGGAAAAGACGGTTCTAAAGGCTCAAAATCGTGGAAAGGCGAGTTTAATCCGTCGGGCGCGAAGCAGAACAAAAATCAATTTCGGCAGGGAAAAACGAGCCAAGGAATTTTTATGTATTCCGACGGCGTGGACAAAGCCGACCCTGCGTGGGGCACAATTGCGCTGAGTACCAACGCCCTTGGCGACGTCAGCTACGCACCTTTCCGTATCCAACGCCTGGGAAAATGCGTTGCTGGATTTTTGGGATGATTTTACGGACGACGGAAAACTGACCGAAAAAACCACCGTGGCCGACGAAGACCCGATGGCGTCGTTGGCAGTAAAAAAAACCATTCAACCCCAACAAACCGAGTCGTTTACGTTTTATTACCTGGCATTTTCCCGAACCGTTTTGTATGGTCGAAAGAACGTGGGTAACTACTACACTACCCGCTGCTGCCGACGCGTGGGACGTGACCGAAAAGGCCGTGCCGCAATTGTCCCAACTCGAAAACGAGACGTTGCTCTTCGTCAATAGCTTCCTGAAAAGCGATTATCCCGAAGCCGTCAAAGAAGCGGCGTTGTCTCGTTCAGACGTTGTAGGCCTCAAACGGTGTTTCGCACGAAGATGGACGGATAAGCCATTGAAGGTTATGGACAGCGAAGGCCTTCGTGTGGTTCGAAAATGCACGTTTGAACTACGAGCAGGCCACGGCCTTTTATTCGCTACCCCACCAAACCATGCGCGACGTGGAGTTTAACTACGCCCTCGACAGCACTTCGGGCATCATGGCTTGGGTAAAGCCCGCTGCCTGGCAAAGGGGCTGGCAATGGCACAGCTGCCGCCGATGGGCAAATGGGCACGATTATGAAGTTTACCGCGATTGGCAACTGTCGGGCAATACGGCTTTTCTGCAACAGAACTGGCCGAAAATCAAGCGCGCTTTAGCCTTTGCGTGGGTACCCGACGGCTGGGACGGCAACCTCGACGGGGTGATGGACGGAGCGCAGCACAACACCATGGACGTGGAATATTTTGGTCCCAATCCGCAGATGCAAATTTGGTATTTAGGTGCGCTGAAAGCCGCCGAAAAAATGGCCGAAGCCATGAACGACGCCGCTTTTTTGCAACAATGCAAAACCCTGTTTCAAAGCGGTAGCACATGGTCCGACCAACATTTGTTCAACGGCGAATATTACGAGCAACAGGTGATGTCGCCCGTAGGACGCAAATTTGCCAAAGGAACCCTATCAGGTTGGAATAGCACGAAGGGCGATTTTCCGCCGTTTCAGTTGACCAAAGGCTGTTTGGTGGATCAATTGGTCGGGCAATTCATGGCGCACGTCTGCGGCTTGGGCTATTTGGTAAAACCCCAAAACGTGCAGACCTCGCTCAAATCCATTTTGAAATACAACTACCGCGCCTCGCTGACGGAGCATTTCAACAACATGCGCTCCTATGCCCTGGCCGACGAACCCTGCTCGCAGCAGGCGTTTAACAAAGGCCGCCCCCCCACTATACGTTCCGTATTTTGCCGAAGTGATGACGGGCTTTGAATACACCGCCGCCATCGGAATGTTGTACGAAAACATGACTGACGACGGCCTCCGCTGCATCCAAAACATCCGCTACCGCTACGACGGGGTCAAGCGTAGCCCCTTCGACGAAGCCGAGTGCGGCCACCACTACGCCCGCGCCATGATTAGCTGGGCTTCTACACTGGCGTTGAGCGGCTTTCAGTACTCGGGTGTTGACAAAACCCTTCATTTCAACGACCAACCCGGCGCGGCTTTTTCCACCAGTGCAACGGCTACGCGTAAAGACGGCACAAAGCAAAAACAAGACACCCAACTCAAAACCACCCTCACCGTTTTGCACGGGCAATTACCCGTTCAAACCGTACAGATTGGCAATAAAAAAGTGCATGAGTTGGCGGGGAATGGGGTGTTGAAGGTTGGGGAGAAGGTGGAGTTTTAGCGGTGAGTAGAACGCTGTCAGGGTTTAACTGCCGACTTGCCGACTTTCAAACCCTGACAGCGTTTTTGCGTCTAAACGTTTAAGGAATTTATGCCATTGTTGAGGGACAGCCTGTGCGGTATTTTTCACCAACAAATCGACGGGCTGTCGGTCTGACCAACAGCGGCATAAAATTTTAAATTTGACTTTCCTAAGTCTTTGGTTTGCAATTTTGATTATTTTTTTTGAATTATCAATTTTTATGCTTCTTTTTGGTCTCAAATGCTTTGCATTAGATAAACACCACTCTGTAAACCTTCTGTGCTGATAGATACCTTTTCGATAGGGCGATAGAGCCAATGTGTAGTGAATCCGACCCTTTGGCCCATACTATTGAATATATCAATTACAATCTTTTGCGGCTTGATACTTTCCAGTTCTACAAAAACTGTTCCTTGAGTAGGGTTAGGATAAAGTTGGATATTGTTTCCATTAAATTTAGAAGGCTCAATGCCCAAAACAGGATTGACCGCGATAATTGCATTGCCTGAAACATTACCAACACCACAAACGTTAGTAACTTGTTTTAAGGTGTAAGTTGTTGTTTTAGAAGGTTTAACAGTTATTGTGTATGGACTTTGAGAGATATTCAAGGTTTGTGTATCGAACAGAAGTTTCCATGGTGGTGAACCTGTTAAGTTTACTTTGAGGTCGGCTTCTTGCCCTTCGAATATGCTCTGTGTACACAATGGTGTGGCAGTGGGTAGCTCAATATTAAGGATTTTGATAGGTTGTTGTGTACCTAAAATTATTGGATTAGTACTCACGACTCTTATTTTATAACTATCGCCAGCCACAAGGTTATCAGGTAAAAGCGCAGACAACATATTATTATTGGATGTAGTCTTTAGGCTTACAAAATTATTACCTGTAGCATCTGAAATTTGAATAACGAATTCATTCTTTGAATCATAAGTAGTTCCATTTGTAGTATATGATACTTGAATGGTTGTATTCGGACAATGTACCAAACTCGTGGCTGGGTAGTTATTTTAGGGGCCCCCCTGTTATTTTTACTATCCAAAAATCAAGTTGCCTTTATTGACTACTGATTTCTCACCAGATATGCCAGAAAGAGACCCACCAGCTTCAATAAGCCCCTTCATTGATATTATCGTTGTTGTGCATTCATAATCATTCCCTCCGATAGTTTTATCCCAAATTTTTTGTCTGTTAGCATCCAATTTCACAATCCAATAATCCCATTTACTTCTACTATTTTCAGACTTATCTCCTGATTTATTAGAGTCAGATTCCCCTGCAATAAAAAATGTCCCATCATTTGCAGTGATAACACTAGGAAACATATCATCCTCATTACCTCCAATGGTTTTATCCCAAATTTTTTGCCCATTGCTATCAATTTTCACTATCCAATAATCATGGCTATAATCACGAATCCCTCTGTTGGCTTCTGATTTATCCCCTGACATTCCAGATGTAGAAGAGCCTGCTATTATGAAGCCTCCATCGTTTGTCGTTTTAATATTTGGACTAACGTCATCATTACTACCCCCAATAGTTTTATCCCATACTTTTTGGCCGTTACTATTGAATTTTACAATCCAATAGTCGGATTTCCCTTTACTCGCTCCAGTTTTGTCACCTGATATATCAGAATTTGAAGAACCAGCAACAACAAAGCCTCCATCATTAGCAACAACTTCTCGTGCAGGGTTTACGTCGCTACCACTTCCTCCAATCGTTCTATCCCAAGCTTTTTGTCCGTTACTATTGATTTTAACTATCCAGTAGTCCCAGCCACTTATACTTGCTTCCGACTTATCCCCTGATATACTAAATTCCGACTCTCCAACAATAATAAAGCTACATCATTGGCGGTTATCATTTTTGGTTTTGGTCATCGCTATTGCCTCCAAGAGTCTTATCCCAAACTTTTTGTCCGTTACTATTGATTTTAACTATCCAGTAATCTGTTCCCTCTATACACTTTAGATTTGTCACCTAATGTCGAATTCACAGCCACCTGCTATTAAAAAGCCTCCATCATTGGTAGCAATGATATCTGAAGCCATATCATTATTATTACCTCCAATCGTTTTATCCCACACTTTTTGTCCATTGCTATTGAATTTCACAATCCAATAATCCATTCCTCCTCTACTCACTTCTGATTTATCTCCTGATACACTTGATGTGCTTGATGTCCCTGCTATAATAAAACCGCCATCATTTGTGGCTATTATATTAGGGCTACCATCAGGGCCAACTCCTCCAATTGTTTTATCCCAAACTATTTGTGGGGCTTGCAAATAGTAAGCAAGATACTATCGAAGTAAAAAAAAAGCAGTAAAGTGTTTTCACAGGAAATATGTTGTGCTATTCACAAACAAATTTATATATAAAGTTATACCGCTACACAACTTGAACAATTGAATACTTTTTGAGTTTGACGAATCCCCCATTCTTCGTTGTCTTCAGCAGGATGACTGCGAATGCCAAATAAACAGCGTGTTTACAACACGCCAAATGCTCCAAAGCCACTTAAAATCCTATCAATTAATTGATTGATAGTACTCAACCGACTCCAAAAGGAGTAGATAGTCTTCGCTACATTCCGTAGAATACCCGCGAACTCCTTCGCGCAAATTCGCATCATTTTCTCGGTGGTGAAAAAAATTTATCTTTGAATGATAAACCAAAAATTAAACCGAATGGAATCATTAGTAGTAACTCCCAAAAATAGCGCGGAACTGAAATTTTTGGCTGAATTGCTTAACAAAATGGGTTTAAAGCCGTAAAATTAAGCGATGAGGTAAAAGAAAATATGGGTTTAGCTTACCTAATGTCGCAAGCAGACCGAAGTGATATCATTGATACAGAGGATTTTAAAAAATCATTAAAGAGCAAATGATTGTTATTGTGCTGCGCCAATTTCAGAAAGACGTACAAAAACAGACTTTTACTGAATTGAACAACGAGTTGCTGAGCCTTATTGAATTGTTGGAAGAAGCTAATTCAATCAGAGAACTAAGTAATGTAAAGAAAATGAAAGGGTTCGGCAATTATTACCGAATCAGAATTGGTGATTATAGAGTGGGGTGTCGGGTTGAGAAAAATACCATTGAATTGATGCGCCTGGCACATCGTAAAGACATTTATTCTATTTTTCCATAAACTTCCTGTTGCTCGCAGTCTTCCGTAGGATGCCTGCCAACGCCAAATAAGCAGAGTACTTGCAACCCGGCAAATGCTCCAAAAGCTATTCATCAATTAATTAGCCCAAAGCGGAGCAGTATGTAATTTATGCCGACAGTTGTTTGCTTACCAAAGGGTTTATGACAAAGCACCACATCATTTTCAAGAAAATACAAGAGACATAACTAAGTTTTGAGTTATGAATTAATAGAGAATCAAATGGAGAAATTAATAAAACCTGAATATTTCAAAATCTGGAAATCAATGTTGGATGTTGACATCCAAAAAGAGTTTACTGAAATAGAAACGCAGGAATTAGAACCACATAGTTTTACCTTTTATACTTCGGTTTCGGTGATGTCATCTTCAAAAATTGAGGGCGAACAACTCGAATTAGACAGCTATGTAAAGCACGAGATGCTGAACGTAGAATATCTTCCTGAACTAACTGAAAAACCCAACGACTTATACAATGCCTACTTATTTGCAAAAGAAAATGAATTGACACCAAAGAATTTTTTGCAAGCTCACATATTGATTGCTGCTCACTTACTGCCTAAAGATCAACAAGGTGCAATTCGCAAAACAGAAATGTTGGTAATGGAACACAAAACAGGAAGAATACAATACGAAGCGGCACCGATGGCAATTGTAAACGAACGATTTCACCAATTATGGGAAGAAATAGAAGCGTTATTGAAGAAAGAATTAAGCATTGAACAGATTTTTTATTATGCTGCATTTATACACTTGGCATTTGTAAACATTCATCCTTTTGGCGATGGGAACGGCAGAATAGCACGATTGTTAGAGAAATGGTTTTTAGCTGAAAAATTAGGCGAGCGGGCTTGGTATATTAAATCAGAAAAATATTATTATAAAAACGTAAACGATTATTACAAAAACCTGGCACGATTGGGCTTGTTTTATGAAGCATTGGATTACGAAAAATCTATTCCGTTTCTTTTAATGCTCTCCAAATCTTTAACTTTTGAAAAATAAGTAATGGAATTAAAACCATATCAACAGCAAGTTATCAACGCCACCCCGTTGTTCGTTGTCTTCCGCAGGATGACTGCGAACTTAAAATAAACAGCCTGTTTGCAACACGGCAAATGCTCTAAAAGTCACTTAATAGCCTACTAATCAACCAATTTTTACTATTTACCCAGGCAGCCCAACAACTGCGAAAAAGTGAAAGAACAACGGTGAAATTAGCAGGAGGTAGACAACACAAATACTGTTTTGGATGATTTTACGAAAGATTTGCCGAGGCTGGCACAAAACTGCTACAGACCGTAGCAGTTTTGCCTTGGGGTATAATTTATGCCTTTATTGGTGTCTTTACATCAAAAATCTCTTTTGAGGGCTTTCGGTCATAAGACTGACAGCGGCAAAGAAGAATGCGAAATCACCGATTTCGTAAAGTTTGAATTAGACACATTATATCCACCTAATGCGGATGGACGACGAACCCAAACGAAATTTATCGGTCTTATGACCGACAGCGGCAAAGCTGCTTACAAAATCAAAGACTACCAGTGAAATTCACAGAAAACAGGCAACACAAATACGATTTGGTCAGTTACCCATAAAATCATTAACCAATAACATACAATGCGAATCTTTTTTACGGGAGGCTCGGGAAAAGCAGGAAAACACGTCATTCCGTACCTGCTCGACCAAGGCCATAAAGTGCTGAACGTGGACTTGACGCCACTGAATCACCCGGGCGTAGCTCATCTGACCGCCGACATTACTGATTCTGGACAAATGTTTAATGCCATGACGTCCTATACCGGGTTTGATGAATTGGAACCGGGCATCGGCGTACCCAAGTTTGATGCAGTCGTCCATTTTGCGGCGGTACCCCGCATCTTACTCAAGCCTGATAATGAAACATTTCGGGTCAACACCATCGGCACCTACAATGTGATTGAAGCGGCGGTGAAATTGGGCATTAAGAAAATCATCATTGCGTCGTCGGAGACCACCTACGGTATTTGTTTTTCGGACGGACAAACCGACCCTCAAGTATTGCCGTTGGAGGAAGATTACGACGTTGACCCCATGGATAGCTACGGATTGTCGAAGGTGGTCAATGAAAAAACGGCCCGCACCTTTCAGCGGCGGTCGGGCGTTGATATTTATGCCCTTCGCATCGGGAATGTGATTGAACCCCACGAATATGCCGAACTGTTTCCGCATTATTTCAAACACCCCGAAGTGCGCCGCCGCAATGCCTTTTGCTACATAGATGCCCGTGACTTGGGGCAGATTGTGGATTTATGTTTGAAAAAAGACGGCCTCGGCTATCAGGTTTTCAATGCCGGCAATGATCATAACGGGGCCGTTATCCCGTGCAAAGAATTGGCCGAAAGATTCTTTCCTGGTGTGCCCATTACGCGCGAATTGGGAGAGCACGAAGCTCTGTTCTCCAACCGCAAAATCCGTGAAGTGCTGGGCTTTAAAGAACAGCACAACTGGCGAAAGTATGTGAAAGGGGCTTGATTTGTCCCTTTTCTGGTATTTCTGTGCCGTTATTGGTGTTTTTTCACTAACAACTTTTTGTGAATTTTGAACAACCTATCTCACAGGTTGATTGCCGACTCAGTATTATGTACAATCTTCAATTTTGGCTTTTATGCCTCAGTAACTTCCTGTTTTCGGCCAGTTTTCAAATGATGATTCCTGAACTTCCCGACTACCTGACAGCCATGGGAGGGCAAGAATACATCGGACTTATTATTGCGCTTTTTACTTTTACGGCAGGTATTTCTCGACCATTTAGTGGCAAACTCACCGATACCATCGGGCGAGTACCCGTTATGGCTTTTGGGTCGTTGGTTTGCTGTGTTTGTAGCTTGGTATATCCTTTTGTTCACGTGGTTTGGGGCTTTTTGTTGCTGCGTTTTTTACACGGATTCTCAACGGGAACAAAACCTACGGCGACTGCCGCTTACGTGGCCGATATAATCCCCGAAAACCGCCGAGGAGAAGCGGCGGGAATGTTGGGGATTTTTACGGCTACGGGGATGTCTATTGGCCCCGCCATAGGTAGTTATCTGACAATGGGGCTGGGTATCAATCCCATGTTTTTTGTGTCGGCGGCTTTTGCGTTGTTATCCATTTTGATTTTGCTTAACATGAAAGAAACCTTGGCAGAGAAAAAGCCATTTCGTTGGAAGATGCTCCGAATTACGCGCTATGACCTATTTGAACCACGGGTATTGAATGTATTTTTGGTGATGTTTGGGGTTTCGTTTTCTTCGGGAGTGGTACTGACGTTGATTCCCGATTTGAGTAAAACGTTAGGGGTTCAGAATAAGGGTCTGTTTTTCACGGTTTATACTGTTGCGTCGTTGGCCGTCAGGGTTTTTGCCAGCAAGTCTTCGGATATTCACGGGCGTGTGCCTGTGATGATAGTTTCTACGGTGGTTTTGACTGCGGGAATGGCCATTCTTGGGTTTACGCAGTCAATGGTAGGTTTTTGGGGAGCTGCTATTTTATTCGGAATTTCGTGGGGGCTTAATAGTCCCACGCTCACCGCTTGGGCCATTGATTTGAGTCATCCTGACTATCGTGGGAGGGCATTGGCTACGATGTACATTGCCCTCGAAGCGGGCATTGGAGTAGGGGCTTGGTGGTCGGGTTGGTGGTATGGTGGAAAACTTAGCAATATGCCTTTTGCTTTTTATGTCTCGGCAGGATTGTCGGTGGCTTCTTTGGGGTATTTGATATGGTGGAAACGCACCAAAGGAGTTATGGTAGGATAAAAATCAAAAACTAATGACCTCTCTCAGTACAACGCGTTGGTTTGTGTCGTAATTTTGCCCCCTAATGCAAGAACTTCGCACTCTCATCGGAAAAGAAATTACGCTCGAATGGCGTCAACGCTATGCCCTCAACGGGATGCTGTTGTACATTGTGAGTACTGTTTTTGTTTGTTATTTGAGTTTTCGTCTCAAAA
>JBGAUP010000100.1:15690-19877 GCA_044228585.1 Runella sp. | reverse complement strand
CGGTCTTTACCGTACATATCCTGAATTACTTCCACTTTCTTAAAGCCTTTTTCCAAGAAAAGTTGCTTAGTAGCAACCCCAAAATGCTCATTGATTTCAACGTAGCAAGCACCCGTAGCTCTCAGATGTTTGAGGCAGAAATCAGCGATAGCACGGTAAAATAAAAGAGGGTCTTTATCTTCCACAAACAAGGCTAAATGTGGCTCAAATCGAAGTACATTTGGCTCCATGCTTGTCTGTTCTGAATAAGTAACGTAAGGAGGATTGCTTACAACGCAATCGAACTGACCTTCAAAAGTATCTTCTTTGAGAATATCATATTTTTCAAACTTAACTTCTGAAAGCAGTCTGTGGGCGTTTTCTTGCGCTATTGTCAAAGCATCGTCTGATACATCCCAAGCCCATACTTTGGCAAAGGACATAAAACGATCCAACGCAATAGCAATACAACCACTTCCTGTGCCAATATCTAAGATTTTGACAGGGTCTTCATCCCAGTAACAGTCTTTTACAATCAAGCGCACCAATTCCTCCGTTTCTGGTCGAGGAATCAGTACTGAGGGAGATACTTTAAATTCTAAGTTGCAGAAGTATGTAGAACCTATGATATGTTGAACAGGCTCACTTTGGTTTAACCGCTCAATGATTACATCCCAGTGTGGCTGTGAAGCATTTGCCGGAATGGGTTTGTCAACCAATACATCTACGTTTCGGAGGCGTAAATAGTGCTCCAAAAGCATAAAAGCCATTGCCCGTGCTTCTTTGTGGGAATAAGCGGTTACATGTTGGACTATATAATCAAAAAGAGATTTGGCAGAGGAATACATTTGAGTCCACAGTTAGCAGTAGGCAGTCAACAGTAAGTAATGACGAACTGCTAACTTTTCAATCATTAGGATATATTTATTGTCTCATGGCTTCGCGGAGGCGAGCTTGAAGGGCCAACTTTTGGGCTAAAACCTTCTTACTATTACGATACCACAAGAAAGCAATTACTCCAACGGTTAAGTAAGGAAACACAAAAAGATAGGCAATACCGGCGTTTATTCCATTCCCAATCACATTTCGTCCCGTACTCATATTGGTTTCTACAGCGCCTTTACACATGGCGCATTGTGCCATCATCAACTCGCAATTTGCTATTAATAGTAAAAAAGTAAGAAATAGTATTTTAAGCTTTTTCATAATTAAGCGACTAATTATAATAGGGTGAAATCATCAAATATACAATTACTCCCGTGATACTCACGTACAACCAAATAGGGAATGCCCATTTAACGGTCTTTTTGTGAAGCTCTATCTGATTACTCAGTGCAAAATAAATAGCTCTCAATACAAACCAAACAACCCCTATTGAAAGCAGGATATGCGAAATTAGTAAAAAATAGTATATCGGGCGAATAATTCCCTCTCCGCCAAATGGAGTTGATTCATTTGAGAGATGATATAATACATACCCAACCAAAAAAACAGCCCCTAAACAGAAAGAAATTGTCATCATAAGGCGGTGGGCTGCAATATTTTTTTGCTTGATAAAGTAAAAGCCTACTAATAAAGTAAAAGTAGTGAGTGAATTTATAAGTCCATTTAGGTGCGGCAGTATTTTAGTCCATTCACCCAATTCAACTTTGGGGATACGTGGATTTAGTAAAACTGCTACTACTACTGGGATGGCGAAGGCAACAATGTTGATTAAACGGTTATACTTTTTGTTCTGTGGTAATGTCAACGAGCTCATATTGCTTATTTTTGTTTGCTATAAATATCCAATAAGATTTCTATTTCGGTAATCAATCTATCTACATCTGTAGGATCTGTCCCATCATAAAAACCTCGGATATATCCTTCTTTATCTATCAATACAAACTGCTCGTTAAATAAAATAGTTTTGGCAGGTTTAGCTTTCTTTATAGTTGATACTCGATAATTTTGGGCAGCCTCTTGCTCGCTGAGTGGGGAGTTTTCTATCGAGATATCTTTTGAAACTATTTTTTCTATCCTCAAAAGTTGTTCTCGTATTTGATTATGTTCTGTTGTATCTACAAAACTTACCACTTTTATCCTACCTCTATTTTCAACAGGTACTTGATAGAATACAGTGTCTTTGCCATTTAATTGTACCTTTCCAGAAGAGTCGGTAACAGGAATTAAATAGGGTAGCTCAAAATGGTTTTCAGCAAAGCTGTGTAAGAACAAAATGACCAAAGCCGGCAATGCCAACACTAAGGTCAGCATTCCGGCTTTTATATAATTTTGCATAATTCTATCTTAAATCAAAAATCGACCCCCCTTCTCGCATGAGTGCAATCAAGAGCCATACGACAAAGATACATGGGATTAAAATAGCCCAAATCAATGATTTTACCTCGTGTTTTAAGTGCATAAACTCACCCACGATATAAAAAGCCTTAACGATTGTCATACCTACGAAAATCGAGGTTTTAAGTAATCCTGCATCTAAAGAAAAAGCGATTGCAAACTCTAAAGCAGTAATTACAAGCAATATCCAGAAGGTACGCCAAATTGCCTTACGTTGTTCTGCACCAGCATTTTCGTCATGTTCGTGTACGTGTGCCATATTATTCAATTTAAAAATTAGAAGTTAGGTAGTTATGAGTTCTGAACTCTTAGTGATTAAACCAAATAGAAGAAAGTAAATACAAACACCCACACTAAATCAACAAAGTGCCAGTAAAGACCTACTTTTTCCACCATTTCATAGCTTCCTCGACGGTCATAAAACCCTGTTGATGCTCGATAAAAAATAAGGTAATTCAATACAACACCCGAGAACACGTGTGTTCCGTGGAAGCCAGTAATAAAGAAGAAGAAATCTGCAAAGGCAGGGGGGCCGTATTGGTTTTCAGTCAGATTTGCCCCAAAAATAGTTTTTGAAACCCAAGAACCATCTACCAGTTCTTTAATCACCGTACCTCCGTCGGTACCATGAATAAAGTGCGTCCACTCCGCATGTATTTCTCGACTGCGGGCCGATCCATACGGTGTCCCGCTTCCACGGCCAATACCATCGTTACCGAACTAAAAATCAAGATAAAGGTCATGATTCCTACAAATACCAGCGGGGCGTGTACACCGTGTAAAAACGGCAATGCATCAAAAACTTTTTCTGGAATAGGCCAGTAGGTTGGTGATGACACAAAATCAACGACCTTCCCAGCGTAAGCTGGATAGCTATAACGAACCAAGCCATAAGAAACCAACAAAGCAGAAAAAGTGAAGGTATCTGAAATCAAGAAGAACCACATCATCAATTTCCCATAGCTGGCTTTCATGGGTTCAACTCCACCCAGCCACACATTTTTTACGTTCGGTTGTACAGTAGCAGCCATCGTTATTTTATTAAAAATTCAAGTTTGGTTAAAATGTTAAATCAACGGAAATACAAAAGAAATGCAAATAAATAAATCCACAAAATATCTAAAAAATGCCAATAAGTCGCGCAAATCTCGATTCTTCGTAAGTTTTTGGCGTGTACTCTTAATCTCATTGCTGAAACGAAAGTAACACACAATACGATCAGACCCGTAATCAAATGCCCCCCGTGAAGTAGCGTAAATACGTAAAAAAACGAACCTGACGGATTGCCCACAAAATAGATATTCTGATCCACAAGATTTCTCCAACCTTCAAACTGCATCCATAGGAATGCAAGCCCAAGCACAAAAGTAATAGAAATTGCGATTTTGAGCGTATTGAAATTGTCTTTTTTTGCAGCTAAATAAGCCCAATGCATTGATATACTACTCACAATCAGTACCAATGTACTGTACCAAAAAATTTGAGGGACTTCAAATTCTACCCAATTTCCTTCTGCTCTTCTTACTAAATATGCACTGGTTTGAGAAGCAAAAAGCATAATAATTGTAACGATAAATCCCCAAAGAATAAATTTTTTGGGATCCATCGAAAGGGTTTCTGGCGCTTCTTCTATTCGTATTTTTTCAACCTCTGCCATAATACTAAATTTTATCCAATAAATAAGCTATCTGCACAACTGGCAAATAAGCAAACGAACCAAACATTAATTGAAGTGCTGTTTTATCAGTACATTTCCTCATCAAATGAAAAGTCTGAGCCAAAAATAATACGCTAAACAACATTGCTACCAATGCAGAATTAATACCCGTCATCCCCAGCTTGTAAGGCAACCAACATACTGGTAGTAG
>JBGAUP010000100.1:0-15666 GCA_044228585.1 Runella sp. | reverse complement strand
TGTGTTCAGATCTTTTCCCCCTTTAGAAGGTAACAAGTTAAACCCAGCTTTTTTGTAATCCTCATCTAATACCCACGCAATAGCCCAAAAATGAGGAAATTGCCAAAAGAATTGAATTGCAAACAATATTCCAGGCTCTAATCCAAATTGATTTGTAGCTGCAACCCATCCAATCATGGGAGGAAAAGCCCCAGGAATAGCTCCTACAAACACAGCGATAGGCCCAATTCTTTTCAGTGGTGTATAAACAAATCCATAAAGAATCGTTGACAGTACGGCCAAAGCACATGCTCGAAGATTGAACTCCGTTAGAAACACAAACGTAGCGCCTCCAAATAGTACAATCGCCAGCCAGATAGCCTCCCGTACACTTACACGCCCACTTGGTAAGGGGCGGTTTTGGGTTCGCTTCATTAATTTATCCAAATCTTTTTCAATGATTTGATTAATGATATTAGCCGCACCCGTAATAGCAAAAGCTGCTAACAAAAAAACTGACAATAATTGCCAATCTACTTTTTCAGTCGCCAAACTATATCCAAAAGCCCCTGAAAAAGCTACTAACCACGATAAGCGTAACTTCACAAGTTCTAAATAAGCCTGAGCTTTTGCAAATATCATATTAACCGCTAATGTCATTTCAGGCTTCAATATTTTCAACGTGAATCATCATTGTGTGCTTAAACACACGTTCAGCATTAATCAACAACAACATTACAAATTGTATCCCAAGTGCTACAGTAGCCAGAGTAAGGTGAATCGGTTGGGCAAAAGGAGGAACAGCCCAATAAGCTAAGATAATTCCTGTTCCTATTTCAATGACCACCAGTCCTAAAAGACTTGATGAAAGCATATAAACAGGCCCTTTGGTTACCGTATTTTTTCTCAGCCAATAAACCAACCCAAGATGTAAGGCTAATATCAAGATAGAAAAAGAACGATGAACATAGAAAGAAATACCTAAATTTTCAATCCAATGAAGCCGTCCTGCTTGTCCTAATTGCTCAATTGTTACATCCATCGCCTCGCGTACTTGCGTTCCAATCAAAACCTGCAACAATGATAATCCAATCGTCCATTGTAACCATGTATTGATAAAAGGTCTATTTTTTAGTTTATCTACCGACACATGTCCCACAAACGACCTTGCCATTACATATATCAACACAAATACAATGACGATTGCTAAAATCATATGGAGTGTCACTAAAATAGGAGCAAGTTCCGTTGAAACTACTTTAGATCCCAACCAACCTTGAAAACCTACTAACAAAAACGCCAGTAAGCTCATGTAGAAAACAGGACGGTCGCGTTTTAGGAAGGGGATAGACGCTAAGAGGGTTCCAAAAATTAATAACCCTGTAAAAACCCCAAATAAACGGTTGAGGTATTCGGTCCAAGTTTTAAAGGCATTGAATTCAATTTCACCTTTAAGTTTCGCCCCAAATATTTCTTGATAGTTGGAAGGCAATTGAGAAGCATCTGTAGGAGGCACCCAGCTTCCAAAACACTTAGGCCAATCAGGACACCCCATTCCAGAACCTGTACTTCTAACGATTCCGCCGATAAGAATTAATACATATACGACGAGTACCGTTAGAAGTGCCAGTCTCCGAAACAAACGAGTGTTATTTTTTGAATTAATGAGCCGCGAATTGGTCATTATAATTTTGAGACTCAATCTCTTTTTCCTGCGCTATAAACTCATTCTCATGTGGAAAATTAGACTCAAGTGTTTGAGAATGAGGGATATTTTGAGGGATAAAATCTTCTGAAGCCCCTGGTTTGCTATAATCATAAGGCCAACGATAGACGGCAGGAATCTCACCTACCCAGTTACCATGTCCTACATTCACTGGCGTAGTCCATTCCAGGGTATTAGAACGCCAAGGATTTAAGGGGGCAACTTTTCCTTTAAACATGCTATAGAAGAAATTCCAAAGGAAAATGAACTGACCCACAAAAGTAATGATAGCCGCTACAGTGATAAACATATTCAAATCGGTAAATGATTTTGTAAAATCAAAACCAGTGAATTGATAATAGCGACGTGGGAAGCCTGCGATACCAATGTAGTGCATTGGCATAAATACTAAATATACTCCAGCAAATGTAAGCCAGAAGTGAATTTGCCCCATCGTGCTATTCATCATACGACCAAACATTTTAGGGAACCAATGGTAGATACCCGCAAAGAAACCAAACGCTGAAGCAGCGCCCATTACAATGTGGAAGTGAGCCACCACAAAATAAGTATCATGCAATTGAATATCTAAGGCAGAATTACCCAAAATAATCCCTGTAACTCCCCCTGATACAAAAAGAGAAACTAATCCAATCGAAAACAACATAGCAGGTGTAAACACAATGTTACCTCGCCATAATGTAGTTATGTAATTAAACGCTTTCACTGCTGAAGGAACAGCAATAATCAACGTTAAAAACATAAAAATAGAACCCAAGAAAGGATTCATACCTGTTACGAACATGTGGTGAGCCCACACAATAAATGCCAAGAAGGCAATTGCCATAAGAGATGCAATCATGGCACGATAACCAAAAATAGGCTTACGTGAGTTGGTCGCAATGATTTCGGATGTAATACCCAACGCTGGCAAAATTACAATATACACTTCTGGGTGTCCTAAAAACCAAAATAAGTGTTGAAATAAAATAGGGCTACCTCCTACATTTGGTAAAGCTTCACCATTGATATAAATTTCTGAAAGATAAAAACTTGTACCAAAATGGCGGTCAAAAATCAGTAAAAGGGCTGCCGAAAGCAGTACTGGGAATGAAATAATTCCTAAAATCGCAGTAATCATAAATGCCCAAATCGTCAATGGAAGACGAGTAAAGGTCATACCACGTGTACGTAAATTTATGATTGTTGTAACGTAATTCAAGCTTCCTAACAATGAAGACATGATAAAAATGGCCATACTAAGTAACCATAATGTCATCCCCATTTCTGAACCCATGTGTGCTTGTGGTAGAGCACTTAAAGGAGGGTAAATTACCCACCCACCTGCTGCTGGTCCAGTCTCAAGAAAGATAGATACAAACATCAACAAACTCGAAACGAAAAAGAACCAAAAAGACAACATATTGAGAAAGCCAGAAGCCATGTCACGCGCTCCTACTTGCAATGGAATGAGGAAGTTACTAAAGGTACCGCTCAGGCCAGCCGTCAATACAAAAAATACCATAATAGTACCATGCATAGTAACCAATGCAAGGTAAAAATTGGGGTCAAGCGCCCCTGTTTCAGTAATCCATTTACCTAAGAGTGGCTTTAACCACGCGAGATTTGCCCCAGGAAAACCTAATTGCAAACGAAAAATAACCGACATTGCTAAACCAATAATTGCCCAAACAATACCTGTAATCATGTATTGCTTCGCAATCACTTTGTGGTCTTCCGAAAAGATGTACTTCCGCCAGAAGTTTAACTCTTCGTGATGTTCATGCTCTCCATGAGCGTGAACATCGTGTTCCAAATTGGCCTCTACTACTGACATTTTTATTAGAATTTAAAGTTATTTATTCAAATTAACGCAATGACGCACTTGTTACCGTTGCTGTTCCAATCGTTGCGGTAGTACTATCAGCGGCTTCTCCACGTAAGGCGCGTAATTCATTGCTTTCGCTCGTAATTTCTCGGGAATTTTAGAAATAAACTTGGGATCTGCTTCCAAAATAGTAGAAAGCAACGGTTTTTGTTGTTGCTTCCAAGCATCCAAAGAAGCCTTATCCTCTACAATCAGTCGGAGACGCATCGCAAAGTGACCACGGCCACAGACTTCAGTACAGGCAATTTCATAATCAAAATTAGGATTACTAACTCAGCTCGCATTTGCTCAGTTGATTTATCTGGAATAAACCAAAATTTAGTTGGCATTCCTGGAACAGCGTCCATTTTTCTACGCATGTGAGGAATATAAACACTATGTAATACATCACGGGCGCGGATTTTCAATGAAACAGGTTTACCTACTTCTACGTGCATTTCACTGGGATTGATAAAATCATCCATTGAAGCCTCATCTGAGTAATCTACGCCCATTTCGTTATTAGAATTAATCAGTTTATAGTTATAAGTACCCAGTTTATTATCTTGAATACCTCATAACGAACAATCCAGCCGAACTGTTTACCCATAATCTAATGACCTGAGAGTCGGCAGGAGCATCAGACATGATATTCGTCCATGAACGATAGCCCAAAAACACCAAAACCGCCATGATAACTGCGAATAGCCGTCCAAATTAATTCTAATTTATGGTCTTCGGGTAAAATGCTAGCCTTGTAACCTTTTTTGTACTGATATTTCCATGCAAAAAAGAACAACAAAAAGTTAACAATAAAGAACGCTATGGTCAATAGTCCCATATCAAACCAAAACTGACTATCAGTATCCCTTCCATGAGGAGAAGACGCTTCTGGTAAAAAATAATCTTTGGCGGATAAATAGGACCAAAACATAGCCGCCAGTCCTACCACCAAAAATAAAATCCACATTGCCCCATTAATTTTATTGTTAGGAGCAGGTAATTCTTTATCCGTTTCAGATTGAATGCCCCCCATTACTTTTTGTAATTTTGCTGCAACGGCAATGGCAATTCCCAACAGCACAACCAGTAATAATCCAACTAAGTAAACCATTGTTATTATGTGATTTTAAGTTGATATAAAAGAGATTTTGTAACAGTAAATTAACTGATTGCAAAATCAATTTGTTTAGAATTACGCAATATCATGATGAAGTGATTCTTCCAACATAGGATGATTGCGTGGAATCAAATTACCTTTTGTTAATTGGTTTGATACAAACCAATTAAAGGCACAGGCAAACAGCAAAATAAATCCAAATTCTACTGCTCCAAAACCACCGTTTTCTCCCACTGTCCCTGGCATAACATTGGTGTAGAAATCAAAATAATGTCCTACCAAAATAGACCAACAAGCTATTTTCAAAATAAGGAAAGTCCGTTTTGAATCTCTTGTCATTAAAACTAAGAATGGAATTACAAAGTTTAGAAGAATATTAATAAAAAACGGTCCTTTGTAAATACCTCCATAACCACTAAAACGCTCACGGAAATAAATAGCTTCCTCAGGCAAGTTAGCGTAATAAATTAAGAGAAACTGAGCAAACCACACATAAGCCCAAAAAATAGTAAAGGCGAAACAAAATTTGCCTAAATCATGTAAATGACTTTCATTTACGGCTTTCAAATAACCCCTTTCCTTTAACATGACAATAGTCAAAGTCATTGTCGCTAAGCCTGCTACGTGCCAGCTTGCTAAGGTGTACCAACCAAACATAGTTGAAAACCAGTGAGTATCAATCGCCATTACAAAATCCCAAGCAGATGTAGAAGAAGTCACCCCAAATACTAACAAGAATGCCGTACCATATTTGATAGCTTTTTCATAGTTATCTGTACCTCCAATTTCGTCTTCTTGAAGTGACAATGAACGTAAAACTCTCCAAAGTCCATACCACAAAGTAAAGTAAAGAACTAAACGGATGTAGTAAAACGGCTTATTTAAGAAACCCTGTTTTCCTGCAATGGCGTCATAATTGGGGCTATTTGGATCCATAATACCTTCGTGCATCCAGTGAAAAAGCTTATCCCCAAAAAATACAGCAAGTATTAAAATAATGATAGCTGGAACTGGCAAAAACGATGGCATTGCCTCTGGAATCCGTCTAAACACTGCCGACCAACCTGCCTGAGCAAGGTTGTTGTATGACAAGAAAAACAGGCCAATAACAGAAATCCCAGCAAAATATACACTGTTAACCCACAGATTAGCAATGATACGTTGTGACCAATGATAGTCATGCCCTGCATGTGCATGTTCAGCATGCCCCGCAGCAGCGTGAGCTTCATGCCCATGACCACCGCCTTGTGACAACATCCACGCTCCTACTAAAACCAGCGCGGCACCGATACCCATGCCAATAAGCAGATTACGTTTTGACTCGGCGGTGAATTCAAATTGTTCCTCGACAGAAACAACTTCATGATGATGTGCGCCCATTATAAATCTTTATCTTTAAGTTATTATTTGTTATCGCTGCGGTAACCCGCTTGTTAATCATTGACTATTTTCTACCCCTTTTGTAATTTATGAATATAGTGAGCTATCTTCCAACGCTCCTCAGGAGTCACTTGTGAGCCATGCGGCCACATGCGCCCTTTTCCATGCGTAATTACGTGAAAGATATGTCCATCATTCATATTGAGATAAGCATCCGCCTTGTAATTAGGAACACCCTTATACATATCTGCCACTGGGCCATCACCTGCCCCCGTTTCACCGTGGCAGTGCTGACAATAACGCGTGTATAATTCCTTTCCCTCTGACAAAGTTTTTTCATTATTAGGAACTGGATTTTTTAACAATGCTTCTGCAGCGGCAAGGTCATCTTTCCCCACGTGATAAATCATCAAATCAACTCCCGTGCTGTCAAACTGCGTCTTGTAATTACGACGCGATACTGTTCCAGGAACAGGCTCACGCATATTTTTACCATCTGCATTTATTGGATTTTTATCAATTTGAGTATAGGGTTCATAGCCAACTGAATTGTACATATTGGGGGCATACTCCCAACCCGTTTCTTCATAACCGCGCTGGCAAGATGTCAAAACAGCAAGTGTCGCAAATGTACCAGCAATTAATGTATGTATTCTTTTCATCGTATTTTAAAACATTAAACCTGTTTAACACTTACTTCTTCTGCTCCAGATGCCTTTATTAAACTTACGATTTCAGCTTCTGACATTTTGTTTTTGCTAAGGTCAATTGCCATAACAAACTTATTATCAGTGCAACGTGGGTCAAATAAAAGAGGTTTTACAGTTGGGCCGAGTCCATTAGAGAGAAAAAAGGTAATAGTCATTCCAAAAGCAGTAAAAAGTACCGTTAACTCGAACATGGCTGGTACATAGCAATGAGATTGGGTCTTTACCACCAATAATCATTGGCCAGTCAACCCCCATCGTCCAAGTAGTAAGCGTAAGTGCACAAAGAAATCCAGTTACACCAAAACAAAAGCAGCTATACCAATACGTGTGCGAGGATGACCAATAGCTGTATCCATACCATGTATAGCAAAAGGAGAATACTTCATAAATTTCACCTGCATTTTTTATTTTATTGACAGCAGCGAGTGCTACGTCGTCATCATCATAGACCCCTACTAAAAACTTTTTATTTACGTTCGTCATTTTTATGTCAATTAAATTGTGGTTCAGAAGCTTTCTGCGTCTTTTTATTCCGCATCTTTTTTGTAGGCAGGGGAGGCTAAACGTCTGCCTTAGATACACCCGATACTACTTTCGGTAATTTTTCCGATGTTGTCTTAATTACTCCTTTTACTTCTGCCATATTGATGACTGGCAGATATTTTGAGAATAAGAAAAAGCAAGTAAAGAATAAACCAAAAGAGAAAATATAGTCTCCAATGTCAAACATAGTTGGCGAAAACATTGCCCAGCTTGACGGAACATAGTCGCGGTGAAGAGACGTAACAATAATCACAAATCGCTCAAACCACATCCCAATATTTACAATTACTGAGATAAAAAATGTCCATTTAACACTACGACGAATACTACGTGACCAAAATAATTGGGGAGAAATAACGTTGCAAGTCATCATCGCCCAATATGCCCACCAGTATGGCCCAGTAGCACGATTAATGAAAGCATAGCTTTCAAACTCTACACCTGAATACCAAGCAATAAAAAACTCTGTTAAATAAGCTACCCCTACAATTGAACCTGTGAGTGTAATGATTTTATTCATCATCTCTAAGTGCTCAAAGGTGATATAATCTTCTAATTTATACACCACGCGAGTAACCAACATGAGATTTTGCACCATTGCAAACCCTGAGAAGATAGCCCCCGCTACAAAGTATGGCGGAAAAATTGTTGTATGCCATCCAGGAATAACAGAGGTAGCAAAGTCCATTGATACAATAGTGTGTACCGAAAGTACAAGGGGAGTTGATAAACCAGCCAAAATCAAGCTGATATATTCATACCGCGCCCAAGTCTTGGCTGAGCCATTCCAACCCATTGCCAATGTACCATAAATATATTTAGAAACTTTATTTTGAGCACGGTCACGGATAGTAGCCAAATCTGGAACTAAACCTACATACCAAAATAAACAAGATACCGAGAAATAAGTGGAGATTGCAAATACGTCCCAAACCAATGGAGAGTTAAAGTTAACCCATAAAGACCCGAATGTATTTGGCAACGGTAACGCCCATAAAGCCAACCAAGGACGCCCCATGTGCATAATGATGAATGAGGCGGCACAAATAACGGCAAAAATAGTCATCGCCTCGGCTGCACGGTTGATAGACGTTCTCCATTTTTGACGAAATAACAACAAAATGGCAGAAATCAATGTCCCTGCGTGACCTATACCAACCCACCATACAAAGTTAGTGATGTCCCATGCCCAACCAACTGTTTTGTTAAGGCCCCAAACGCCCAAACCTTCCCACCAAGTCCAGAGGACACAGCAAGCACCATATAGTAATACTACGAATGAAAGCACAAAAGCTGCTTTCCACTCTTTGGTTGGCTTGCCTTCCACCTGCTTACAGATATCCTCTGTCACGTCGGCGTAGGTTTTTCCGCCAGTTACGAGAGGGGTTCTTACGGGTGAAGTAACGTGCATATTTTTAAGAGTTATTAGTTAATTTTTATTAATTAATCTTTGTATTGAGAAATCAAAATAACCGATTGCTTCAAAACGTACGGTTACTTTTACTTAATGTCCTCCGTGCCCAGCGTGACTTTCGGCAGTTGAGGCTTTTGCATCCACATCTTTGTTCCGAATCTTAGTCAAATAAGAAATCTGCGGTTTTACATTTATTTCCTCTAACATTTGGAATGCTCGCCCTTCTTTCTCTTCTGCTAATAATTTAGAAATACGACTTGCAGGGTCGTTCATATCACCAAATACAATCGCCTCTGTTGGGCAAGACTGCGCACAAGCTGTTATGATTTCTCCGTCAACAGGACGGCGGCGCTCTTTCTTCGCATTTAGCTTGCCTTCTTGAATACGCTGTACACACATTGAGCACTTTTCAATTACCCCTCGTGAACGTACTGTTACATCTGGGTTTATGACCATCTTACCAAGGTCATTATTGAAGTGGTAATCAAAATTGTCGTTATCAAAATATTTAAACCAATTGAAGCGACGTACTTTATACGGACAGTTATTGGCACAATAACGAGTACCTACACAACGGTTGTAAGCCATTTGATTTAGTCCTTCTGTACTGTGTGTAGTAGCCAAAACAGGACATACTGTCTCGCAAGGGGCATTACCGCAATGTTGGCACATTAAAGGTTGGAAAGTAACTTCTGGATTTTCAGAAGCTATTTCTAATGCTGTCAAATCTTCAACTGGCGCATCACTACTATAGTATCTATCAATCCGAATCCAGTGCATTTCGCGGCGGTTAATCACCTCTTGACGACCCACTACTGAAACGTTATTTTCAGCTTGGCAGCTAATTACACAAGCCCCACATCCCGTGCATGAATTAAGGTCAATAGCCATCCCCCAAGAGTGATTAGGCTTTTCATAGCCATTCCAAAGAGAAATCTCACCTGGACTCTTCAAACCTTCTGAGGTAGCAACATGCGGGAAGTAGCGACCCGCTTTAGTATCTTTTTGATATTCGGCCAAACGAGCTTCTTGCAAAACAGCCTTACGAGCCATCACTGTATCATGCGTCTGGGTCTGAGCTATTTTGTGCGTATCACCAGTTTTTGAAATACTTCCCTCACCAACATTAAAACTGACAAGTCCACCTTTCAATTGAGCTAATGGATACACATTTGCCCCTACTCCATTCCCTGCCTTACCAGCTTTTTCGCGCCCGTAACCAATTGCAATTGCTACGGTACCATTGGCCTGACCTGGTTGAACAAGAACTGGCAATTCTACTGACTTGCCTTTTACTTCTACCTTAACTACATCATTTTGGGCGAGTCCAAGGTCTTTAGCTGTCTTTTGGGAAACGCTTGCGTAGTTATCCCAACATGCTTTCGTAATTGGCTCAGGGAACTCCTGTAACCATGGATTATTCGCCAAGGCTCCAGTACCCATACCTACTTTTTCATATAAGACTACTTCAAGAGCCGTGGCATTTGCCTTATATGTACTATTGACAGCAGCAATTGCACCATCTAATCCTACTACACCACTTACGCTACCACCCGTTCCAGCAATACCTTTATCCAAAACACCGTCGTGTAATGCTTTTGTCCAAGCACCCTCAAAATCAGCACTGCCAATAATATTAGTTTTCCAGTAATTACGGAGATAGGCGTAGAAATCACTATTTAAACCTGCCCATTTCAATAAGCTTGATTGCGCCTGACGAGTTTTATATATCAACGAAATAGCAGGTTGTTGCAAACTGTAAGAACCCGCTTTAGGTTCTGCATCCCCCCATGACTCCAAATAGTGTGGCGCTGGAGCAATATATTTACAAACAGACGCGGTTTCATCGGCACGATCTGCAAAAGAAACAGAAAGAGCCACTTTAGCAAGAGCTTCTTTAAGTTCTGCTCCACGAGGATGATCGTACACTGGATTACATCCATAAACAATCAAGGAGCTTACTGTTCCTGCTTTAACTTCATTTATTAAGTCGTTCATTGCCACATCATTACCTTGGCGGTAATTAACAGGCGTACCTAAATCAATAGTAGATCCATACGAACCAACTGCCTCATTAAGCGCATTAACTACAATCTGCACATTAGGATCATTCGACCCCGCCACTACCAATGCTGCCCCTTGTGCTGATTTTAAATCTTTGGCCGTTTTTTCAACCATTTTATCAATATCAGCTCCCAAAGAAACAGCTCCTTTACCCGTTACCTTATTATATAAGGCCAAAGCAACAAGACCTTCCTGCGAAGGTTTCACAGCTGTACGATAGTCCGCATTCGACCCTGTAAGTGATAAAGTTGTCTCAAACTGATAATGACGAGACATTTCTTTTTTTCCTCCTTTTGCACTACTCAATTTACGACCTTGGACGTATTGCTGAGAGAAAATTTCGGGAGAAATCCAAGTACCCAAAAAATCGCAACTAATTCCTACTACAACTTTCGCTTTGCTAAAATCGTAAGATGGTACTACTGCTTTACCAAACGAATCATTATTAGCTTTTACCAAACCAGCTACCGAATTAGCGTCGTACATTACGTGCTTGGTGGTAGGATACTTAGAAGTAAAGTCCGCAATAACGGCTTTGGTCGAAGGACTCAAAATAGTTGAAGAAACAAGGCGAATTTGTCCACCTTTAGCTAATTGAGCCGTAATTTCCTTGTCAATCACATCCCAATCAGCATCTGCTTCTCCTTTCTTAGGGCCTTTTAGTTTTTCCGCATCGTATAAAGCCAATAGGGAAGCGTGCACGCGAGCACTCACTCCCCCTTTACTAATGCTTGATTGTTTGTTGCCTTCAATCTTAATTGGACGCCCTTCTCTTGTTTTTACCAAAATACTGGCGTAATCGCCACCTTCAGCATAGGTAGAGGCGTACCAGTCTGCAATGGAAGGGAAAGTATCTACGGGTTTATTGAGATAGGGGATAGATTTCTTGACAGGAGCATCACAAGCAGCCAATGACACAGCAGCCACACCAAATCCCAACACTTTCAAGAAATCACGACGATCTGATCCTATACCGTCAACAATACTCTTGTTTTTGCTGGAATCCACAGGCTCAAAGCTTCCGAATTCATTATGTGCATTTTTTATAAAAGTCTCATCATTCCGAAGCTCCTCCAATCCTTTCCAATACCTCTTCGTTTGGTTTTCCATATATTTATGAATGTAGATTCTGGATTCTTAATTTTCTAATAGTGACACTTTGAACATTCTAACCCTCCAATGTCTGCTACTTTCAAAGGCTCTTTGCTTTTCTTAGCATGTAGCTCGGTGAGTTTGTCATAGTAAGCATTGTCTTTTGTATTAACTTCTGTTTTTCGGTGGCAATCAATACACCAACCCATTGTTAAAGAAGAACGCTGCTCCACTACTTCCATCGTTTGGATTTCGCCATGACATTGTTGACATTCAACTCCACCTACATTTACGTGTTGGGCATGGTTAAAATAAGCCAAGTCAGGCAAGTTATGAATACGAACCCACTGGATAGGTTGATTTTTTTCTATTGCAGTATATATTTTTTGAATTTCTGGAGATTCTTTTTTGATTACCCCATGACAATTCATACAAATATTGGCTGATGGGATAGTGGCAGATTTACCGCGATTTACCCCTGTATGGCAGTAGTTACAATCAATTTTATATTGACCTGCGTGCAGCTTGTGAGAAAAGGCAATAGGTTGTTTAGGAGCATAGCCTTGCTGAACACCAATACCATACATTCCATCTATGGACGCCTTCGTAACCATGAGGATAAAAAACCAAACTGTCGCGCTACGAACCGCCGAATTTTTACTAAAAGCAACCAATCCATTACGCAATTTATCACCAAAAGAACTTCCTTCACTTACTCCAACTTCTCCACTCACTGCTTTTGATAAAATAGACACAATAGCCAAAAGTACGCCAAGTACTAAAAGCATTACTAACAACAAGGCAACTAAAATGTAAGTAAATAAATCTGACGGTTCAGATGAACCAGCAGTAGCCTGAGCTGCACCTCCCCCAGCCGCAGGAGCTGCTGCAACTGCTGTATTCGCTTTCTCTACGTAAGCCAAGATGTCTTTTACTTCTTTGTCACCAAAAGCAGGGAAGGCAGTCATTTGTGCTTTGTTAAATTTGTTATACAAAGCAACGGCGTATTCATCACCTGATTGAATAACTCCGTTAGGGTTTTTTACCCATTTAACCAACCAAGCCAAATCACGGCGTTGCTGGATACCTTTTAAACCTGGGCCTACTACCACCTCATCCTTAGCCGAGTGGCAGGCTTTACAATTGTTATTAAATAACGTTTCGCCATTGGCTGCATCACCATCTTGCGCTATTGCCTTGGTGAAGCTAACCGTAGCCATCATCGCTATGAAAAATAGCTGGGTGATATTACGCATTTTTTTAGAAAATAAACGACTTTTCATTCGTGTATAAATTAACAAAAACATGATACTTCTTGACCCTACAAAAGTAATGCACGATTACATACGTGCCAAAGCATTTCTATTCTTAATTTGCAATAATTTAACTATTTAGATTATTTCTAATTAAGTTGATAATAATTATTAAATATTATCAACTGCCTCTTATTCGAGGCAAAAACAACTGTATTAAACACAAAAATACCATTCAGACCTATAAAAAATTTTCTTGGCTGAATGGTATTTTTTTTAGAAAAGTACTAAAAAAATAAGAGGTCCCGAGCGGATTCGAACCGCTGTACGAGCTTTTGCAGAGCTCTGCCTAGCCACTCGGCCACAGGACCTTTTTATTTATTTGGATGTTAGTATGTTTTAGTTTATCGAAAGTTTATGAACATTCTAACAATACCTACAAACTAACATCCAAACGCAAATATAACAGTTTATTTTAGTTCTGTTACTCTGCTTCTGCCTCTTTTGCAACTTTCTTTGACACGGCAGCTTTTTTCTTCTTTTCGCCTTCTTCTAATTGCTCCTTTAGAGCTGAAAGAGCTTCAAGATCACCCAAGGTAGCTTTTTCAGCTTCTTTGGCTTTTTCTACTTTGGCAGGTTTTGCTTTCTCCTCAACTTTTGGCTCTTCTTTTTCCTGCCACGTTTTAGCGTGCGAAAGTACAATACGTTTTTCTTCTTTCAAAAATTCTGTTACTTTGAAATCAAGAGACTCGCCTACTTCAGCTACTGTGCCATCTTCCTTAGCTAAGTTTTTCAACATAGCTACACCTTCAATTCCATAAGGTAATTCCAGCGTTGCTACTTTATCACTCTTACCAACGATTGTACATTTGTGTACTGAACCTACCGCAAAAACACTTTCAAAAGTATCCCAAGGGTTTTCTTCGAGGTGTTTATGACTCAAGGATAGACGGCGGTTTTCGGCATCTAACTCAAGAACCATTACTTCCAACTCATCACCTACTTTGATAAAATCACTTGGGTGCTTGATTTTTTTGGTCCAAGAGAGGTCTGATACGTGGACCAAACCATCAATGCCTTCCTCTAACTCAAGGAAGAGACCAAAGTTCGTCAAGTTCCGAACAACCCCTTTGTGCTTGGTACCAACCGCGTATTTATCAATAATTTCTTGACGAGTCCAAGGATCAGCGGTCAATTGTTTCAGACCCAACGACATTTTACGTTCGTTACGATCTAATGTTAATACAACGGCTTCTACTTCGTCTCCAATTTTCAAGAAATCTTGAGGATTCCGTAAATGTTGTGACCACGACATTTCTGAAACGTGAATCAATCCTTCTACTCCTGGCATTATTTCAAGGAAAGCACCGTAGTCTGCTACGTTAACTACTTTACCTTTTACTTTAGAACCGATTTCGATTTCGGCGGCGAGTGCTTCCCAAGGATGAGCCTGGAGTTGCTTCATACCAAGTGAAATACGCTTCTTGTCCTCGTCAAAATCTAATACTACTACGTTAATCTTTTGATCAAGGCTCAACAAATCCGAAGGATCATTGATACGTCCCCAAGAAATATCAGTAATGTGTAGCAATCCATCAACACCACCTAAATCAATAAACACACCAAACTTAGTCATGTTTTTGATTACTCCTTCAAGCACTTGACCGCGCTCTAAGTTAGTAAGGATTTGCTGACGTTGAGCCTCCAAATCTTTCTCAATAAGGATTTTGTGAGAAACAACCACGTTGTTATTAGCATGGTTAATTTTCACTACTTTCACTTCCATTTTCTTACCAACAAATATATCGAAGTCACGAATAGGCTTCACGTCAATTTGTGAACCTGGTAAGAAGGCTTCAATACTATAAATATCAACAATAAGACCACCTTTGGTACGACGCTTCACAAAACCATCAATTACCAAATCGTGATCAAATGATTTTTGAATGTTATCCCAAGCTGTGATTACACGCGCTTTCTTACGAGAAAGAATTAACTGCCCGTTAGGGTCTTCTTGATTTTCAATATATACTTCTATTTCGTCGCCGATTTTCAGATCCGTCAAATCACGAAATTCTGAACGCGGTACGATACCGTCAGATTTTGAACCAATATTCAAAATCACTTCGCGGTCATTCATACCGACCACGACTCCTTTTACGACCTCTTTTTCGGCGACGGGAGAGAGAGTCCCGTTGATCAATTGTTCTAATTGAGCTTTTTCTGAAACTGAATACCCGCTACCAAAGCCGCGGTTATCAATTCTGTCCCAATCAAAATCAGCTAATTGAGTTTTACTCATAATAAGTTTTGAAATTGCCTTTTTTACATCAACCTACAGGCAAATAGGCTGAAATTTAGTGAAACAAATACCGCCTCTTGCAAAACGGACTGCAAAGGTAGATGTTTGTTAAAAAAAAAGCAATTTTTTAATACACCTTTTCTCGTTTAGTTAAAAAAGGCATCCAAGATTCTTCGGTAGCTCCCGAATACTCACGCAAAAATAAAATGAAAGACGGTCTAAAAGGCCGTTGCCTCA
>JBGAUP010000099.1:0-19017 GCA_044228585.1 Runella sp. | reverse complement strand
GATTTTCTACAACTTGTTTATTTTTTTTGTAATTTTTCATCCTTAAAAAGGTTTTGATTCACGCAAAGTCGCTAAGAAGCCAAGAAATAAAAGTAATAACTCATCAACTTCGCTTCTTTGGCGTGATTTTAAATGATTTAAGCAACGCAAAAATGACTTTTTGCGTAAGTAAAATAGCGTAAACAACTAAGTAAACCGACAAAAGTACAACGAGAAGTCAAGCCCTAAAACCAAATGAAAAAAATTCTACTTCGCGCATTGTGGATTTTGATATTATTGCCGCTCTACGGAAGGGCGTCGCATATTGTGGGAGGCGAAATTGAGTTTTACCCAACCAACCGTTCGGAAAACCGTTTTTACATTGGACTAAATTTTTATTTTGACCAAGCCAACGGACGCCCTGCCGCTGAAACTCAAACCGTTACACTCTACTTTTTTCGTAAATCAGACAATGCCTCAATGGGGAGTATTGAACTACCTCAAACTACCCGCAAGCTCATCACCTATACCAATCCCACTTGCGGAGCGCTTAACACCGACTTGCGCACTTTATTGATTAGGTACTCAGGCGAGATAATCATCAACGCCCAAAATTTCGATGACCCCAAGGGATATTATATTGTTTGGGAGCGTTGCTGCCGCAATAGCATTATTACCAATATTGTTAACCCCTCAAGCACGGGAGAAACTTTCTATACAGAGTTTCCTGCCTTAGTCCAAGGTGGGCTGCCTTATACCAACTCATCGCCAAAATTTGGCGAATTAAAGGGCGATTATATTTGCCTCAATCGCCCTTTCTCCTTTGATTTCAGTGGGAAAGATGCCGACGGCGATAGCTTAGTCTATTCGCTTTCTCGCCCTTGGGCAGGATATGCAGGCACAGGCAATCCCGAACCCATCGCTCGCGGTAGTAGCTCTTATCCACAAGTCACTTGGGCGGCTGGTATTAACGACCAAAACATGATTCCAGGAAGTCCATCCCTTTACATTAACCGTCAGACGGGGGTACTGGGGGTTACAGCCAATAAAGCAGGGCTTTACGTTTTTGCAGTTTTGGTGGAAGAATACCGCAAAGGAGTTCGAATTGGGGCAACAAGGCGCGAGTTTCAGCTCAAAGTAGTGGACTGCCCACGCAATTTTGAACCTGTAGCTTTATACCGAGAATCGGGTAAAAAGACGTTTTATAAAGAAGGAGAAACACTCCTCATCAAACGCGACCAAGCCAAGTGCTTAGACGTCATGATTACCGACGGTGACCCTAACCAACGCCTTACGATTCGTACCGTGGGCGTGAATTTTGACGACAAAGGCGTCACAGCCAACCCTACTACCTACGTTACTACATCGGCCACCGATACGCTCAAAGCCAAAATCTGTTTTGAGCCTTGCATTGAAAGCCGAAACAACCAACCCGTCATTGTGGAGGTGATTGTGAGCGATGATGGCTGCCCACAGCCGCTCGTAGATACGCTACGAATACGGGTGATTATCGAAGGGTCGCTGAATAACAATCCCGATGTAACGACCGATTTGGCCAACAACCGAGCCTCCATCCAACAAGGAACAACCCTCAATTTCAAAGTGACAGGCGTTGACAAAGACAATGACGATATTATTTTAGAAGCCAAGGGGCGGGGTTTTACCCTCAATCAGGTCGGTATGACCTTCGCCAATGCCACAGGAAAAGGGAGTATTACCCAGCCCTTTACGTGGAATCCCCCTTGTGCTGCCCTCGATAAAGAATACGTGGTAGATTTTATTGTGACCGATGTTGCTTGCAACCGCCAAGTCAAGGATACCGTCACCGTACGATTACAAGCCTCTCCCAAACCCAACAACAAGCCCAAAGTTTCAACCAGCTTAACCGCCACTCAACCCATCAGTGTCCCGCTGCCTTCGGCAGATGCCAGTAGTACGATAAGCTTTGACGTTTATGCCGACGATGCCGACAAAGCCGACCAACTGCGGCTCTACGCCCAGGGAAAAGGATTTACGTTATCGCAATACCAAATGAAGTTTGACGAAAAAACGGGCGTTCCGCGTCTTACTTCTCGTTTTGAATGGAAACCCAATTGCACCGAATACGCAGAATTAGCGGGCAAAGAGGTCGTCGTCAATTTTATCACCGAAGACAACAGCTGCGGCCCCGTAAAAAATGATACTTTAGGGGTCAGGTTGCGCATGGGAGATTTACCTACTGCTACCAACGTAGAACAAAACACCCCTAACGTCATTACCCCAAATAACGACGGCAAAAATGACTGTTTTTTTGTCGAAGGTATTTCGAGCGTGGCTTGTGGACCTCAGTTTGAGAAAGTAGAGATTTATAATCGTTGGGGAAAAATGGTGTTTAGTTCTCCCGATACAAAATTCAAATGGTGTGGGGAAGGCGTTCCTGCTGGTCAATATTTTTACGGACTTCGGTTCACTAACCAAACCATCAAAGGAACTGTAATGGTAATTAAATGAGCTCCCTTACCAAGATTAGCGTGTCAGGTACAAACTTAGAATTTTATCAACAAGGAGATTAGGAGAGAAATCGTGGGTTTCCTCGGGATAAAAATAGTAACGGTTTTTTACCCCAAAAAGGCTCAGTTTTATTTTCAACAACTCTCCTTGTCCTTGTGGCACCACTACATCTTTGCCCCCATAAAACAAAATAGTCGGCGGGGCATCGCCTCTTAGGTTATAAATCGGGCTGGCATTTCGGTATGCTTCGGGAGCATCATCAAAGGTTTTTCCAATCAGCTGCTGAATCGGCTTTTCAAGGCCCGCCTCACGTAGTGTCTCTGAAGTCAAATCCGTAGGAGCTACGATACCCACTACGCTTTTGACCATGTGGTTGGTGTCTTTTAAATAGGCATAGTTCAACGCCAAATGTCCCCCCGCACTCACACCTCCTATCACAAATTTTCCATCAGTGATATTGTAACGGGAGGCATTTTGCCTTAAATGCTCAACTAACAACTGAATATCAGCCAGTTGTTGTTCCAACCGAATTCCCGAAGTACTCGTCAGTCGGTAGTTAATATTCACAACTGCTAAGTTTTTCTTACTCTTTTGAAGAGCATCCACAGTCGGTGTCAAATACGATTTATCTCCTCCTGACCACGCCCCACCGTGCAACAAAATCAATACCTCCGACGGACGCCCATTCACGCTTACTGGATAATGAATATCAAAACGTTGCAAGGGGTCTTGGCCATAAGGTTCATCATAAACCTCTTTATAGCCACTGACTTCTTCTTCAATAAGTGGTTGGATGTCGGAAACGGTGCACCCAATCGCTCCTAAAACCAAAACACTTACCCACAAAAACCAATAAACTCGCATTTATTTGACGTTTTCAAAAACAACAATACCCAATTAACGCTAAGGTTTCATCACTATTTTACTTCGGTCGTTTTTGATAACAGAAACCGTTTAATAAAAAAATCCCAATGACAAAGGCAACGATTGCACTGCACGTGGCCAACATACCTAACTACATTTTGGATGGCCTTGTAATTGACAAGAAGCAGAAGCCTGCTACTGGCGGTAGTCCCAGACTGGGCGTCCCCATTCTAAATAGAATATGGTTTTGGAGGGCTGCGCGGAATGTCACATTCAGCTCCTTGGAAGATTTTAGTTACTTTTTAGTTTGTACAAATACAATTGGCTGGGGCCAGGCCAGGGTTTTTCGGGAGCACGGTCGCGATTACGTTTAATGGTTTCCCATTTCAAAATATATCTGCTTCCCTCATTTTCTGAATCACCAATATCCTCTGAGGTCTGAATTAGCAAACCCGGAAAATTACCTTCTGGTTTTTGAGCAACTTCAAAAGGTTGAGCCTTCAATACTTTCCCAATGTTTTCAAATTTACTGTTCAGCAAAATAGTACCATTTCCATATTTAATGTGCCAGAAATCAACTTCGTAATTCCCATCTTGCCTTCTTTGAAATCCCTTTAACAAAATTTCGCTGTTTATGCTGCCATTTCCTGAGAAAAACCAGCGATAGTCCCAATGGGTGATTTGTTTATATAACCAACTTTTATCCTGAATATGAGCCGAATACAACTGCGTATTTCCATTTTTATCGAATTTATGATATATAAAAACAGGGTTGTTTTTTTCATCCAAAACCATTTTAGCAGCCAAGTTGATAATACCTCCCTCCACGGGAATTGGGTCAATAATGAGCGATTTCTGGCCGAGTGTTGCCGGCAGTTGTATTGGTTTTCCAAAAGCATCGAACCAGTTTTTCAGGTCGAGGCTTTTCATGTACGACAGGTCGTGGTTGGTCGAGCAGTCAGGTGTATCGCGCCAAACCCAGTACATGTGATACCAACCGTCCCTCAGCAAAGTGGGTTGGGTTTGGTAAGCATTCATCAAACCCTGTCCGTCGGTTAAAGGTGTATCGAGCAAACGACTCCATTTTTTTGTACGGGTATTGTACGCATTATAAATCTCGTTTCCGTTGCCACTGCCACCATCGCGGTAATGATACAGAAGTTCACCCTCTTTTGTGAGCATAAAATGCGGATAGGTGGTACGTTTTTCTTCGGTTCCCACCATTTCAAATATCTGTTCGAGGGTTGAAATATCGTTGGCTTTTGTACTTCTGAAATAGGTAAGCGGGTTTACATGGACATTACCTGAAAGGTGAATAAAACCCTCTTTGTCAATACCAAGGGTTACAAAATTATGACTGTCCCACCCCACTACAGTGCTTGTGCCACCAGCTGTTTCGCGGGTAGTAGCTGGAAGAATGTGCAGTTGAAATTCAGGCTCATCCAGATTTCTTTGCCCAACTACCATATTGTGGTTAGCATTGTAATAGGCAATATACTGACGGTTTTCATGGGTGTACAAACAGAAACCAACTGGGTGGCCTGCCCACACGCTATCTATTCTGATGGTCTGAATGATGGTCTCGATTTTGCCAGTTTCGTCAATGGTTTGTGCAAAACCTGCCAGAGCAATCAAGAAGAGGGAAATGGAAAGTAGTAATTTCATAATTGTAATTTTTTTGTATTTCAGTTTGTTTCTGCTTACTGTACCCGAAGATTTTTTTTAAACTGTGAAAATCCTTAAAATCTGTGCTATCAGTGTGCTAAAATCGTCGAATATGGCACACAGATGACACTGATTTAGACCGCGACGGCGTACCGTAAATTCACACTGATTTCTATCAAAATGAAAAATCTTCGGGTTCAGTAGTTTCTGCTTTGCAATGTAATGTTATTTGCTTTTTCACCTAAAAATTTTGTGGCCGCATTTAAAACTTTGTCTTTGTTTGATAAGTGATAACTGATGTTGCGAAAATTGGTATGCCGTAGGCATCGCCCATTAATAGTAGGGCGGTATTCATCCAAACCTGCTCCGAACGACGCCGATACCTACGGTGTGCGGCTAAAGTAAACAGACATTTACGCTATTAACGGAATATTCCTACGGAATTTTATAAAACATCCTTTTGCGTAATATCAGAGTAGTAAGGATAAATCAAGAATTATTTCTATATCAGATTTTATACTTATTACAACACATTTTCTACCATCGGTTTCGGGTTTTCTCACTTACCGCTTTAATTGCTGTTAGTAAAGAGTGTCTTAATCCCCGACTGGGCGTCCCCGACTGGGCGTCCCCGACTGGCGTTCCTGTGAGGTTACTGGCATAGTAAACTATGAATCTTTGAAAGAAAAGGAAGTGTCTTCATCCTTGGCTGCGCGCCCCGGTTCTACTGGATTCGGACTGGGCGTCCCCGACTGGGCGTCCCCGACTGGCGTTCCAGTGAGGTTGTTGGCAATACTTCCTTTTTGATACACTTTTCTAATCTCGTCTTAATCCTTATTCTACTGGATTCGGACTGGGCGTCCCCGACTGGCGTTCCAGTGAGGTTGTTGGAAAATAAGCTGCTAAACTATGAAACCTGTAACAAAAGTCTTAATCCTTATTCTACTGGATTCGGACTGGCGTTCCAGTGAGGTTGTTGGAACCACAATTAACCCAAGACGACATGGAGGGTGCGATCTTAATCCTTATTCTACTGGATGTGAGGTTGTTGGATTTTTAAACAAAAACCTATAAAGTTATGATTAGAAGTCTTAATCCTTATTCTACTGGATGTGAGGTTGTTGGATGAGGAAAATGAAAATGAGGAAAATGAAGTACTTACGTCTTAATCCTTATTCTACTGGATGTGAGGTTGTTGGCGGTGAAAGCCGTTTCTGAAAAAGAGTCCCTAATATGTCTTAATCCTTATTCTACTGGATGTGAGGTTGTTGGTTAGTGGCGTACACGATGGTTAATGGTTTTCCTTGGACGGGTCTTAATCCTTATTCTACTGGATGTGAGGTTGTTGGACTTGGATTTCCTTGTTTCACTTGGATTTCCTTGTCTCGTCTTAATCCTTATTCTACTGGATGTGAGGTTGTTGGAAACAAGTGCCGGTACATACTTGACCAAGTGCAGCCTGTCTTAATCCTTATTCTACTGGATGTGAGGTTGTTGGTATATAGAGGGAACGCGCAAAAGTAAATGGTTTGCTCAGGTCTTAATCCTTATTCTACTGGATGTGAGGTTGTTGGGGTACATACTTGACCAAGTGTAGCCTAACAAAAAAGTCTTAATCCTTATTCTACTGGATGTGAGGTTGTTGGAAGAAGAAATTAGAGACGGAAAGAGCCAAAGCCGAAAGTCTTAATCCTTATTCTACTGGATGTGAGGTTGTTGGGGGTTACTAATAGTTTCGTCTTATCGGGGAAACGAACGGTCTTAATCCTTATTCTACTGGATGTGAGGTTGTTGGCGTTAAAAAACTCCGTTGGTGTACGGTTGGATAGTAGTCTTAATCCTTATTCTACTGGATGTGAGGTTGTTGGTGTTTTCATGGTGTAATAGCTGGTATATAATCGCTTAGTCTTAATCCTTATTCTACTGGATGTGAGGTTGTTGGTATTGGAACGCGTGCAGTAAACGGCAATATTCGCCAAATAGTCTTAATCCTTATTCTACTGGATGTGAGGTTGTTGGCTTTGAAAAATACTTTTCTTAAAAGCTTTAAAAGTAATTGTCTTAATCCTTATTCTACTGGATGTGAGGTTGTTGGAAAGGGAGGCTCTAATTTTGTTGATTGACTCAGTTGTTCGAGTCTTAATCCTTATTCTACTGGATGTGAGGTTGTTGGGTCACTATCCGAGGGTATAGAGGATGTAAGAAAGCGTCTTAATCCTTATTCTACTGGATGTGAGGTTGTTGGGTTACAGAAAACAACGGCTGGTATGGCCGCACGTTGTTGGTCTTAATCCTTATTCTACTGGATGTGAGGTTGTTGGACGTTGTTGAGATGCCCGTCTCCCCAGGAGGCGAGGGAATGTCTTAATCCTTATTCTACTGGATGTGAGGTTGTTGGGTTACGAGAAAATTGTTCTTGAGGGCTTAGAAAGTTTGTCTTAATCCTTATTCTACTGGATGTGAGGTTGTTGGGGATGGTATGCCATGGACGGAAAACCACCTGCCATTAATGTCTTAATCCTTATTCTACTGGATGTGAGGTTGTTGGGTTAGAAATTGTACAAGGTGAAACTGGAAAAGTGATTGGTCTTAATCCTTATTCTACTGGATGTGAGGTTGTTGGGAATTGTGAAAGACCGCTCAAAATAGGCGGTCAAACAATAGTCTTAATCCTTATTCTACTGGATGTGAGGTTGTTGGGATGCTATCAGAGACAGACCAAGATTTGAGATATACTTAGTCTTAATCCTTATTCTACTGGATGTGAGGTTGTTGGGTCCTAACCGCATTCTTATAGGCAAGAGTGACACGGTGTCTTAATCCTTATTCTACTGGATGTGAGGTTGTTGGGAAACAAAAAAAACAATGATTAGATTAAACACTGGCCTGTCTTAATCCTTATTCTACTGGATGTGAGGTTGTTGGGGAGACTGGGTAAGACAAACCATGCGCACTTTGCAGCCTACGTCTTAATCCTTATTCTACTGGATGTGAGGTTGTTGGGTCGGTTAATACAAGATAACTATGCCGTAGTGACAACGGTCTTAATCCTTATTCTACTGGATGTGAGGTTGTTGGGTTTCAGAAAAAGAGACCCTAATTTCATTGATTGATGTCTTAATCCTTATTCTACTGGATGTGAGGTTGTTGGGACGCATTAGCGCGTGAAGCCAACCGCTTCTACAACGAAAGTCTTAATCCTTATTCTACTGGATGTGAGGTTGTTGGGTGGAAAAAGTTAAAATAAAAGCGTTCCACTTCACAGGGTCTTAATCCTTATTCTACTGGATGTGAGGTTGTTGGGCGGGCAAATACCGGTTTGGAGCATAGCAACGTTCGATGTCTTAATCCTTATTCTACTGGATGTGAGGTTGTTGGGTGGCCGCCTATATCACTGATATAAACAACAAGCCAATCTGTCTTAATCCTTATTCTACTGGATGTGAGGTTGTTGGGCAGGCTTAATTTTATCCCAGTGCATGGAAACTGGGGTCTTAATCCTTATTCTACTGGATGTGAGGTTGTTGGGAGAGGCTCTAATTTCTCTAATTGATTCGGTTGCCCGGGTCAAGTCTTAATCCTTATTCTACTGGATGTGAGGTTGTTGGGCACGTAAACAAGTACTGGTACATACTTAACCAAGTGTCTTAATCCTTATTCTACTTGTGAGGGTTGAAAAAATCGCAAAATCTTTTAGTGAAAAAATGTTCAGTCTTGTCTTATTCTGGATGTGAGGTTGTTGGTGAAGCCATTCAGGGCAAGGGACGAAGCAGCCGCAGTCTTAATCCTTATTCTACTGGATGTGAGTTGTTGGGTTACTTTGGGGAATTGAATGGGTATCGAAACATAAGTCTTAATCCTTATTCTACTGGATGTGAGGTTGTTGGGAAGGAGGAAGGAGGGAGAAACAGCCATACCCCACTAGTCTTAATCCTTATTCTACTGGATGTGAGGTTGTTGGGACTAAAGGCGATGGATTGAAATCACAAAAAAAGTCTTAATCCTTATTCTACTGGATGTGAGGTTGTTGGGAAAACTCAACCACAACCACAGGTAGCCGCAAGATTTTGTCTTAATCCTTATTCTACTGGATGTGAGGTTGTTGGGAAGGAAATGAGCGTTTGACGAATCTAAGTCTTAATCCTTATTCTACTGGATGTGAGGTTGGGTAATACCAGAGAATCTGTAAAAGCAGTCTTAATCCTTATTCTACTGGATGTGAGGTTGGTGAAATAAAAAGCCCATCTTGGCGAAATGACACAGACAGTAATCCTTATTCTACTGGATGTGAGGTTGTTGGGTGTTTGTTCTTCACAGTTCTAATGTTAGCCTTTGTTTGGGTCTTAATCCTTATTCTACTGGATGTGAGGTTGTTGGGCCCAATCTATTTTTAAACATTTACTTGTCGAGGTCTTAATCCTTATTCTACTGGATGTGAGGTTGTTGGGATTAACAACTCCTTTAGAGTATGGCCGCCAAAAAGCAAAAGTCTTAATCCTTATTCTACTGGATGTGAGGTTGTTGGGATACTGGTCTTGTCGCGTTTCTTAATCAGCCACACAGTCTTAATCCTTATTCTACTGGATGTGAGGTTGTTGGGCAGATAAACTTGAACAGGAAGATAAAGATACGTTGTCTTAATCCTTATTCTACTGGATGTGAGGTTGTTGGGAGTCTTGTTGATGATATACAACAAGGTAAAAAAGACTTTGTGTCTTAATCCTTATTCTACTGGATGTGAGGTTGTTGGGAGCATAGGCAGATTTGGGACTGATTGTGAACAAGTTACGCCCGACAAAAACGATAATATACAATTTTTTCTTAGCATAACACAACATTTTTTGTACCTTTAGAGTCCCAAAAATAACGGATAAAATCAAAAAAACAAGGTATTCCGCGCTATTGCCGAAAATTCAAACTCAAACTCTTTGCCAATCGCCAGTAGATTGTTGAGCATATCCTCTCCTACGGGCAACATGACGATAGAATCCTGATTGTCATAACTCGCCTGAATCTGACGCATCGTATCGCTAATCTCTCGGTATAGTTTCCGATGCAGTTGTGCAAAAAATACCGATTTCTGCACCCGCAAACATCCTTTTTTTTCGAGATACTTAGCTATGAGGCGTCGTACTTTGTTGTTTTCAATATCATACATAATAAAACAGTACATCTCTTCGGAAGGTTTATAAGGTGCTTTTTGAAGGAGAGCTATCAGCTGTTGAATCCTGATGGGTAGCGGCTGCTGCGGTAAGTCTTCGGGTACTTCTGGGTTAGGCTGAGGCGTCAAACCACTTATTTGCAAAATATTGGCCTCATTGAGGAGTTCTAAAGGAGGTTGGCGCGGGCGTCGGGGCATAATCGTAAATGGTCGAGGATAGTCAAAACGAGTCAAGGGGAAGTTCAGGCTGAAATAGTAACGTATATACTACATCGTACAACTGTTGCATCAACACGGCATCCATTCCACTTTTGGTAGTTTTTACCACCGAAAAGCCTTTTTTGCCATAAAAAACATTGACCTCTGCGCGGCACAGGTCTTTTTTTGCTTGCAGTTGCAATCCAAACTGAATGGGCAAGTACTGAGTCAGTGTGATACCTTGGGATTCGAGCAAAGGTTGCAGCTGTGCGGGCAACTGATGCAAAATTTCGGGCACAAAAGGAGGCCGCTTGGGTGCTCGCGTAGGGGCGTTGGGATTGGTGAGCTTGCGCAAGTCTTGATAAACTTCGGGTGTCAGTGCACGTACAGGAGCCGTAAGTACCACAGGCGCAGGCTCGTAAGCCGTATTGTGGGCCTGCAACCACGCTTCCCAATCGAGCGGTTGGACACGTGGGTTGTAATATACCTCTGGGTCGTGCGCCAAAAAACACGCCCTCGTTACGTCGCAGGTACGCAAATCTACTTTTCCAGTCAGCCCCACCGCCTCAGCAAAAGCCGTGGCATAGTGCCGATAAAAATCTCGAAACCAATCGGGATAATCGCAAGGAGTAGCCAACTGGCACCATACTTTCAACCCTGTATTGGAGGGCGACGTAAACGCCAGTAGCACCTCATCGCGCTGCCTAATGCGCTCCCACAACTGCCGGCGCGTAGCCTCGGTAGCAAAACAATCATCAAAATCCAGCCCCAAATAACGCACTTCTTCAAAATAATCGTGATGGCGAATCCCTTCCCGAAAACTACTCCCCACAATGTAGGGCAGCGACAGCTTGGCGGTAGCATAAGCAGCCTTGTCGAGCTGTTTCACCTTACGTAGGCGGGCGGTTTGGGTAGCAAGCGCGTGGGCGGGATCACGAATCATGGACACCACTTCATCTATGGCCACAACTCCCAACGCTTCGGGAGGATTTTGACGGATGTTTTGACCAAGGTACATTTTCAAGAACGATTGTAAGTAAGTAAAAATGCAAAATTGATTTAATGGATTTTAGGTGGATTTAGAACCGTTCGCCTTACCCACCCCCTCTCAAGCATCCACATTTTTTTTGAGCATAGCTGCCCATTGCTGAGCTTCCAGCTCAATGTGGGTCAGGCGCGAGCGGCTCAACTTATTCATTTCAATGATTTCACCCAAATAATCGTTCAGCGACTGAATCAAGATGCGTTTACCCGCCGAGTTGAGCCAATACTGCCCATTGGTCACATCGAAGAAATCTTCAAAAATCACCTCTTGCCAACACAAATGACATACCACATAATCGGCCCAACACCGATAGACCTCTATCACATCGTAGGTAAGAACGGGGCGGTTGTATTCGTCGCGGTGCATCACTCCCAAATAAGGATCCAGTCCCGCTTTGATAAGTGCTGCTTCCACGTAGCCATACAACATCCCGTAGGCATAATTGAGCAGGCAGTTGAACATATCCAGGGCAGGATGCTGCGAGCGTTTTTTGAACCGATAGCGCTCAGGCAACACTTGGCTAATCGCCCCAAAATACGCCTTACTCATCATGCCCTCATAGCCCCGAAAAGTCGTGTAAGTCTCGTACAAATCAGCCACTTGCCATTTGTGGAGCTTGTTTTTGTACCGATGAATCACCTCCGCAGCTTCCTTGAGCGGTGGTTTATGGTCGGCCATCAGAGTTTTGAGCAGTCCCAACACCGAAAGCTGATTGTCGGCCTTCCTAATCAGCAAATATCGAATCCAGTCGGCGGCTTTGAGACTCGCCGCAAACGTCACCTGATTTTTACGGATGGTCGAAATGCTCCCAAATCGCCCCGACCACACCCGCCCCACAGGAAAACCCTTCGCGTCCACAAACTGCACATCCGTATCGTGTTGGAGTGCAGTAGCAATGGCCTCGTGTGTCACTTTGGTAGCAGGATGCAAGCATATACTCTTGACCGTATGAGGAGGTATCCAATGCTGCTGGTCGTCGTATCGAACCAAATAACGCCCACCCTTCACCGAGAGCGAAGCCCCGCGTTTGTCCAAGATAAGTTGCATGACTATCATTGAATGATGAAGCAGCAAGTAAACCAACCATAATGCAATCTTTTTGCATTAACTTCCTCACTTATCACTCACCATGCCCTTAGACAAAAACCAATACGAACGCCGTCAGATTATACACACCCATCTCAATACCCTCCTACATTTCACTTGGGAGCAGTTAGCTGCGCAATGTGCCCATATATTAGGCGAAGCAAAACGCCCCAGTATGCGTACCATCCGCGAGGACATTGCCCGCCTACGCGACGAAGGCGCACCCATACCTCTCAGAGCTGCCAAATACCACTATACCCATCATTATTCGCTACATGGCCAGCATCGCTCCGACGAAATCGCCCTCATGCGTGAAGCGTTGGGTTTGTTGCGACAGTTTGAGGGATTGGACATGTTTGAAGAAGTGGCTAAGCTTCAACTCAAACTCGCCGACCGCCTCCAACAACACGAATCTTCCAACCAACAAAAAGTCGTGCAATTTGAGATCAATCGCGCCTACGAGGGGCGCACCCACCTAAGCGCATTGTACAAGGCCATTGTCGAAAAACAACCCCTCGGTATTCGTTATACAGACTTCCAAAATCGCACATTTGATTTTAAGCTGCACCCCTATCTGCTCAAAGAATATCAAAACAGATGGTACTTGTATGGTCGCAACCATGCCATCCCCACCCAGCTCCTCAATTTGGCCTTAGACCGTATTCGGGTTTCTGAACCTATCCCAATCGAATTTCAGGCCAACGACTGCTGGGATTTTTCCACCTATTTTACGCCTGTCATTGGCGTCACTCGATACGACACCCCCACTTTGCAGCAGCCCGAAGAGGTGAGGCTTCGACTCCATGGCATCACCGCCGACTATGTCCTGACCAAACCCCTACACCCCAGTCAATACTTAGCCGAAGAAGCCGACGATTGGGTAGAGATAGAGTTGAAAGTGATTGTAAACAGAGAACTTATCAGCAAGATTTTGGAGTTGGGGGCAGATTGTGAAGTATTGACCCCCATCTCGTTACGAAATCAGATGCGAGCCCTTGCCCAATGTATGCTGGAACGCTATATGATTGATGAGGGCAATAAATCAACCTAAAAACAAACAATAACGATAAACGGCTGATGCCGAATAGCCCAAACATACCTCATTCAATTTTTAAGTAGCTGAGTCAGCCAATATTGCATATCTACAAAACTATTCTTTTGAGCTAACCCTAATAACCGACGGGTATCATTTATGTTTTGCTCAAAAAAAGGCAAATGATTGTTCATATCTTTTTTAGTAACGCTCTTTCCATTGTGAACCAAGGAATTGCGTAGTACTTGGAGTCCTTTCTGGGTTTTGTTCGTTACTTCGTTCAAACCTTCAAAAATCTGTAGGAGTTCGTAGGTCGGACTATCCTTATCCGCAAGTGTCTGAGCATATTTGATAGACAAAGGAACCCCTTTCTGTACACGTCCGCCAAAAAAAGCTATAATGCCATCATAGTAGTTTTTAATTTCTTGAACCATCTCATTACTTCCTTTTTCATAACTACCAACTAGGTCAAAATTGGTTCGATTCGTGATAAATTGATTCAAAAAACTCTCCATAAAGATTGCATAGTTAAGCACCGCCAACGACCAATCTCCGATTTGGAAAAAGAAATCCGCCATTTCAAATCGCTCGGCAATCTGAAATAGTTTGTTTTTATTGGGAAAATCTTCTTTAAAATCGTTTTCGTAATTCTGAAAAATAGCTTCAGTTTTAAAATCATACACAAGTGCAAATCTTTGGTCTGTTTTCCATGATTTAGATACCGATAGTTGGGCGTCGTTCCAAAAAAAACGAATTCGTTTGGCAGCTACTTGTAGTAATGCTGATACATCAGGGTTTTGAAGTTCGGTAGGTAACTGACTATAAAGCGATAATGCACCTTCAAACTGGCCATTTTGGACTAAAGAACTTACTTGGATTTCGTCAATGATACGTCTGTACTCTTGTTGTTGTACTGCCTCTAAGTGGCTGTCAGGATTTACGTACCATACCTCAAAACAATCTACATCAAGCATAAACTCGGCCGTAATCTTCAAGGCTGATTTTTGTTGCGCCGTCCCACCTGCATCACAAATCACTACTTCTAAATCACTACCATGCTGATTTTTAAGCTCATAGAGTTGGTATCGGTAGAAACGCAGCAATAAATCGTTGTCTGTTACTTTACAGTTAACTTCAATCAACCGTACCGCCAAACCGTACTCACGTTCGATAAGCTGTTTTAAGATTTGCCCTTCGTAGATTGTATCTTGATCTTGTTTCTGCTCATCAATCTGATTTGAAGTAAATAAAATCACCTCCCCCAAATGCTCTTTCTGAACCTCCAGCAAATCGTTCAGAATATTGATGGATAAGTCGTCAACTAACGAATCAAAATTATTCAATAAACTTAGTGTCCATTCTTTGAAGGTGCTTCCGTGTGTTTTATGATAGTAGGTTTCTCCCCTATATTTTAAATTCCGATTGCCAATATTGGCTAAGAGTATCTTTTTCATACTTCTATTTGTTTTTTACACGCTTGAAATACCGTTTGGTCAAATTGTTGAAGGAGTTGTTGGCGTAAATTGGGGCTGATGAAGGCCGCTTCCAAGCCGTTGCGGATGAGTTGGAGTACTTGTAGGCGGGTAATATTGGGGCAAAGTAGGCTCAACAGTTGAAAATTCTGGCTCAACGAAGCCACCGAAATACCAATGTTATCGGTATTGACCGTCACCAATACGCCCTTCCGCAGATAGTCGAGGAGCGGGTAGCTGGGGTAAGTCTTACCATCGGCTTCCGACATCGGCGCAAAGCCCTTGATTTGGTAGTTGGCATAGGGGCACATCTCTACCGCGATTTTACGGTCGGCCATGGTACGCATCAAATCGGGTGCTTGCCACAGGTGAAGCGCGTGGCCTACACGCCGCGCGTGCAAGGCGTGTACAGCTTGCCAAATACCCTCGGCATCGTCGTTTTCGCCCGCGTGTGCCGTCACGGCCAGCCCGCAGCGATGTACACCCACAAAGTCCTGCGCAAAATAGGCCGCTCGGGTGGAGGGGTTTTCAAAGCCCGCCAAGTCCACCCCTACTACACGGCACTGATGGTCGGTGCTGATGTGTTGTGAAGCCGTGACAGCCAGTGCCAAATGCCTACTAATGGGCGACAGGTCGCCTTCTTGTTTGCGGGTAGCAATCACAATCAGATTTACGTGACAGCGCCCACCGTCCTCCATCAACCCTTGGAAACACTGCCTAATATGCTCCAACACCTCCCAAGCCGAACGAGTGTTGGTTTTATAGTTATCGGGTGAGCAACGAATTTCGGCATAGTGTACGTTCTCGGCTTCGAGGTGGCGGTACAGCAGCTCTATCTGTTTTTGGAGGCGTTTGGGGTTTTTGAAGAGTTGCGTACCCGTATTATCGCCCAGTCGCATGTAGTCGTCGAGCTTTATAGGCTGCGGCGGCAGCGGCCAATCGGCTGGTGGAACAAGGGTATTCGGAAAAACCGTGCCGTCATTATCAGCCTGGCGCACGGCTTCGAGGGCCTCGCCAAAGGCCGCAAAGCCTCCCAAATGGCAATGAAGCTCGGTTTTGGGGAGTTGCTGTAGCCAATCAAGGTCGTCCCATTGGAGGGGTTGTTGTAGCCAACCCTGCTGCTCGGCAGTGAGCAATGCCAAGCTATTAAATGGCAACTCACCCACCTGCGGATGTGTGCGTAGGCGCGTGGCATCGAGTAGTTGCTGCACAGTTTGGCGCAATCGAAAATCGGTGGGCATCTTCAACCAGCTCCCGCCTTCAGGGCGCAGCTCGGTCTCTATTGGGAGGGTATCTGCCCTACACAAATGCCGCAGCATAGCCCAGCCGTCATCACGCCCCATTTTTACAAAATCAATACGGTGGGTGTTTTGGGCGAGTTCTTCAAGAGTCGTAGGCTCAGGACGATTCACCAATACATGAAAAACCTCCTCTGCCCCAAACAAATGAGCGGCTTTTTGCAGGGATGCCACCATGCTTTTCATACCACCCGACAAACAGACCGTAGGCAGGCCCTCAGCAGGCAAATGATGCACATACCAGCGCCAAAGGGCTTCTTCGTACTGCTCATGCTCTGCTGCCGAAGCAACCATTTCAAACTCTTTGAGTATGGTCAGGGTAAACGTCACATGCGGATATCGGGCAAAAAACTGAAAGGGCAAGTGGTAATCACTTTTGGTATTGTCTGTACCGATGGCATGTACCTCCGTAAATTCATCAGGTGCCAGCAAAAACGCCTCGGGTAAGATGATGGTATGAACACCGAGTTGACAAAGGAGGGTACGAGGCATAGAAAAAGTATTTTTTCGTTACAAATTATCAGAATTTTTGTCGAGATTCTGTACAGAATTTCCTCAATCACCTCAAAAACGCATCAAAATTATCCCTTGTAATCAACTGCGTAGTAGCGGTGGGATAAGCATCGGTAAAAGTCTTGGAAAACTTCGCCTTTGCTTTCGGATTCCACTTGAACTCATAGGCGTGTAGCCCTCCGTCGTATTCTTCTATGTAATCTATTTCCTGTTGGGCGTGGGTACGCCAAAAATACCGATTCCCGTAGGCTTGGCGGTAATGATTGGCTTTCATGCGCTCGCTGATGAGGAAATTCTCCCAAAGGGCCCCTGTATCTGTCCGCAAGGCCAATGGATTGAAATTACCAATAATAGCATTACGGATACCGTTGTCGTAGAAATAAATCTTTCGGCTGCTGCTGATTTCGTTCCGAAGGTTTCGGCTAAAAGGCTGCAATCTAAACACCACAAAAGCCTGTTCTAGTAACCCAATGTATTGTTCAATAGTAGCTCGGTCTATGCGGAGCGTGTTGGATAACTCATTGTATGATACCTCTGAACCTACTTGTAGTGCCAAAGCTGTCAGCAGTTTTGAAAGCATGTCGGGCTTGCGGATACCCTGAAAATTCAGCAAATCTTTGTACAAATAACTCCCCGCTATTTGCCGCAATACCTCCTCTTCTTGTCCTTCTTGGTTGATGGCTTCGGGATACATCCCATAAATCAGTCGAGTTTCGAGTTGTTGGAGGGCATTCCAGTAAGTTTTGTGTTGCACCAATTCGCCCCAACTGATAGGAAACAAGTGGTATTCCCATTTACGTCCCGTGAGCGGTTCGATGATGCTACTGCCGAGTTCGAGTGCCGAAGAACCACTTACCACCAATCGGATGTGTTTGAGGCGGTCGTGAATGATTTTGAGCGTGAGACCAATGTTTTTAATGCGTTGGGCTTCGTCAATAAACACGGTGGTTTTTCCCGAAAGCAGTCGTTTGAGTTGTTCTTCGTTGTTGATTTCGAGGCGGTTTTGGGTGTCAATATCATCCCCGTTCATAAAGGTGTACTCCCCATTTTGTTTACAGATATGTTCGAGCAGGGTGGTTTTACCCACCTGCCGAGGTCCCAAAACGATGATTACCTTACCCGAATCCCAACGGTTTTGAATCAGTGCTTCCAACTGCCTTGTTATCATTTTATATAAATTTTGCGATTGTATTCTACAAATTTATATTAAAAAACAGAGTGTAATCATTAAATTAACACAAAACAACTTAACTCACTAAAAATCAACACATTAAACCCCGCGAAAAGTTTAGAAAGTCTTGATGAAGCATATTTTAGCCCAAAATCGTATCTAAATGCGACACCCCACGCACCGTCCAATCGCTACGTTGTTGGTACTCGTCGCCCCCATAGACTAAATTCAAGTGGGCATCGGGGACTATTTTTTTGAAATAACTCAGCCCCTTGAAAAACTCCGTGTGGATAGTTTTACCCGCTTTGATTTCAACGACGTGGAGTTTCAGCCCGTCTTGAATGAGCAAATCCACTTCGTTTTGGGTATAATCTCGCCAAAAATAAAAGCGGGGTCGAGTGCCTTTATTGGCTACGTTTTTGTGTAATTCATTGATAATTAGATTCTCAAATAGACTTCCTTTGGCAAAATGCAGTTGCAGTTCCTCCGTTGACTTGATGCCGAGTAAATACGCCGCCAAACCTGTATCGTAAAAATAGGCCTTGGGCGTACCTACCACTCGTTTGTTGAAGTTTTGGTAGTAAGGCTGCAAACGATAGGCGATAAAGGACGTCTCCAACACCGACATCCAAGCATTAATGGTCTTGTGGTCGAGTCCCAATTCTACCGCCAAACTTTGCTGGTTGAACAGTTGTCCGATGCGCCCTGCCAACAATTGGATAAACCGCTGAAACAAAACCAAATCCAAAATATTTTTTACTTGCCTTACATCACGCTCCACGTAGGTACGCAGGTAGTTTTCATAAAAAATGTCAGCTTCAATCCCTTGTACTAATTTTCGGGGATACGAACCCGTGACTACGTACTGCTCCCAACTGGAAGGCTGGTAGGGTGTAGTTTTAAGTTCGAGCCACGAAAAGGGCAATAAATCAAAGATAGCTACCCGCCCCGCCAACGACTGCGTGATTTTCTCCATCATCAGAAAATTCTGTGAACCCGTCAGGATATACTCGCCTGTGCGGTTGCGCTCATCAGTAACTAC
>JBGAUP010000478.1:0-2232 GCA_044228585.1 Runella sp. | reverse complement strand
CGAACAACAGACTCTTTTCTGCGAAGACAACGCGTTTTATCCTGTACCCAACAAATGGGGTAAAATGGGCTGGACCCACGTTGACCTTAATCGGGTCAAAAAATCAGCATTTGTAGAAGGGATTCAGGCTGCTTATAACAACATAATTACTCAAAAATTCAAAAAAAGGAGTTGATAATCACAACTCTTTACGCTATTTCCTAACGATATGAGAAAAGTTATTTTAGGTCTTGCCGTAAGCCTCGACGGCTACATCGAAGGCCCCAACGGAGAATACGACTGGTGTTTTACTGACCAAGATTACGGGCTAAACGAGTTTTTTAAGCGGATTGATGCCTTGTTTGTGGGGCGAAAAACCTACGAGATGGCTTTGGCTGACGAGGGCCAAAAAACCTGGCTTCCCAAACTGACAGAATACGTATTTTCTAATACTTTATCTGAATTTAAGTCAGACAGACAATTGATTAGTGGGGATATTGAGGCTCAAGTAAGGAAAATCAAAAACCAGCCAGGTAAAGATATTTGGCTTTTTGGAGGGGCTGAACTGACCAATCATTTAATGAATTTGGGGCTGGTTGATGAAGTTTGGCTTTCTATTCACCCTATTGTATTAGGTGCGGGCAAGCCACTTTTTAGCCAACTCAAAGAACGAAAGTGGCTCACGCTGACTGATAGTAAAGTATATAGCACGGGGCTTGTGTCTTTGAAATACAAACTAAGTTGGGAATAAGTTATTCAAAATCCCAATGGCTCTATTATTAATGTGCGAGTTATGAAACAACTCATCTTTGCCGCTGTTTGCTTGGCTACGCGATTGGTTTTGGGGCAATCATCCCCTAAAATGACGAGTAACTTAGAGGTTCTTGACATCAAAAGTGGAAAAAGGCAAGTAATACAAACAGGAACTTCATTCATAGAATCTCCCAATTGGTCGCGTGACGGGAAGTACTTTATCATCAATCGAAAAGGATTACTCGAAAAAATATCATTGAAAGGCGAATTACTGGGCGTTATTAATACGGATTTAGTCAATCGCTGTATCAATGCCCATGGGATGAGCTACGACGGGAAAACTCTTTTTTTTAGTCAGAATGATGCCGCCACGGGTGCGGTTAATAATTCACGAATTTTTAAAGTATCTATTGAAGGTGGTACACCGACTTTACTTACCGAAAACGCTCCCTCTCTTTGGCACGGCGTAAGCCGGTCGGGTAAAAATATTTTGTATTCAGCGCAGCGAAATGGTGAATGGGACGTTTATAAACTCCCAACCGCAGGAGGAGAAGAATTGCGGCTAACCAATGCCGTGGGACTGGATGATGCACCCGAATACAGTTACGATTCCAAGTTTATTTATTTTAGTTCTCACCGTACGGGCCGAGTCCATCTTTATCGAATGAAACCCGACGGAACGGAGCAAGAACAACTTACCAATGACGAGTTTGATAATTGGTATGCCCACCCCAGTCCTGATGGAAATTGGATTGTCTATTTGGCTTATTTAGAAGACCAAAAAGGAAAACATCCGTTTGGCAAAGAAGTAAAACTTCGTTTAATGAATACGAAAACGAAACAAATCAAAGACTTGACCGAAGTTTTTGTAGGGGGTCAGGGTACATTGAATTCCCCCTGTTGGTCGCCTGATAGTAAGCGAATTGTGTTTGTTTCTTATCAAAAGGATTGACCTTAATCATTTTTAAATTGTCATCAAAGCCATACTCTTGTAGATAAAGGGCAATTAATTGTAAAACGATGACTTTTCGGCCTATTTTATTGGTTGTAGTAACTGGCTTGTGGATAGGCTCAATCACATTGGGTTGTACAGATGAAACCAAACAAGAAAAGACCAACAAAGTCAATGATGAAGATGACATTACAAAATTGGCAGCCTTACCAACGGAAATCCCTACTCCTGACAGCAATCCCACTACACCCGAGAAAGTAGCCTTAGGGCGTTTATTGTTTTTTGACCCGATTCTTTCAGGACACAAAGACGTGGCGTGTGCTACTTGCCATCATCCCGAATTTGGCTTTGCCGAAAGCTTAGAAATATCTATTGGCGTAAACGGAGTAGGCACCGGAAGCAAGCGAGATTTTAAAAGCCCCAACGATATTCCATTTGTAAAGCGAAATTCTCAAACCGTCCTCAACGCTGCCTTTAATGGAGTTACATTAAAAGAAGCAACCAACCCTGCCGATGCCCCTATGTTTTGGGATTTACGTTCTAAAAGT